>DATGNS010000305.1:0-64198 GCA_035306625.1 Pseudomonas sp. | reverse complement strand
GAGGCGGCCACCATGCTCTTGTGGATGTTCACGTAATCCTGCATGGCCTGACGCACCAGGCGGAACTGCTCGCGCTCCGCGTCGCTGACCACCAGCGCCTCGTAGTCGTTGACCGCCTTGGCCAGGTCGCCGGCGATCTCGTCGGCGCGCACCAGGCTGGCCTTGAGCTGGGCCGGTTCACGATCGACGTAAAGCCGGAAGGACATGATGCGCAGCCGCAGCATCTGCTCGCCGATCCAGCCCAGGGCCTTGTAGCTGGGGAGCGTGTTGTCCTGCATGGTGACGGTAGCGCCGCGAATCACCTGCATCTGGCTCTTGGCGAACACGCCAAGCAGCACGACCAGTAACGCGACAATGGAAAAACTGACCAGGGCTCGATGGCCGACCTTGAATCGCCTCAGGAACATAGGTGAAGCCTTTTCCGGGTGGGATTATTGTTCGTGGGCAGAGCACACGCGGAGCGCTGCCTGACCTAGCAGGTGATCGGCAGCAAAAAGCCGAACATTAGGAAAAAGATGGAAAAATGACGCCGGTATTCGGCAAATCCGAACGCCGGCCCTTCTTATTTCGAACGCCATTCGGCCCGTGCCTGCGAATGGCACCCACAAAAAAGCCGGCGGGCCAAACCCGCCGGCTCTGTCTGTGGGAAGGATCAGGCCTTGTCGATGCCCTTCTTGAGGGTCTCCTTGACGTCGCCCTTGATCTGCTGCGCCTCGCCCTTGCGTTCCTGGATCTGGCCTTCCTGGCGCATGCCCTGATTGCCGGTAGCCTCACCGACACCCTGTTTGATCTTGCCCATGGCTTCGTTGCCCATGCCACGTGCCTTGTCACCCGAGCTGCTCATGTTGGCCTCGTCTTGAGTAATGGGTTGCTCTGGGTGGACCGCCACCGGTGGCCGAGGTTGCGCCCAGGCGACCCCCGGCAGCTGCATAAAAAACGGCGCGTGAAGCGCCGTTTTTGGGAGGAGCCTGCGGTCAGGGCTTGTGCGGACGCGCCAGGAACTCGTGGGACTGCATTTCCAGCAGGCGGCTGAGGGTGCGCTGGAATTCGAACTCCAGGCGACCGCCCACATACAGGTCCTTGAGCTCCACCTCGGCGGACATGATCAGCTTGACGTTGCGATCATAGAACTCGTCCACCAGGTTGATGAAACGCCGCGCCATGTCCTCCTTGTGGGAGTCCATCTGCTCGACGTTGGAAAGCAGCACCGCCTCGAAGATCTTGCCCAGTTCGATGTAGTCATTCTGACTGCGCGGCCCGTCGCACAGGGCGCGGAAGTCGAACCAGGCGATGTCGTTGGCCACCTTGCGGGCGCGGATCGGGCGATTCTCGATGATCAGGTCTTCGTTCTCGCGCACCGTGCTGTTCTCGGTCAGCAGGCTGCGGAAGCTCCTGTCCAGGCTGACCTCGGCCTCCTCGTCCAGCGGCCAGTGGTACAGCTCGGCCTGCTCCAGGGCGCGCAGGCGGTAGTCGATGCCGCTGTCGACGTTGACGATCTCGGTGTGCTGCTTGAGCAGGGCGATGGCCGGCAGGAAGCGGGCGCGCTGCAGGCCGTCCTTGTACAGGCCGTCGGGCACGATGTTGGAGGTGGCCACCAGGGACACGCCGTTCTTGAACAGCTCTTCCAGCAGGGTGCCGAGGATCATCGCGTCGGTGATGTCGGAGACGAAGAACTCGTCGAAGCAGATCACCCGGGCCTCGCTGGCGAAGCGCTTGGCGATGATCGGCAGCGGGTTCTTCTCGCCCTTGAGGCTCTTGAGTTCCTCGTGCACGCGCTTCATGAAGCGGTGGAAGTGGGTGCGCATCTTCTGTTCGAAGGGCAGCGCGTCGTAGAAGGTGTCCACCAGATAGGTCTTGCCGCGGCCCACGCCACCCCAGAAGTAGAGGCCCTTGACGGGGCCCTGGTGCTTCTTGCCGAACAGCCTGCCCAGCAGCCCGGAGGAGCTCTGATGCGAAGCCACCAACTCGTCGTACAGACGCTGCAGGTGCCGCACGGCGTTTTCCTGGGCGGCATCATGGAAAAAGTCGGGGCGTTGCAGGTCGGCCTGATAGCGCTGGAGTGGGGTCATGGCAGCCTGGTGGTTGGTGGAGGGGGTCGCCACTTTAACGGCGCCCTCGGGGCTTGGCAATTTGCTCAGATCGTTCACAACGGGGCTCCCCAATCGCGGCTGAAGCCGCTCCTACAGACTCGTGCCGGCGGTGGAAAGGGACCTGGCCACGACCCGGCGCCATCCGCACCCGGCCGCGGCCGAAGCCATTTCCTGAACCGGCGATTCTTCTCGACCGAGCCGGTGGCTCAGCCTTCGGCGGCCATTCCGGCGATGGCCTCGCGCACCCGCAACATGGCCGCGTCCAGCGCCGCGGGATCGGCGAAGCTCGGGCTGTCGGCGATGCATTCGCCATCCAGCCAGAGGGTGAACTGGGTGCCCTCGTCCTCGCGCAGTTCCAGCGCATCGGGCCCCTGGGCGATCAACCGCTGGCTGATCTGGCCGGTCTTCTTCGGGTCGCCGAACGGTCGCGACAGCAGCAGCTCCTCGCCGTCGGCCGCCAGGAAGCGGAAGCGGAAACTGCCGTCGGGCTCGCGGAAACTGACGAAACGCGCGGTCCTGGCGGCCTTCTTCTTGCTCGCCACCTGAACCTGCACCTGTTCGCGGAACGAGCGCAGGCCCACCGCCTCGCGCAGCTCACCGAGGAAGGGGGTGGCGATGCGGCGCGCCTTGGCGGCGCCGGCCAGCAGAATGTCCTCCAGATCGGCCGGCCTGGCGATTAGCGCATGGTAGCGTTCTCGCGCCTCGCCCAGCTCGTTCTCCAGCAGCTCGTACAGCCGCTGCTTGGCCTCGCCCCAGCTCAGGCCGCCCAGCAGGTCAGCACGGAATTCGGCCAGCTGCGCGGCGCTGGCGAAGGCCTGGTAGATGGTGAACAGGTGGGAGTTGTCCGGGTCCTTCGGCTCGCCGGGCAGCTTCGAGTCGGTGACGATACGGGCCACGGCATCCTTGAGCTGCTTGGCGCTGCCGAACAGCGGAATGGTGTTGTCGTAGCTCTTGGACATCTTGCGACCGTCCAGGCCCGGCAGGGTGGCCACCTCCTCCTCGATCACCGCCTCGGGCAGGGTGAACAGCTCGCGGCCCTGGCCGAACAGGTGGTTGAAGCGCTGGCCGATGTCACGGGCCATTTCCACGTGCTGGATCTGGTCGCGGCCGACCGGCACCTTGTGGGCGTTGAACATCAGGATGTCGGCGGCCATCAGCACCGGGTAGCTGTACAGGCCCATGGTCACCCCGGCGTCCGGGTCCTCACCGGCCTCCACGTTCTTGTCCACCGCCGCCTTGTAGGCGTGGGCGCGGTTGAGCAGGCCCTTGGCCGTCACGCAGGTCAGCAGCCAGGTCAGCTCGGGAATCTCGGGGATGTCCGACTGGCGATAGAAGGTGGCCTTGTCGGTGTCCAGGCCGCAGGCCAGCCAGGTGGCGGCGATCTCCAGGCGCGAACGCTGGATGCGCGCCGGGTCGTCGCACTTGATCAGCGCGTGGTAGTCGGCCAGGAAGTAGAAGGAGTCCACGTCGCTGGCGCGGCTGGCGACGATGGCCGGGCGGATGGCGCCGGCGTAGTTGCCCAGGTGCGGGGTGCCCGTGGTGGTGATGCCGGTAAGGATGCGGGTGGTCATGTATGCAAATCCGTCTAACGGGGCAGTCGTTCAGAGACGAGCGCTGACCAGATCCTTGAGATCGACCAGCCTGCCGTGGAAAAAGTGGCCGCATTCTGCCACTTTCAGCAACTCATGGGGACGCGCCAGTTGCGCCGACCAGGCGTACACCGCCTCGGGTGGCACCACCTCGTCCTGCTCGGGCTGGATCAGGGTCAGGGCCCCGGTCTGCGGCAGGGCCACCGAGTCGTCCAGGCGCATGACCGCCGGAGCCACCATGATGATGCGATCCAGCTGCTGGCCGCGCGCTTCCAGACGGCCGGCCAGGGCCGCGGCGACAAAGCCGCCGAAGGAGAAACCCAGCAGGCTCAGCGGCAGCTCGGGATGCTGCGCGCGCAGCCAGTCGCACACTGCCTCGGCATCGTCCACCTCGCCCATATGCATGTCGTGGGTGCCAGCGCTGGCGCCCACGCCCCGGTAGTTGAAGCGCAGGGTGCAGTAGCCGGCGTCACGGGCGGTGCGCTGCAGGGTGGAGACCACCTTGTTGAGCATGGTGCCGCCCTTGACCGGGTTGGGATGGCAGATCAGCGCCAGGCCCCGGGCGTCGGGTACCGGCAGATAGAGGGCTTCGATCGCGCCGCAGGGGCCGTCGAGCTGCAGGGGGGTTTCGCGGATGAGCAAGGCAGGAACTCCGTGACCCGGCTGAGGGTCGACTCGTCTTGGTTCAGGTCCGGGCGATGCATGTCATCGCCGGCGAACGGCGCATGGGCGCGCCACCAGTCTTTCCGGCCTTTCGCAGCATTGTACGGTGCGGCATTCGGGGGCAGACTGGGGTCGCTAACGTAAAACAAACCCGCAGATAGAGGAAGGACTCGTGGAACAGTCGCTCATGGTCTGGCTGCTGCCAGCCATTGCCCTGCTTGTCGGGGTGGTCATCGGTTTTCTGATTTCGCGCCTGGCACCCGGTGCAGCGCCGAGCCGCACCCAGAGTCAGCTCGATGAACTGCAGGAACGCTTCGAAAACTACCAGAACGAAGTCATCACCCACTTCAACACCACCGCCGCCCTGGTGCGCAAGCTCACCCAGAGCTACCAGGACGTGCAGCAGCACCTCAGCGACGGCATCGACCGTCTGGCCCTCGACGAACTGACCCGCCAGCGCCTGCTGGCAGCCCTCGACCACGAGAACGACCGGCGCGAGCGTCTGCAAGCCCCCAGCGCCGACGAGCCCGTGCAGGCCCCCAGGGACTATGCGCCCAAGCCGGTCGGCGCACCGGGCACCCTGGACGAGAGCTTCGGCCTGCGCAATTCCTGAGTCCAATCCACGCGAAACGAAAACCGGAACCCGAGGGTTCCGGTTTTTTGTTGCCGGAGCAGGTCAGTAGTTGAAACCCACCCCCAGGCTATAGACGAACGAGCCGTCGTCATAGTTGTCCTCGGCCTCACTGCCGCTCTTGAAATAGAACTGGTATTCCACCATCCCGGTGATGAAGGTGGAGTCGTTCACCCAATGCTTGAGGCCGAGTTCCGGCCCGGCCATGAAGGTATCCTCCACGCCGTCCCCATAAACGCCACCGATGGCGGCCCCGATGAAGGGCCGGGTATTGCCGGTACCAAAGTGATAGTCGTAGAACACCCGAGTGCCGCCCTTGAACTGGGTGCTTTCGCCTTCGGTATCGAAGATGCCGATGGACTGGCGAATCCCCCACAGAGCCGAGTCGCTCAGGTATTGACCCCAGCTACCCTGGACATTCAGCAAGGTGGTATCGAAATCCTTGTCGCTATCCCCTGCGCCACTGAGCGTGATCTCCTGGGTGCCGGCCGTCGGTGCGGCCAGCACGGCGACTGGCAACAGCGCGGCTGCCAGGGTCGAGACGGTCAGGAATCTTTTCATGGGTAAGCCTTTCTTCTGAGAAAACAGGTGGAGCATTCGCTCCTAAAAAGCGACCCATGATTGCGACGACAGTTCCTCCGGCAGGCTCTACAGCAGGACGCGAACCATCTCCACCACCGAGCCGACCTGCAGCTTGTCCATGATGCGCGCTCGGTGGTTTTCCACCGTGCGCACGCTGATGCCGGCCAGCTGGGAAATCTCCCGGCTGGACCTGCCCTGCACCACCCACTCGGCAATGCGCCGTTCCTGGGCGGTGAGCAGCGCCAGGCGCCGTTCACGCTCGCGGCGCGCCCGGGCCGCCTCGCGCAGCTCCGCGCAGCGAGCCAGCGCGGCATGCACGCGTTCGAGCAGTTGCCCGCCGTTCACCGGCTTTTCCACGTAGTCGAAGGCGCCACGGCGCATGGCCTCCACGGCAGTGGCCACGTCGGCGTGCCCGGTGATGAAGATCAGCGGCGTCTCGACGCCCCGCGTCAGCAACTCGGTCTGCAGCTCCAGGCCGCCCATTTCGGGCATGCGCAGGTCGGAGAGAATGCACTCGCACGCGTCGGACGCCACGTAGGCGGAAAGGAAATCGCGCGAGGATGAAAAGCAGCGGATTCGCAGTCCCGCAACCCGCAGCAGCGCAGCATGCAGCTCCAGGATGAGTTCATCGTCGTCGATCAGGTAGACGCAGCGCATCGCACCAGGCTTCGGCAAAAGACGCGGCATTCTATCGCCAATCCCTGACACCGGTTCATTGACTTGGGGCTACAATCGCGCGCCCCGTCCAGAGCTGCGAACCATGTCCGAACCCATTCGTCTGTCCAAGCGCGTTGTCGAACTGCTGGGCTGCTCGCGCCGCGAGGCCGAGCTCTATATCGAAGGGGGCTGGGTCACGGTGGCCGGCGAGCGGGTCGAGGCACCGCAGTTCAAGGTCACCGACCAGCCCGTGGAGCTGCTGCCTGGCGCGCGAGCCGAGGAGATTCCACCCGCCACCCTGCTGCTGCACAAGCCGGCCGGCTGCGATGCGGAACAGGCCCTGGCGCTGCTGATCCCGGAAAATCGCTGGGACGGCGACGAGGCGCCGATCCGCCCGGTGCGCAAGCACCTGCTGCGCCAGCAGCCGCTGTGCGTCCTCGAGCCGCAGGCCAGCGGCCTGCTGGTGTTCAGCCAGAGCACCGGAGTGATCCGCCACCTGAGCAACCGTCACAAGCCGCTGGAAGAGGAGTATGTCGTCGAGGTGCGCGGCAGCGCCGACAAGCCGGCCCTGGAACGCCTCGGGCGCGGCATTCGCCAGGGCGAGCGTCACCTGCCGCCCTGCAAGGCCAGCTGGCAGAACGAACACCATCTGCGCCTGGCCCTGAAGGCGGCCCAGCCGGGCGATATCCGCGCCCTTTGCCAGGCCATCGGCCTGCGCCTGGTGGGCCTGCGCCGTATCCGCATCGGCGCGGTGAACATGGCCCGGCTGCCGGTGGGCCAGTGGCGCTACCTCAAGCCGGGCGAGCGCTTCTAGGTTCCGGCGCCGCCGCTGCGCCACAACTGCACCAGCGCCGCTGGCGCCGCCTCCTCGGGGACGCACAGGCGCAGCGGCGCGTCCTGCCCGGCGAACACCAGCTCCAGCAGGAAGTAGCGCCGATCGCCCCGCCCGGCCTCTTCCGGCGCCACCGCGCAGGGCAGCGTCTCATCGAGCAGACCCCGCAGGGTTTCCCGCAGCGGCTCCGGACACTCGTCCAGCTGGATGGAACAGGGGCGGCGCAGGCCGGGCATCACGGCCACGCCGCCCTCCCGGGACAGATGCAGCCACTGCAGATCCTGCAGGGACGGCAAGTCGCTCACGACCATACCCCCACCGCCCGCCAGCCTTCGCGCACCGCCACTTCCTCCGCGCTGTCGACGCCGAAACGCTCGGTAGCGACCTGCAGGGTGAGGCCGGCGAACTCGGCGAAGCTGCAATCGGCCCGGCGCTGGGGCGCACAGAGGGCGTCGTACCAGATGCGCCCGGCCCGCTCCCAGGCGTGCCCGCCCAGGGCCACGGCAACCCGGTGGAACGCCTGGTTGGGAATGCCGGAATTGAAGTGCACGCCGCCATTGTCCTGCTGGGTATGCACATAGTCGCGCATGTGCGCCGGCTGCGGGTCCCTGCCCAGCAGCGGATCGTCATAGGCGCTGCCCGGCCGGGCCAGGGAGCGCAGCGCCCGCCCTGTCACCGCGGGCCCGAACAGGCCCTCGCCGATCAGCCAGTCGGCCTCGTCCGCCTGCTGGCCGAGATGATGCTGCTTGACCAGACTGCCGAACACGTCGCACAGGGACTCGTTCAGGGCCCCGGACTGGTCGCGATACAGCAGGCCGCCCTGATGATCGATCACCCCATGGGTAAGCTCGTGGGCGACGATGTCGATGGCCCGGGTGAAGCGCTGGAACACCTCGCCGTCGCCATCGCCGAAGACCATCTGCTCGCCGTTCCAGAAGGCGTTTTCATAGCCTTGGCCATAGTGCACGGTGCCGATCAGCGGCAGGCCCGCCTGATCGATCGAGTGGCGTCCGAAGGCCTCCCAGTACAGCCGGTAGGTGGCCCCCAGCCAGGCATAGGCCTCGTCCACCGCCGCATCGCCGCTGTCGGGCTGGCCCTCGCCGCGCACCAGTCGACCAGGCAGCTGGTTGCCCTGGTCGGCGCTGTGCACCAGCCGCCAGGGCTGCCCGGGCGGCGTGCCCGGCGCCTGGGCCGTGGTGATCGACAGCCTGCGGTGGCTGACGCGCTGCGCCAGCAGGTGGCGATCCAGCGCCAGGGTGTCGCTGGCAAAGGCCCGCAGCCGAGCGCTGCCATAGCGGACCAGGCGATCCAGCACATAGGGCGGCAGCACGGTCGATGGCCGATGGACGGCGATGGGCATGGGGAACTTTTCCTCACGAAAATGCGCGGCGGTTCGCGGTTTGGACAGCAAGGAACCACAATGGCCTGATTCGTAGGCTATGACCCTGCGGCCTGACGAAACATTCGCGGGCCGCGCATCACTGGGACCTGGACATGATTCGAGCACTGCTTCTGGGCGCCGCCCTGGCGCTGACCGGCTGCGCCGGCAAGACCTGCGAACCGGTGACCATGGACAGCCACACCGAACGCCTGCTGCGGGACAACGATCTGATGCAGGCCCGGCTGCTGATCACCTCGGGCCCCCGGGATGCCCTGGAACTGGCCGACGCCCTGCTGGTGCGCATCGCCGACCAGGACCCGCGCGGCGAAGTGGCCTTCTACCGGGCGGTGTCCCTGATCCGCCAGCGCGGCGCGCTGCCGGACATCCTCGCCCTTCTGGAAGACGCCGCCGAGCAGCGCCATCCCCATGCCCTGGCGCTGCTCTACAAGATCCACAATGAACCCTACCTGGCGCCGCGGGCCGACCGCGCGCGAGCCCTGCGCTATCGTCAGGCCTACGCCGAGCTGGACGTGGCGAAAAGCGGCTACCCGTCCTTTCCGCGGGCGCTGATGGTGGTGGATCAGCTGGTCAATCCGCCGCGGCGGTGAGGCGCCGGTCGCGCAGCAGCGCCTGACGCAGCCGTTCCCGCTCATCGTCCTCCACGCCTTCCAGGAAGACGATCTTCCCCGCCACCCGGGCGGCCACCGGCACGCCATCGCGGTACAGCAAGCGATTGCCGGCCAGCGCCGGCACCTTCTCGCCCGGCAGCAGGGTGCCCGCCAGGTTCAGCGGGTCGCTGCCGCTGACGCGGATCAGCTCGCCGCTCGGCGGCCGGCGGCGCACCTCGCGCAGCAGGGCCACCGCCTCGGGCAGCGCGAACTGCTCGCCGCTGATGCCGGTGACGAAGCGCCCGCCGCGAATCTCCCCGCGCGCCTCCAGGCGGTGGTAGACGCGCAGCAGCTCCCGCCAGGGGGGCAGCCAGTCGGCCTCGCGCTCCAGCAGGCGCCAGAAGACCACGCCGTAGCGGCGCAGCAGCACGCGGGCGACATGTTCCAGGGCGTCGGGATCGGCGGCCCCGGCTTGCGGGCCACGCAGCAGGGCCCAGCGCCCGGCGTCGGCCATGCCGCCGATGAAGGGCCCGCGCCGACGCGGGGGGCGCTTGGCGGCCGGCGTCAGCAGCGCACGCAACCCGGCGAAGCCGTCGGCATTCACCAGGCCCAGGGCCACCAGCTCGCCCAGGGCTTCTTCCAGCTCGCTGCGCAGGAGGTGGGCCTGCTCCTGCAGCTCGTCGAAGAACAGCGCGCCCTGTCGCTCCAGCGCCTCCAGCACCCGCCGGGCCCGGGGCGAGGGCTGCGCCTCGGGCTGGCCGGCCAGCGACATCCACAGGCCCAGGTGACGGCGCGGCAGGAGCAGGATCGGCGTGCCGCGCACCGGTCCGGCTCCGACGTTCCGGCGCGCGGCCAGCCGCGCCCAGACCAGCCGTCCCGAGCGGCAGAGGGCGTCCAGCCAGGCGCCGTCATGGCGTTTCAGGCGTGCCGGCAGCAGCTCCTCCTCCCAGGCGGCGGCCGCGGCCGGATAGCCCTCCAGCTGCTCGATGCGGCTGGCCAGCGCTTCCGGCCCCTCGCCCCGGGCCGCCTGGGACAGGCCCTGCCAGTCGAACAGGAAGCGCAGGAAATCACGCCGCTCCACCGGCTCGATCTCCCGGCGCAGACGGCGCACCGTGTAGCGATGGATGCGCGCCAGCAGGTGCCGCTCGCACCACTCCTCTTCCTCGGCGCCCGGCGTGAAGCGTCCGCGCAGCACATACCCCTCGCGCTCCAGTGCCGTCAGCGCGACGGCCACGGCGCTGGCCGGCTGGGCCAGGGCGCGGGCGATGCGTGCCAGGGGCAGCGGCCCGAAGCCGGACAGGCGCGCCCGGATCACGTCCAGCAGCACGGCCTGCTCGTCACCGGCCTCGGCAAAAGCGGCCGGAACCGTCAGCGGCGGCGTGCAGATCGCGTTGGGATACAGCACCCGGAACTGCGCCAGGCGCTCCAGGGGCAGCCACAGCCCCTCGCCCGCGGCGATTTCCATGCGCGTCGCCCGCCCACCGGCGGCCAGTGCGGCCAGCAGGGCCGGCCACTGCGGATCGCGGCGACTTTCCGCGTCGGTCAGGCAGGCCAGGGCGATCAACGCCTCGTGCACCTCATCGGGGGTGCGCGCCTGGGGCCAGGCCTCCTCGGCCACGGCGAGGATGGCCTCGGCATCCAGTTGGCCAAGATCGTCGGCAGATTGCGGTTCGCTCCAGCGCCGCGCCAGCACCGCCTGGGTGCGCCGCTCCTCCAGCGGCGCGTCGTCCAGAAAGGCGTAGGGCCGCGCGGTCAGCACTTCGGCAGCCAGCGGCGAGGGCGCCGGCAGGTCGCGCTGCACCCGGCGCACCTCGCCTCGCTCGATGCGCCGCAGCAGCGCCAGCCAGCCCTCGCTGTCCATGGCCTCGTGCAGGCAGTCGTCCAGGGTCTGCGCCACCAGCGGGTGGTCGGGAATCACGCGCTCACCGACGATGTTCTCCAGACAGGCCACCTGATCGGGGAACACGGTGGCCAGCAGGTCCTCGCTGCGCATGCGCTGGATCTGCGGGGCCACCCTGTGGCCGCCGCTCATGCGCGGCAGGGCCAGGGCCACGCCGGCCACCCAGCGCCAGCGCACGCCGAACAGCGGCGCGTCGAGCAGCGCCTGGATCAGCACCTGCTCGGCGCTGGCCGAACGCAGGTAGCGCCACACCTCGTCGAGGGGAAAGCTGTGGCTGGTGGACAGCGAGAGGATGATGGCATCCTCGGTGGCCGCCGCCTGCAGCTCGAAGTTGAAGGTGCGGCAGAAGCGCTTGCGCAGCGCCAGGCCCCAGGCGCGGTTGATGCGGCTGCCGAACGGCGAGTGGATCACCAGCTGGGTACCGCCGGACTCGTCGAAGAAGCGTTCCATCACCAGGCAGTCCCGGGTCGGCAGCGCGCCCAGGGCGGCGCGGGCGCGGGCCAGGTAGTCGACGATCTGTTCGGCGGCCGCCGGCGGCAGGCCGAGCTCGTCGGTCAGCCAGGCGATGGCAGGGGCCAGGCAGTCGGTTTCGTTCGCAGGGTGGTCAAGGCTTGCCTTGACCACCGTCGAGCTTCCTCCTGCCGCTTCGGCGGCCAACGCTGCGCTTTTGACCGCCCCGTCCCCGGCCCCGCCGGGTGGCCCATCCAGACGCTGTTCCACCTCCTCGCGCAATCGCGCCACGGCGGCGGACAGGGCGTCGCTGCGCCCCGGCGCCTCGCCCAGCCAGAAGGGAATGTTCGGCGGCTGCCCGTGGGCGTCCTCGACCCGCACCCGCCCCGGCTCGATGCGCAGGATTCTGTAGGACTGATTGCCGAGCTGGAACACGTCGCCGGCCAGGCTTTCCACGGCGAAATCCTCGTTGACCGTGCCGATGTTCAGCGCCTGGGGCTCGAGCAGCACCGCGTAGTCGGCGGTCTCCGGGATGGTGCCGGCGCTGGTCAGCGCGGTCAGCCGAGCCCCGCGCCGCCCGCGCAGGCTGCGGGTCACGGCGTCGCGGTGCAGGTAGGCGCGGTGCGCGCCGTGGCGCCGGGTATAGCCCTCGGCGAGCATGCGCAGCAGCGCCTGGTACTGCGCCTCGCCGAGCTCCGCATAGGGCTCGGCCCGGCGGATCAGCGCCAGCAGGTCATCCTCCTGCCATTCCTGGCAGGCCACTTCGGCGATGATCTGCTGTGCCAGCACATCCAAGGGCGCGCGGGGGATGCGCAGCGTCTCCAGTTCACCACGCCGCACGGCATCCAGCAGCGCGGCGCATTCGATCAGCTCGTCCCGGGAGGTGGGGAAGATGCGTCCGGCCGATACCCCGCCCACCTGGTGGCCGGCGCGACCGACGCGCTGCAGGAAGGCGCCGATGGCGCGCGGCGAGCCGATCTGGCAGACCAGCTCGACCTCACCGATGTCGATGCCCAGTTCCAGCGAGGCGGTGGCGATCAGCACTCGCAGCTCGCCCGCCTTCAACCGCCGCTCGGCGCGCAGGCGCTGGTCCCGGGCCAGGCTGCCATGGTGGGCGGCCACCGCCGCCTCGCCCAGGCGCTCGGACAGGTGACGAGCCACCCGCTCGGCCAGCCGTCGGGTGTTGACGAACACCAGGGTGGTGCGCCGCTGGCGGATCAGTTCGGCCAGCCGGTCGTAGACCAGCTCCCAGGCCTCGTTGCTCATCACCGCCTCGAGGGGCACCGGCGGCACTTCCAGGGCCAGCTCCAGGGCGCGCTGGTGGCCGATATCGACGATGGCGCAGTCCTGCCCGCCGGTCAGGAAACGCGCCACCGCCTCCAGCGGCTTCTGCGTGGCGGACAGGCCGACACGCACCAGCGGCTCCGTGCAGAGGGCCTGCAGGCGCTCCAGGCTCAGCGCCAGATGGCTGCCGCGCTTGTTGCCGGCCACCGCGTGGATCTCGTCGATGATGACGCTGCGCGCATCGGCCAGCATCGCCCGCCCCGATGGCGAGCCGAGCAGCACGTAGAGAGATTCCGGCGTGGTCACCAGGATATGCGGCGCACGCTTGCGCAGCGCGGCGCGCTCGGCCTGGGGCGTGTCGCCGGTGCGCACCGCCGTGCGGATCTCCACCGGCGGCAGGCCCAGACGGGCCAGCTCCTCGGCGATGCCGGCCAGCGGCACCTCCAGGTTGAGATGAATGTCGTTGGACAGGGCCTTGAGCGGCGAGACGTAGACCACCCGGGTGCGGTCCTCCAGCGCGCCGGCCAGACCCAGGCGCAGCAGCTCGTCCAGGGTGGCGAGAAAGGCTGTCAGGGTCTTGCCCGAGCCGGTGGGTGCCGCGACCAGGGTGGAGCGTCCGGCGCGAATGCTCGGCCAGGCACCGACCTGCGCCGGGGTCGGCGCGGCGAAGGCACGGCGGAACCAGCCCTGCACGGCGGGGTGGAAGGCGGCCAGCGGGTCGGGGGTTTCCGGGCGAAGGTTCATGAACACACTCTGTAGCGCCCCGTGCCCGCCGGCAAGCACGGCGGACGGCCGGGCGGTCAGGCGCCCCGTGCCGCCCGGCCCGCTCGCCATCTGCCGGAGGCGACCTACCCTTTCCCCTCCGACGCCAGAATCTGCACGTGGAGGAATCAGCAATGACCTACGTCGATGGTTTCGTGGCCGCCGTGCCGACGGCCAACCGGGAGATCTACAAGCGCCACGCGGAAGCCGCCGCACAGGTGTTCAAGGAACATGGCGCGCTGCAACTGGTGGAGTGCTGGGGCGATGACGTGCCGGAGGGCAAGATCACCTCCTTCCCCATGGCCGTGCAGTGCAAGCCGGACGAGACGGTGGTGTTTTCCTGGATTCTCTGGCCCTCGAAGGAGGTGCGCGACGCGGGCCACGAGAAGGTGATGGCCGACCCGCGCCTGGCGCCGGACCGCAATCCCATGCCCTTCGATGGCAAGCGCATGATCTTCGGCGGTTTCGAAATGATCGTGGATATCTAGGGAAGCGAGGCGGCCGGTCGCCGGCCGGGAGCGTTGCGGACACCGATGGGGTCAACCGGGAAACCGTCCGGGGAGACTCCGCCATGACACTGACACCGATCAGCCTCGACACGGCCATGCGCCTGGCCGTCGACGCTTTCCAGCCCTACTTGTGCACCACCTGCAGAGCCACCGACCAGGACGCTTTCGGTTTCACGGTCAGCAGCGTCAGCGGCGCCACGCTGCTGACCGTGCCCGTCATCTCTCATTTCCAGTACGCCCACCCGCTGCGGCTGGCGGGCGTCCTGGAGCAGGCACGCCTGGACCTGACCAACCGGGGCTGCGCCCTGGAACCCTGGAGCATGCCCTACATTCCGGACCCGGAGTGTCTGCCGGAGACCCCGCCCAATTACTGAAGCCGGCGGGACCTCCGACGGGCTCAGACCAGCGGCTCGCCGACGTGCAGCAGCTTCATGCTGTTGGTGCCGCCGATGGTGTGGTAGGTGTCGCCCTTGGTGAGGATCACCCAGTCGCCACGCTCCACCACGCCACGCTTGAGCAGCTCGTCCACCGCCGCCTGGCTGACCTTGTCCGGCGCATGCTCGGCCAGGTCGAAGGGCACGGTCTCCACGCCGCGGAACAGCGCCACGCGCGCCTGGGTTTCGCGGTGCCGGGTGAAGGCGTAGATGGGCACCGAGGAACGGATGCGCGACATGATCAGCGGGGTGAAGCCGCTTTCGGTGAGGCTGATGATGGCCTTGACGCCGGGGAAGTGGTTGGCGGTGTACATGGCCGCCAGGGCGATGCTCTCGTCACAGCGCTCGAAGCTCTGGCCGAGGCGATGGCTGGACTTGCGGCTGATGGGGTGCTTCTCGGCGCCCATGCAGATGCGCGCCATGGCCTTGACCGCCTCCACCGGGTAATCGCCGGCGGCGCTTTCCGCCGAGAGCATCACCGCGTCGGTGTAGTCGAGCACGGCGTTGGCCACGTCGGAGACTTCGGCGCGGGTCGGCATGGGATTGTGGATCATCGACTCCATCATCTGGGTCGCGGTGATCACCGCCTTGTTGTAGCGGCGGGCGTGCAGGATGATCTTCTTCTGGATGCCCACCAGCTCGGCGTCGCCGATCTCCACGCCCAGGTCGCCACGGGCCACCATCACCGCGTCCGAGGCGCGAATCAGACCGTCCAGCGCCTCGTCATCGGCCACCGCCTCGGCACGCTCGATCTTCGCCACCAGCCAGGCCTTGCTGCCCGCCTCGTCGCGCAGGCGACGGGCCAGCTCCATGTCCGCGGCGTCGCGCGGGAAGGACACGGCCAGGTAATCCAGCTCCATTTCCGCGGCCAGCTTGATGTCCGCCTTGTCCTTGGCGGTCAGCGCCGGCGCGGTCAGGCCGCCGCCGCGACGGTTGATGCCCTTGTGGTCGGACAGCGGGCCGCCGATCAGCACGGTGCACAGCAGTTCGTCGGCGGTGGTGGCATCGACGCGCATCACCACGCGCCCGTCATCCAGCAGCAGCTCGTCGCCGACGCCGCAGTCCTTGATCAGGTCCGGATAGTCGATGCCCACCACTTCCTGGGTGCCGGCATCGCGCGGATGGGTGACGGAGAAGCGGAAGGTGTCGCCTTCCTTCAGCTCGATGCGCTTGTTGGCGAACTTGGCGATGCGGATCTTCGGCCCCTGCAGGTCGCCGAGCAGCGCCACGAAACGCCCGTGCCTGGCGGCCAGCTCACGCACCAGGCGGGCACGGGCCTTGTGCTCCTCGGGCGTGCCATGGGAAAAGTTCAGCCGGGCCACGTTGAGCCCGGCCAGGATCAGCTGTTCGAGCACTTCCGGGCTGCTGGAAGCCGGGCCGAGGGTGGCAACGATCTTGGTACGGCGGGACGTCATGCGGGAACTCCTTGCTTCAATATGGCCCCGAGGCTACTACGCCCACCCGGTGTAGTCATGCTTCGTCGGCACTACCGAACTGCTCCGGCTTGATGACCAGCAGATCGCAGTTGACCGCTTCCATGATGCGCTCGGCGGTATTGCCGATCAGGGCATTGTCCAGGTGACCGCGGGCAATGGCGCCCATCACCAGCAGATCGATGTCCTGTTCGCGGACGAAGCGGGGGATTGCCTCCTCGGCGAAGCCCTCGATCAGGTATCCCTGGCCCGCTGCCCCCTCGTAGTCGGCCAGCAACCGGTCGAAGGCCTCGCGGTGCTGCTCGCCGTACTTCCGGCAGTAGCCCTCGTAGTCGGCCACCAGCTCCACATCGAAGACCATGGTGCGCGGCAGCGGCATGTAGGCATGCACGTAGCTGGGCTCCAGCTGCAGGGTCTGCGCCAGCTCCCGGGTGATGTCGATGAGGCGGTGATCCAGGGCGGCCGGCTTGTCGGCGGAGTGCAGCGGGTCCACGGCGGCGCTCAGGCGCCTGGGCTGCCATTCGCGGGCGCCGATCAGCCACAGCGGACAGGGGCACTTGCGGATCAGCTGCCAGCTGTTGCTGGTGAACAGCAGGCGCTGCAGCAGACTGTGCTGGTAGGCGTTGCGGAACAGGATGTCGGGCCTGAGCTCCTCGACTCGCGCCAGAATCATCCTGTACAGCGGGCGACCCCAGCGTGCTTCGCAGGTGACGTTCAGGCCTTCGGCGCGCAGCGGCTCGGCCAGGGTTTCCAGCCAGGCGCGGCGCTGCTCCAGCAGGGCGTCACGGGCATGCTGAAGGCGCGGACCATCCAGCAGTCCGCCCTCCAGCGCGGACTGATGCTCGCACAGCAGCAGTTCGATGGCCGCCCCGTTGCGGCGCGCCAGCCAGGCGGCGCGTTGCAGGGCGGGCTGGGCTTCCTGGGTGGGGTCGATGACGACCAGCAGTTGGCGGATCTTCATTCCGGCTCCTCGACGGTAGGAATCTTCCGCCCATTGCAGCACAGATCACCCTCCCCGGCTTGACCTGCATCAGCCCGCCGGGGTGTTCAGCACCCGATCCAGCTGCCTGGCCGCCTTGCCGGCCAGCTCGCCGTTCGGGTACTGCACCAGCAGGCGTCGCAGATAGTTGATGGCCTTGTCGCGATCGGGGCGCGGATTGTCCGGAGCCATGTACATCAACCCCAGCTGGTAGAGAGCCTTTTCCTTGATGGAAGCCGCCACGCCGGGATCGCGCAGGGCCAGCAAATAGAGCTCCTCGGCTTCGGCCACCCGGTTCTTCAGCACCGCGCGGCGCGACAGCAGGGTCATGTCCGGGTCCAGGCTGGGCTTGTTGAGATCCAGATCGGCTGCCGGACGCCACTCGGCCAGCAGCTCGCGGGCGTTCTTCTGCAGGGGCTCGTCGATGCGCCCGCGCAGGACCATCAGGCGGTCGGCGGCCCGCTCCGCAGTGCGGGTGCCGGGGAACTCGTCCAGCACGCGGTTGAAATAGGCTTGCGCGGTGGCGTCGTCGCGCTGGTCGTTGTAGCGGTTCATGTAGATCAGGCCGATCTGATAGAGGGCGATGGCGCGAATCTCGTCGCTCAGGCCGCGGTCGCGATAGCCCGACAGGTACAGCTGTTCCGCCTGCGGACTGTGGGCGTCGCGGATGGCCTGTGCGCTGTAGGTGAGCAGATCGCCCTCCTCCTCCACGGCGGCGGCCATGCGCTTGCTCTTGAGGGTCTTGTATTCCACCACTTCATGGGTAGCGACATGGGCCACGAACAGGGGCGTGGTCGGCGAGCAGCCGGCGAGCAGGCAGGCCAGGAGCAGGCTGGTGGACAGGGCGCGCATGGGCATTCCTTGGCAGATGCGGGGCGCCAGAGCCTAGCAGCGGCGCCATCCCGACGAAACGCGGCCGCCTCAAGACCCAACGGAGGTATGGGAAAAAAGGCGCCAAATGGCGCTGAAGAAATCAGGGGTGCTGTCGATATGATGGCAAAGCACAGGAGACACCCCGATGAAACTCCCCCTCATTCTGCTGGCGGCCAGCCTGGCCGTCGCCGGTTGCACGACCCGTTCCGATCTGGACAGGCACCTCAATGCCGCCTATCGGGCCTATGATGACGGCAATTGCGAACGCGTGATGCTGGAGCTGTCCCTGGCCGAGCGGGCCAGCCGCTCCCGCGTGTACATGCAGCCGGAGATTTCCATGCTGCGCGGCCAATGCCTGGAGCGCCAGAGCCTGTTCGTGGACGCCACCCAGACCTACCTGTACATCATCAATCGCTTCCCGCTGAGCGAATACGCCTACCGCGCCAAGGCCCGCCTGGAAACCCTGCGCCAGCTCGGCCATTACGACCCGGAGAAAACCGTCGGCGCACTCTGACGCACTGGAGATCGGTGCACATTCCCGCTAACCTGCGCCTCATGTGTCCACGAAGCATGCCTGTTCGCGCATGCTTCGTCCGCAGGCCACCGATGAAGGGAGAATTGCGTGCCGGAACTTGAAAGGTCGAGCGAAGCCCGCAGCCAGGAGCCGGTCGCACCGATCGGCGGGCGACGGCGGATCCAGCGCCACCAGTTGCCCTATTACCTCAAGGTATTCAATCGCATCACCGACAAGCCGTTGGGCTATCTGGGCAATGTGTCCTGCGAGGGCCTGATGCTGATCAGCCAGTGGCCGCTGCTGGTCGGCGCCCGCTTCGACATGCGCCTGAAGATCCCCACCGCCGACGGTGCCTGGCGCCCCATCGACTTCCATGCCACCTGCCAGTGGAGTCGGGAAGACGTCACCCCTGGCAGCTACGACTCCGGCTTCCATCTCGAAAGCCCGCCGGACGAGTTCCTGGAGCTGGTCGAGGCGCTGCGCGACTATTTCGCCTTCGGCCACCGCCAGGCCTGAGCCGACCCGCAGCATGCCGGCGACCGCGTGGGGGTTCGCCGCCCGGGCCAGGAGGCCATCGTGACCCCGAGCATCTTCTGGTACGACTTCGAGACCACCGGCGTCGATCCGCGCCGCGATCGCCCGCTGCAGGTCGCCGGCCTGCGTACCGACGAAGCCCTGAACATCATCGGCGAGCCCATCAATCTCTACTGCCGGCCCGCCGATGACATCCTGCCCCACCCCGCCGCCTGCCTGGTGACCGGTATTCATCCGCGCACCCTGCAGGAACAGGGCATGGACGAGGCCGAGTTCATGACCCGCCTGCACGCCGAGCTGGCGCGCCCCGGCACCTGCACCGCCGGCTACAACTCGCTACGCTTCGACGACGAGTTCACTTGCCACGGGCTGTACCGCAACTTCTTCGACCCGTACGCTCGGGAATGGCAGAGCGGCAACAGCCGCTGGGACCTGATCGACCTGCTGCGCGCCGCCTATGCGCTGCGCCCGGAAGGCATTCACTGGCCGCAGCAGGACGGACGCGTGAGCCTGCGCCTGGAACTGCTCACCCAGGCCAACGGCATCGACCATGGCCAGGCCCATGACGCCCTGTCCGACGTGCGCGCCACCATCGGCCTGGCGCGCCTGCTGCGCGAGCGCCAGCCGCGCCTGTACGACTATCTCTACCGCCTGCGCAGCAAGCACGAGGTGCTCAGGCGGGTACGCCTGCTGGAACCCCTGGTGCATGTGTCCGGGCGCTTTGCCGCCGACCGGCACTATCTGGCGGTGGTGCTGCCGCTGGCCTGGCACCCGCGCAATCGCAACGCCCTGATCGTCTGCGACCTGCAGGCCGATCCCGCGCCGCTGCTGGAGCTCGGCGGCGAGGCCCTGCGCCAGCGGCTGTATACCCGCCGCGACGCGCTGGCGGAGGGGGAGCTGCCGGTGCCCCTCAAGCTGGTGCACGTCAACCGCTGTCCGGTACTGGCGCCGCTGGCCGTACTGCGCGGCGAGGATCGCAAGCGCCTGGACCTGGATCTGGAGCACTGCCTGTCGCGCGCCGCGCTGCTGCGCGAACAGGCGGCCGAATGGCGCGACAAGCTGGCGGTGGTGTACGCCGAGGAAGGCTTCGCCGAACAGGGCCAGGAGGATCCGGAGCAGCAGCTGTACGGAGGCTTTCTCGGCGAGCGGGATCGCCGGCTATGCGAGCAGGTGCGCCTCAGCGAGCCGCCGGAACTGGCGCGACAGGCCTGGTCCTTCGACGACCCGCGCCTGCCGGAACTGCTGTTCCGCTATCGGGCGCGCAACTTCCCGGACACCCTGAGCGTCGAGGAACGCCAGGCGTGGCGGACCTTCTGCCGCGAGCGCCTGCTCGACCCCGCCCGGGGCGCGCCGCTGACCCTGGAGATGTTCAGGAGCGAGCTGGACGCCCTGCTGGCCGAGACCGAGGGCGGCCGCCGCGAGCTGCTGCTGGACTGGCGTGCCTACGCCGAGGACCTGGGCCGGCGGCTGGGTTGCGCCTGAACTCGCCACCAGCGCCGGGCCCCTCAGCCGCCCCGGTCTGAAGGCAGCTGCACTCAGCGCCCGTCGATCTGCCGCTGCAGGGTCTGGATCTGCGTCTGCAGGGTGGTGATGTTGCGGGTCACCTGGGCACGGAAGGTGTCGAACTCGGTGGTGCCGGTACCGGCCGGCAGTCCGGCCACTTCGCTGCGCAGCGCCAGCAGGTCCTGCTCCACGCGCTTGACCGCCTGGACCAGGTTGGCCTTCTTCAGCGTCTGCACATCGGCGGTGAGGGTCTTGAGCACCTTGTCCAGGGCCAGGAGGGCCTCGATCTGCTTGCCCTGCTCGGTGCGCAGCTTGCCGATCTGCTCGGCGGTGCCCTTCAGGCTGGCCAGCTCCCCGGCCTGGGCCTTGAGGCGCTCATCGAACTTGCCCTGGGTCCCGGCCTGGGCCTTCTGCTCGCCCTCCAGGGCATCCAGGCGCTTGTCCTGCTTGGCTTCCTGCACCCGGATCTGCCGGCCGAGCGTTTCCAGCTTGCCCTCCAGCTGGCGCAGCTGACGCTGCAGGCTTTCGGTGCCGGCACTAATGCTGCTTTCCGTGGCCACCACCTTGCCGGTGATGTCCTGGATGCGTCCTGCCGCCTCCTCGCTGATGCGCGCGAAGCTCTCCTGGGTGGCCACCAGTTGCTGCGACATCAGCGTCAGCTGGTTGTAGCTCCACCAGGCCAGCGCGCCCAGGGCGATCAGTGCCGCCAGGAGCAGCGCCCACAGCAGGCCATTGACCGGATTTCGCACCGGCACGGACACCGCGGAGCGGGTCTCGGTACGGGCCGGCGGCGGCGCATCCCGATCCAGGGGCTCGACGGTCAGACTGGGCAGGTCATCAATTTCATCGAAGGAGTCGTTACGCATGGGCCGCTCTGGGTCGCTCAGCTACAAAATGGCGAAAGTATAACCATGTCACTGTCCCGCCGACACACGCGCACCATGCAAATGCACCGCGCACAACACGGATGCACCCTCCTGCGGCGGATATCCCTGCAATGCCTGCCATTTCTGGCTGCCCGGGCACTGGTATGCCACTTGCTTGAGCCCTGGCGCCGCAGTCGTCCGGCTCGCCGGTGTGCCAGGAGGTCCATATGGAAATGAACAAGGCTCTGATTGATTGCATGCAGCTGCTGCGTCGCCGCATTCGCAACGAGCTGGGCATCGATATCCATCTGCATCAGGCGGATGCCATCGAGGCCCTGCTCATGGCCAGCCACACGTCTCGCGATCCGCAAACCCATGCACTGGGCGAACGCCTGGCCGAGCTGACCGACCATGACCTGCCGCAGGCGACAGCCGCGTTGCGTGTCCAGGACCCCGCCGCCGATCAGGTCCGGGTGCGCATCTACCGTGGCCAGCGCATCGTCGGCTGATCAGGCCGGCAGCAGCCATTCCCCGGCGCGCCGCCGCAGGTGCTCGGTCAGGCTGATCAGCAGATTCCCGCCGTTGCGCCAGTAGTGCCAGTACAGCGGCACATCGATGGGCCGATCGCCCATCAGCTCGCACAGAGCACCACCGGCCAGGGCGTCGCGCACCTGGATTTCCGGCACCAGCCCCCAGCCGATGCCGCTTTCGATCATGCGCACGAAACCTTCCGAGGAAGGGCACAGGTGGTGCAGGAAGCTGCCCTCCTGCCCGAGGGCGGCCAAGTAGCGATGCTGCAGGCGGTCGTCCGGACCGAAGACGATGGCCGGCACGCTTGCCAGCCGCTGCACGGTCACCCCCGCCGGGAGATGCCGGGCGAGGAAGGCGGGGCTGGCCACGGCCCGGTAGCGCATGCTGCCCAGCGGCACGCTGCGCGCCCCGGCCACGGGGCGCTCCACCGCACACAGGCAGGCCGCCACCTCGCCGGCGCGCATGCGCTTGAGGCCGACATCCTGATCCTCTACCAGCAGGTCGAACAGCAAGGCCTGTTCGGCGCAGAAATCGCTCAATGCCGGCGCCCACCAGGTGGCCAGGCTGTCGGCGCTGAGGGCGACGCGCAGACGGTCCGGCAGGCCACCGTCGTCGAGGCCCGGCAACAGGTCGCCCAGCTCGCCCTCCAGCAACCGCACCTGCTGCACGTGATTGAGCAAGCGGCGCCCCAGCTCGGTGGGCGTCGGTGGCGTGGAGCGCACCAGCACCGGCTGGCCGACGCGGCTTTCCAGCAGCTTGATGCGTTGCGACACCGCCGACTGGGAGAGCCCCAGCATCTGGGCGGCGCGCTCGAAACCGCCCTGCTCCACCACGGCGCTCAGGGCGGCCAGCAGCTTGTAGTCGAACAATCAGTACTCCTGATGAGGCATTAACAGGATTCGTTTCTCTTATATAGCCCGAGCAGCAACAATTGCCAGCCCGCAACAACTCCGGTTTACCCATGAATCCGCTCTGGAACAGTTATTTCAACGGCCTGCTGATCACCGCCGGCCTGATCGTGGCCATCGGCGCCCAGAACGCCTTCGTGCTCGCCCAGAGCCTGCGCCGCGAGCACCACTTGCCGGTCGCGCTGCTGTGCGTGGTCTGTGATGCCGTGCTGGTGGCCCTGGGCGTGTTCGGACTGGCCAGCCTGCTGGCCAGCCATCCCCTGTGGCTCGGCATCGCCCGCTGGGGTGGAGCGGCCTTTCTGCTCTATTACGGGCTGCAGGCCCTGTGGCGCGCCCTGCGCCCGCAGGGCCTGCAGCAGGCCGAGGGTGCGGCGCCCCGCAGCCTGCCCGCCGTGCTGCTGGCCACCCTGGCGGTCACCCTGCTCAACCCCCACGTGTACCTGGACACCGTGCTGCTGATCGGCTCGGTGGGCGCACGCGAGGCGGTGCCCGGCGCCTATGTGCTGGGCGCCACCAGCGCTTCCCTGACCTGGTTCCTCGGCCTGGCGCTGGGCGCCGCCTGGCTGGCGCCGAAACTGGCCCGGCCGTTAACCTGGCGGCTGATCGACCTGGCGGTGGCGGCCACCCTGCTGGTCATCGCGCTGCGCCTGGCCCTGGACGCCTGAGGCGGGCCCAGCCGTTGCGCCAGAGCGCCTGCGTGGATATGGCAGAGGCCGGATGCTATGATTTGCGGGCTCAAAAACAGGGAGTCCCAACTCCCGCGACCATCGCTGGCGCCTCGCCAGCCATGCCTTGCCCCTGAAGAGGAGAATTTCGATGGCTTTTGAATTGCCGCCGCTGCCGTACGCCCAGAACGCTCTGGAGCCGCACATTTCCGCAGAAACCCTGGAATACCACTACGGCAAGCACCATCAGGCCTATGTGACCAACCTGAACAACCTGATCCCGGGCACCGAGTTCGAAGGCAAGTCCCTGGAAGAGATCGTCAAGAGCTCCTCCGGCGGCATCTTCAACAACGCCGCCCAGGTGTGGAACCACACCTTCTACTGGAACTGCATGAAGCCCAACGGCGGTGGCCAGCCCACCGGCGCCCTGGCTGATGCCATCAACGCCGCCTTCGGCTCCTTCGACAAGTTCAAGGAAGAGTTCACCAAGGTCGCCATCGGCACCTTCGGTTCGGGCTGGGCCTGGCTGGTGAAGAAGGCCGACGGCTCCCTGGCCCTGGCCAGCACCATCGGTGCCGGCAACCCGATGACCAGCGGCGACACCCCGCTGCTGACCTGCGACGTGTGGGAACACGCCTACTACATCGACTACCGCAACCTGCGTCCGAAGTACGTCGAGTCCTTCTGGAACCTGGTGAACTGGGACTTCGTGGCAGCCAACTACGCCGCCTGATGCCCCGCCTGCGGCGTCCTTCGGGGCGCCGCAGGCCCTTTTCCGTTTCCCTGCCTGCTACCTTTCGCCATACCCAAACGCTCCGGCCGCCATTAAAGTCACCGTCCTTTCGCCCGACACAGAGTGATCGGCAGCGGCGATCCCGCTGCGTCACTCATGCCGCTGTTCAGGAATTCATCCACTTGATGCAGGTACGCCACCGCAGCCTGTCCCGCAAACTGCTCCAGGTCGCTCTGCTGGCAGCACTGGCCGTAGGCCTGCTGCTGAGCATCGTGCAGATCGTCCATTCCCTGCACCAGACCCGGGAAAGGCTGGACAACGAGGCGCAGCGCATCCTGGCGATGTTCCGCGACCCCTCGGCGCAGGCGGCCCTGACCCTCGACAGAACCATGGCCGAACAGGTGATCGCCGGCCTGTTCCAGCACGAATCGATCCGCCACGCCCATATCGGCACCCCGGGCGAAGCGCCCCTGGCCGAAAGTGAACGTCCTCTGCTGGAAGTGCCCTGGCGCCGCTTCACCGATCCCCTGCTGGGGCGTGAATACCTGCTCGGCGCCGACCTGCGCGACGACCCGGAGCTGCCCTCCGCCCAGTTGCACCTGAGCCTGGACACCGCGCTGTACGGGCAGACATTCATGGAAGATGCGCTGTTTCTGCTGGTCAGCGGCATCCTGCGCGCCCTGGGCCTGGCCCTGCTGCTGCACCTGATCTATCGCTGGCTGGTCACCCGCCCCCTGGATCGGCTGCTGCACCACCTGACCCATATCGACCCTGAGCGCCCCGGCCAGTACCAACTGCCGATGCTCAAGGGCCACGAATACAACGAGCTCGGCCAGTGGATCCGTGCGGCCAATCGCCTGCTGGCCGCCATCGAGTATCACAGCCAGTTGCGCCAGCAGGCCGAGCGCGAGCTGCTGCACGCCACCGAGCACGACCCGCTGACCGACCTGCCCAACCGCCTGCTGTTCCAGGCCCACCTGCAGCGCGTGCTGGCCGAGGCCGGCGAGCGTCGCCAGCAGGTGGCGGTGCTGTGCCTGGGGCTGGATGGCTTTCGCGAGGTCAACGAACAGTTCGGCTATCCCTGCGGCGACCAGCTGCTGGCCGCCCTGGGGCAGCGCCTGCAGTGCTTCGCCGGCCAGGTAAGCTGCATTTCCCGCCTGGGCGGGGACCAGTTCGCGCTGATCCAGCATCCCCTGGCCGGGCACGATCAGACCGCCGCGCTGGCCCAGGGCATTCTCGACCGCCTGACGGAACCCTTCGAGCTCGATGGCCAGCCGGTGCAGCTCAGCGCCACCCTGGGCATCACCCGGTATCCCGACGACGGCGCCGACTCCAGCGACCTGCTGCAGAAGGCCGAGCTGACCATGACCCTGGCCAAGCGCCACGCCCGCAGCGGCTACCAGTTCTACGTGGCCAGCGTGGACCGCGAGATGCGCCGGCGCCGTGACCTGGACCGGGACCTGCTGCTGGCCCTGGACAACCGTCAGCTGCATCTGGTCTATCAGCCGCAGATCGACTATCGCACCCGACGCATCCGCGGCGTGGAGGTGCTGCTGCGCTGGCAGCATCCCGTGCACGGCCCCATCGCGCCGGATCATTTCATTCCGCTGGCCGAGCAGAACGGCAGCATCCTGCCGATCGGCAGTTGGGTGCTGGACCAGGCCTGTCGCCAGCTGCGCCAGTGGCACGACCAGGGCCTGGCCCCGCTGCGCATGGCGGTGAACCTGTCCGCTGTGCAACTGCACCATGGACAGCTGCCCGGCCTGGTGGCCGAGCTGCTGCATCGCTACCGCCTGCCGCATGGCAGCCTGGAGCTGGAAATCACCGAAACCTCACTGATGGAAGACGTGCGCACCGCCGCCGAGCACCTGCTGAGCCTGCGCCAGGCCGGCGCGCTGATCGCCATCGACGATTTCGGCACCGGCTATTCCTCGCTCAGCTATCTGAAGAGCCTGCCCCTGGACAAGATCAAGATCGACAAGAGCTTCGTGCGCGACCTGCACACCGGCTCCCAGGCCGAAGGCGACGCCGCCATCGTGCGCGCCATCGTCCAGCTGGCACGCAACCTGTCACTGCAGGTGATCGCCGAAGGGGTGGAGAACAGCGAGCAGGAGCGCTTCCTCAACGACCTGGGCTGCGATGAGGGACAGGGCTACCTGTACAGCAAGCCGCTGCCGGCCCGGGAGCTGACGCAGCTGCTGCTGACCCAGGGCCGTCAGCGCATCGCCATCCCCTGAGAATGGGACTCCCCTCGATTTTTCCTTTGCAAGGATGCAAATCTTTCGCATTATTGTTGGGTTTCAGGAACTCACCCATTCCATCCAAAGGACGTCACCATGCCCCGTATGCCCCTGGTCCCCGCCAGCCTGCTCGCCGTTGCCATCGCCCTGGCCGGCTGCGGCGATGACAAGAACGCCCCCGCCCAATCCGCGGCGCCTGCCAGCCAGCAGAGCGCACCGGCCGCGGCCGCCTTCGACGAGGCCCAGGCCCGGGCCGTGGTCAGGCACTACGGTGATCTGGCCGCCGCCATCTTCGGCGACGCCCTGAGCACCGCCCGGGAACTGCAGGCCGCCGTGGACGCCTTCCTCGCCGCGCCCGACCAGACCACCCTGGACGCCGCCAGGCAGGCCTGGCTGGCCGCCCGCGTGCCCTACATGCAGACCGAGGTGTTCCGCTTCGGCAACCCGAACGTGGACGAGTGGGAAGGTCAGGTCAACGCCTGGCCGCTGGACGAGGGCCTGATCGACTACGTGGCCGAGGACTACCAGCATGCCCTGGGCAACCCCGGCGCCACCGCCAACATCATCGCCAATACCGAGATCCGCGTCGGCGAGGATGTCATCGACGTCAGCGAGATCACCGGCGAGCTGCTGGCCAGCCTGAACGAACTGGGCGGCTCCGAGGCCAACGTGGCCACCGGTTATCACGCCATCGAGTTCCTGCTCTGGGGCCAGGACCTGAATGGCACCGACGCCGGCGCCGGCCAGCGTCCCTACACCGACTTCCTGGTGGGCGACGGCGCCACCGGCGGCAACAACGAGCGCCGCCGCGCCTACCTGAAGGCAGTCACCGACCTGCTGGTGTCCGACCTGGAGGAGATGGTCGCCCAGTGGCAGCCGGGCGCCGACAACTACCGCGCCAGCCTGGAAGCCGAGCCGTCCGCCAACGGCCTGCGCAAGATGCTGTTCGGCATGGGCAGCCTGTCCCTGGGCGAGCTGGCCGGCGAGCGCATGAAGGTATCCCTGGAGGCCAACTCCACCGAGGACGAGCATGACTGCTTCAGCGACAACACCCACCACTCGCACTTCTACAACGGCCTGGGCATCCGCAACATCTACCTGGGCGAATACCGCCGGGTGAACGGCGACATCCTGAGCGGCCCGAGCCTGTCCTCGCTGGTGGCCCAGGTGGATGCCGACACCGACGCCACCCTGAAGGCCGACCTGGACGCCACCCAGGCCCGTCTGCAGGCCCTGGTGGACAGCGCCGCCGCCGGCGTGCACTACGACCAGCTGATCGCCGCCGACAACGCCGAAGGCAACCAGCTGATCCGCGACGCCATCGCCGCCCTGGTCAAGCAGACCGCCTCGATCGAGCAGGCCGCCGCCAGGCTGGGCATCGGCGATCTGAACCCGGACACCGCCGATCACGAGTTCTGATCCGGCGCCTCGTTCCCGCGCGCCGGCTTCGGCCGGCCGCGGGTGTCTTCTCCTCGCTTGCGACCTTTCACCTCACCGCCGCAATGGGAAGAGTTCCCATTTGCCCTGCTACCCTGTGCGCCGTTTCGCACCGGAGTTCGTTTGATGCCTGCCCCGCGCCGTAGTCTGCTGTTGTTGACCCTGCTCCTGGCCGCCTGTCAGGACAGCCCGCCGCCCCTGGACTTCACCCGCGCCGAACCCGGTGAACAGCTCTCCGGTGGCGCCACCACGGTCAGCCGCAGCGATGTCAACGCCTTCTCCCTGCCCTCGGCCAACCTGCCACCCAGTCGGCGCCTGGACTTCAACGTGGGCAACAGCTTCTTCCGCAATCCCTGGGTCATCGCGCCGGCCAGCACCACCGCCCGCGACGGCCTGGGCCCGCTGTTCAACACCAACGCCTGCCAGAACTGCCACATCAAGGACGGCCGCGGCCATCCCCCGGCCGGCGATGCGCTGAACAGCGTGTCCATGCTGGTACGCATCTCCCTGCCCGCCGGCCCGGAGCACGCCGCGCTGGTCGCCGCCAAGGGCGTGCGCCCCGAGCCGGTGTATGGCGCGCAGCTGCAGGAAATGGCCATCCCCGGCGTCACTCCCGAAGCCCGCGTGCGCCTGCGCTACGAATACTCCCGGGTGCGCTTTGCCGACGGTTTCGAGGTCGAGCTGCGCAAGCCGCAGCTGCAGGTGGACAAGCTGGGCTACGGCCCCCTGCACCCCGACACCCTGTTCTCGCCCCGCGTCGCGCCGCCGATGATCGGCCTGGGCCTGCTGGAGGCGATTCCCGAGTCCGCCATCCTGGCCCTGGCCGACCCGGACGACCGCAATGGCGACGGCATTTCCGGTCGTCCCAACATCGTGCGCGACCAGGCCACCGGCCAGGACGTGCTCGGCCGCTTCGGCTGGAAGGCCGGCCAGCCCAGCCTGGCCCAGCAGAACGCCGACGCCTTCCTCAACGACATGGGCCTGACCACCCCGCTGCTGCGCGTGGACGCCTGCACCGAGGCGCAGACCGCCTGTCGCGCCGCGCCCAGCGGTGGCGACCCCGAGGTCAGCGAGAACATCTTCAACCAGGTGCTGTTCTATACCCGCAACCTGGGCGTGCCCATGCGCCGCGATGTGGACAGGCCCACCGTGCTGGCCGGCAAGCGCCTGTTCCACGAGGCCGGCTGCGCGGCCTGCCACAACCCCAGCTTCGTCACCCGCACCGACGCCGCCGAGCCGGAACTGGCGGGCCAGACCATCCGTCCCTACACCGACCTGCTGCTACACGACATGGGCGAAGGCCTGGCCGACAACCGCCCGGAGTTCCGGGCCAGCGGCCGCGAATGGCGCACCGCACCACTGTGGGGCATCGGCCTGACGGAAACGGTCAATGGTCATACCCAGCTCCTGCACGACGGCCGCGCCCGCAACCTGCTGGAAGCCATCCTCTGGCACGGCGGCGAGGCGGAAGCCGCCCGGCAGCGTGTGCTGGGCTTCAATGGCGAACAGCGCAAGGCGCTGCTGGCCTTCCTGAACTCACTCTGAAGGAGTTGCCATGAAATATCGCTCACCCCTGGCCGCCGCCCTGCTGGGCCTGCTGCTGGCCGGCTGCGGCGCGCAGGACGATCCCCACAGTCGGGTCAGCCAGGCCCTCGGCGCCGGGGTGCTGCTGCCGGCGCATCAGCACTGGGCCGACGCCAATGCCCGGCTGGAGCAGAGCGCCCGGGCCTTCTGCGGCGGTGAGCAGGATCTGCAGCAGGCCCGTGCCGACTACCTGCAGGCCCACCGCGGCTGGGCCGCGCTGCAGCCGCTGATGGTCGGCCCGCTGAGCGAGAACAACCTCGCCTGGCAGGTGCAGTTCTGGCCGGACAAGAAGAACCTGGTGGCGCGCCAGGTGGAGAACCTGCTCAAGGCCCAGCCGAACCTCACCCAGGAGCACCTCGACAAGGGCAGCGTGGTGGTCCAGGGGCTGACGGCCTACGAGTACGTGCTGTTCGACCCGAACATCGACCTCGACGACGAGGCCACCCGCCAGCGCTACTGCCCCCTACTCACCGCCATCGGCGCCCACCAGCGGGCGCTCGCCGCCCGAGTGGTGGCGGACTGGACCGGCGGCGACGGCATGCAGGCGCGCCTGGCCGACTTCCCCAACGACCGCTACGCCGAACCCCAGGAGGCCATCTCCGACCTGCTGCGCACCCTGGTGAGCGCCATCGACGGCCTGAAGAAGAAGCTGGGCGCGCCACTGGGCCGCCAGAGCAAGGGCATTCCCCAGCCCTACCAGGCCGAGGGCTGGCGCAGCGGCAACAGCCTGGACAACCTGGCCGCCGCCCTGGAGAGCGCCGAGAAGCTGTGGAACGGCGCCAGGCAGGATGGCCTGCGCAGCCTGCTGGGCGGCGACCAGGCCGAGCTGGCCGGGCGTGTGGATGCTGCCTTTGCCGATACCCGCCAGCGCGTGGCCGCGTTCGACGAGCCGCTGGGTGCCCTGCTCGGCAATCCCCAGGGCCTGGCCGAGCTGAACGCCTTCTACGACAGCCTCAACCGCCTGCATCGTCTGCTGGAGGGCGATCTGGCCCGCGCCCTGGGCATCCAGATCGGCTTCAACGCCCACGACGGGGACTGAACATGCAACGTCGTACCTTCCTGGGCCTGGGTGGCCTGCTGGTTGCCGCTGGCGCCGTCGGCGGCTGGACGCTGAGCCGTGGCGCCGACAGCCCGCTGCTGCTCTCGGCCCGCAATGATGCCGAGGGCAACCATCTGGCAGTGGGCTACCACCTGGACGGTCGCCAGGCCTTCGCCACCCCAGTCAGCGAGCGCTGCCACGACGTGGTGCCGCACCCCTATCTGCCACTGGCGGTGTTCGTGGGCCGGCGCCCCAGCCGCGAGAGCTACCTGATCGACATCCGCGACGGCACCCTGCTGCAGACCATCGCCAGTCCCGCGCAGCGCCACTTCTATGGCCATGGCGTGTTCCACCGGGACGGCGACTGGTTCTACAGCACCGAGAACGACACCTCCGATCCCGGCCGTGGCGTGCTCGGCGTGTACCGCCTGCGTGACCGGCGTCTGGAGCGCGTCGCCGAGCACCCCACCCACGGCATCGGCCCGCATCAATTGCTGTGGATGCCCGACGGCGAGACCCTGGCGGTGGCCAATGGCGGCATCCGCACCGAGGCGGACAGCCGCGAGATGCTCAACCTGGACAACATGGAGGCCAGCCTGGTGATCATGGGCCGCGACGGTCGCCTGATCAGCAAGGAACAGCTGGCCGATCAGATGAACAGCGTGCGCCACATGGCGGTGGCCCGCGATGGCACGGTAGTGACCGGCCAGCAGTACGAAGGCGATCCGATGGACGCCGTGCCGCTGGTGGCCATCAAGCGGCCGGGGCAGCCGTTCCAGCCCTTCCCCGTGGGCGAGATGCAGCGCCGCGCGATGAACCAGTACACCGCCAGCGTGGCCATTCACAGCGAACTGCGCCGGCTGGCGATCACCGCGCCCCGCGGCAACCGCTTCTACATCTGGGATCTGGACAGCGCCGAGCTGCTGCTCGACACGCCATTGCCGGACTGCGCCGGCGTGGCGGCCAGCCGCGAGGGCTTCGTGGTCAGCGCCGGGGTCGGCCGCTGCCGGCATTTCGATTGCCGCGGGGAACGGATCCAGGCCCGTTACCTGGAACTGCCCTCCGGGCTGTGGGACAACCACCTGCGGCTGGCCTGAGGCCTGCCGCGGGTCAGTGGGAGTCGGATTCGCGGGCGATCAGCCGCCGGGTCCACAGGCTGCCCAGCAGGCCCACCACGGACAGCCCGGCCAGCATCAGCCAGACCTGCTCGGCGGCCGAGCCCACCAGCCACATCACCAGCAGCGCCAGGGCGGCAGCCACCGTGGTCTTGTCGAAGGAACGCAGCAACCACTGCAGGAAGAGGGGTTTCATCGGGTGCTCTCCATGACGCGCGGCAACCACCGGGCCCTACGCCCCTGCCGCGCATACTCCTGACAAGCGGCAGATCGCCATTATTTCTGAAGGGGCGCGGCCCCGTTATGTGCGCCCATTCACACTTTCAGCCGCACGCTCGGGTTGCCTGCGGTTTCGCGACTCCCTGGTGCCTGATGCTCCGTCATCCCTCCCCGGCCAAGCAAGTGCTTGGTTCACCAGCTTGCGTGTTCGCTGTGCGAACTTCGCGCTCAAGTGTCCCCGTTTCCGGCCGAAAACCCCGCGAAGTCCGGAACCGCTTCAGGTTTGCGAGGAACCCTCATGTCCCTAATCCGCTCCCTTCGCGGCCAGGTGCTCACGCTGCTGGGCGGCAGCCTGCTGCTGATGCTGCTGATCGCCCTGGCCAGCTTCCAGGCACTGAACGACAGCGCCCGCTCCTACCAGCGACTGCTGGAAGGCCCCGCCACCGTCAGCCTGCGCGTGGCCTCGGTGAACCTGGACTTCAAGACCCAGGTGCAGGAATGGAAGAACCTGCTGCTGCGCAGTGCCAGCAACGAGGAGGTAGTCGAGTACTGGCAGCGCTTCGAGCGTCTGGAACAGGACGTGCAGCGCCAGCTCGGCGAGCTGCAGGGCATGGCGCAGCTGCCGGCGGAGGTGCGCAGCCAGCTGCAGCGCCTGCAGCAGGAGCACCAGCGGATCGGTCAGGCCTACCGTCAGGGGCGGCATTCCTTTCTCATGAGCGGCTTCGATGCCTCGGCCGGCGACGAGGTGGTGCGCGGCATCGACCGGGACTTCAGCGAGCAGCTGGAAGCGCTGACGGTGGCCTGGCGCACCCGCACCCAGGAGCAGGTCCCGGTGCTGGAACGCAGCACCGGCAATACCGTGCTGTTCGGCCTGCTGTTCATGCTGGTCTCCTCCCTGGTGCTGTTCGTGCTGGCGCAGCTGCTCCTGCGCCACCAGCTGATCGACCCCATCAACGGCCTCATCGGCCATATCGACGCGCTCAGCCAGGGGCATCTGGGCAAGCCGGTGGATGCGCGTCGCCAGGATGAACTGGGCCGCCTGGCCCTGGCCTCCAACCGGCTGCGCGACTTCCTGGCCGAGACCTTCCGCAAGCTGCAGGCCAGCAGCCAGGAGCTGGACCGCGCCAACCGTGAGCTGGAAACGGTGTCCAGCCGCATGGCCGGCGACAGCCGCAAGCAGGTGGAGCGCACCGAGCAGGTGGCCACCGCCATGCACGAGATGTCCGCCACCGCCCAGGAAGTGGCACGCCACACCACCGAGGCGGCGCAGGCCGCCGATGCCGCCGACGGCGCCTGCGACCGCGGCGAGCAGGCCATGCGCCAGATGGTGAACAGCATCAACAGCATACGCGGGGACATCACCCACATCGCCCGGGTGGTGCACAGCCTGGCCGATGACAGCGCGCGCATCGGCGCGGTGCTGGAAGTCATCCACGGCATCGCCGAGCAGACCAACCTGCTGGCTCTCAACGCGGCCATCGAGGCGGCGCGGGCCGGGGAAGCCGGTCGCGGCTTCGCGGTGGTGGCCGACGAGGTGCGCAACCTGGCTCGCCGCACCGCCGAATCCACCGCCGAGATCCAGCAGATCATCGAGGCGGTGCAGGGCGGCGCGCGCAACGCGGTGCAGGCCATCGAGAGCGGCCAGCGCAGCAGTGACGAGGGCGTGGAGCAGGTGGACCGCGCGGTGGAGATCCTGCACGGCGTGAGCGCCGCGGTGGAGGCGATCCGCGACATGAACCGGCAGATCGCCACCGCCGCCGAGGAGCAGACCGCCGTGGCCGAGGAAATGACCCTCAGCCTCACCGAGGTGACCGACATCGCCCGTGCCAACCAGCAGCATGTGGAACGCACCCACCAGACCGCCGGCACGCTGCTGGGAATTTCCGCCGAACTGGGCAGCGTGACCCGGCAGATTCACCTCGACTGATTCGGGAAAAGCGAGCCGACGGGTAACCGCCGGCGCGCTTTGACCCCTCCATACCCCCTGTCTAAGGTTGATGCACCGCACGTTTCCGCGCTCCGCAGGAACTCCCCCATGGTGCTTCGCCGCATGCTGCTCATGCTGGCCGCGGTGGCCGTCGTGGTCCTGGCACTGGCTGCCTACAAGGGCTACTCCATCTACCAGCAGGTCCAGATGTTCTCCGCCCCGCCCCCACCGGTCAGCGTGGAGGCGGAACCGGCCCGCACCCTGCAATGGCAGCAGCGCATTCCCGCCATCGGCACCCTCAAGTCGGTGCAGGGGGTGGACCTCACCGCGGAAATCTCCGGCACCGTCAGCGAGGTGCTGTTCGAGTCCGGGCAGCGGGTCGAGCGCGGCCAGCTGCTGCTGCGCCTGAGCAGCGAGGTGGAGCAGGCCAGCCTGAAGTCCGCCGAGGCCGCGCTGGCCCTGGCCAACGTGGAGCGCAACCGGGCACGCAACCTGGTGGGCAGCAGCGCCATCTCCCGCAGCGAGTTCGATCGCCTGAACGCCGAGGCGCAGCAGGCCCAGGCCAGCGTCGAACAGTTGCGCGCGACCCTGGAGAAGCGCCAGGTGCAGGCCCCCTTCTCCGGACGCATCGGCCTCAGCCAGGTGGAACGCGGCGACTTCCTGGCCGCCGGCGCGCCCATCGCCACCCTCCAGGACCTGTCCAGCCTGGAGGTGGACTTCGCCCTGCCGGAACAGCGTGCTCCGCAGCTGTCGGTCGGCCAGCGCGTGCTGGTGCGCGCCGCGGCCTACCCGGATGAGCACTTCGAGGGCGAGATCATCGCCCTCAACCCGCGGGTGGACGACAGCACCCGCAACCTGCAGATCCGCGCCCGTCTGGCCAACCCCGAGGAACGTCTGCTGCCGGGCATGTTCGCCCAGCTGGAAGTGATCCTGCCGGAGACCCCGCGCCGGGTGGTGGTGCCGGAAACCGCGGTCACCTACAGCCTGTACGGCGATGCGCTCTATGTGGTGAAGGAGCAGGACGGCGAGGACGGCCAGAAGCAGCAGGTGGCCGAACGCCGCTTCGTGAACACCGGCGAGCGCCGCGACGGCCTGGTGGTGATCGAGCAGGGCCTGCAGGATGGCGAATGGGTGGTCACCTCCGGTCAGCTCAAGCTGGACCATGGCACCCCGGTCAGCCTGGCCCCCGCCGCCGCCCACGCGCAGCTTCCCTGAGGCGCCCGTGGCCATCACCGATCCCTTCATCCGTCGCCCGGTGCTGGCCTGCGTGGTCAGCCTGCTGCTCCTGCTGCTGGGCGTGCAGGCGTTCCAGAACCTGGCGATCCGTCAGTACCCGCAGATGGAAAGCGTGCTGATCACGGTGACCACCACCTATCCCGGGGCCAACGCGGAAACCATCCAGGGCTACATCACCCAGCCCCTGCAGCAGAGCCTGGCCAGCGCCGAGGGCATCGACTACATGACCTCGGTCAGCCGCCAGAACGTGTCGGTCATCTCCATCTACGCGCGCATCGGCAGCAACAGCGACCGTCTGTTCACCGAGCTGCTGGCCAAGGCCAACGAGGTGAAGAACCAGCTGCCCCAGGATGCCGAGGATCCGGTGCTGGCGCGCCAGGCCGCCGACTCCACGGCGCTGATGTACATCAGCGCCTTCAGCGACACCCTCTCCAACCCGCAGATCACCGACTATCTGTCCCGCGTGGTGCAGCCCAAGCTGGCCACCCTGCCGGGCATCGCCGAGGCGGAGATTCTCGGCAACCAGGTGTTCGCCATGCGCCTGTGGCTCGATCCGGTGCGCCTGGCCGCCCACGGCCTGAGCGCCGGCGACGTGGCCGAGGCGGTGCGCCGCTACAACTACCTGTCCACCGCCGGCGAGGTGAAGGGCCAGTACGTGGTGACCAGCCTCAACGCCGCCACCGACCTGAAGACCCCCGAGGACTTCGGCGCCATCCCCCTGAAGACCGATGGCGACAGTCGGGTGCTGCTGCAGGACGTGGCCCGCGTGGAGATGGGCGCGGAAAGCTACGACAGCGTCAGCTCCTTCGACGGCGTGCCTTCGGTGTACATCGGCATCAACGGTACACCCAGCGCCAACCCGCTGGACGTGATCGCCGGGGTGCGCGCCCTGCTGCCGGAACTGCAGGCCCAGCTGCCGCCCGGGCTGGAGATGGAAATCGCCTACGACGCCACGCGCTTCATCCAGGCCTCCATCGACGAGGTGGTGAAGACCCTGGCCGAGGCCGTGCTGATCGTCATCCTGGTGGTGTTCCTGTTCCTCGGCTCGCTGCGCTCGGTGCTCATCCCGGTGGTCACCATCCCGCTGTCGATGATCGGCGTGCTGTTCTTCATGCAGCTGATGGGCTATTCCATCAACCTGCTCACCTTGCTGGCCATGGTGCTGGCCATCGGCCTGGTGGTGGACGACGCCATCGTGGTGGTGGAGAACATCCACCGCCACATCGAGGAAGGCCACAAGCCCCTGGACGCGGCGCTGCTGGGCGCGCGGGAGATCGCCCTGCCGGTGGTGTCCATGACCATCACCCTGGCGGCGGTGTACGCGCCCATCGGCCTGCTGACCGGCATCACCGGCGTGCTGTTCAAGGAGTTCGCCTTCACCCTGGCCGGCGCGGTGATCATCTCCGGCGTGGTGGCCCTGACCCTGTCGCCGATGATGTGCTCCTACCTGCTGCGCCCGCAGACCAGCCCCAGCGGCCTGGCCCACCGTATCGACCTGGTCTTCGAGCGCCTGAAGAACCGCTACCGGCGCACCCTCGGCGGCACCCTGGACAGCCGCCCGGTGGTGCTGGTGTTCGCCGTGCTGATCCTGGCGCTGATCCCGGTGCTGCTGATGTTCACCCAGAGCGAGCTGGCGCCCGACGAGGACCAGGGGGTGATCTTCATGATGTCCACCTCGCCCCAGGCCGCCAACCTGGACTACATGAACAAGTACACCGACGCCTTCCAGCCGATCTTCCGGGATTTCCCCGAGTACTACTCGGCGTTCCAGATCAACGGCTTCGACGGCGTGCAGAGCGGCATCGGCGGTTTCCTGCTCAAGCCCTGGGACGAGCGCGAACGCACCCAGATGGAACTGCTGCCGGAAGTGCAGGCGCGCCTGAACAGCATTCCCGGCCTGCAGATCTTCGGCTTCAACCTGCCCTCGCTGCCCGGCACCGGCGAAGGCCTGCCGTTCCAGTTCATCATCAACACCGCCAACGACTACGAGCTGCTGCTGGATGTGGCCGAGCGGGTGAAGAAGCGTGCCGCGGAGTCCGGCAAGTTCGCCTTCCTGGATGTGAACCTGGCCTTCGACAAGCCGGAGCTGGTGGTCGAGATCGATCGCCAGAAGGCGGCGCAGATGGGTGTGTCCATGCAGACCCTGGGGCAGACCCTGGCGGTGCTGCTGGGCGAAGGCGAGATCAACCGCTTCACCGTGGACGGTCGCAGCTACAAGGTGATCGCCCAGGTGGAGCGGGAGTTCCGCGCCGATCCGGGCTGGCTGGCCAGCTACTACGTGCGCAACGAGGAAGGCCGGATGCTGCCGCTGTCCACCCTCATCCGCACCCGCCACCAGGCGCGCCCCACCCAGCTGTTCCAGTTCCAGCAGCTCAACGCCGCCACCATACAGGGCGTGCCCATCGTCAGCATGGGCGAGGCCATCGATACGGTGCGGCAGATCGCCGAGGAGGAGGCGCCGCGCGGCTACACCTTCGACTACGCCGGCCCGGCGCGCCAGTTCATCCAGGAAGGCAGCGCGCTGTACGTCACCTTCGCCCTGGCGGTGGCCATCATCTTCCTGGTGCTGGCGGCGCAGTTCGAGAGCTTCCGCGATCCGCTGGTGATCCTGGTGACGGTGCCGCTGTCCATCTGCGGCGCGCTGATCCCGCTGTTCCTCGGCCTGGCCACCATGAACATCTACACCCAGGTGGGGCTGGTGACGCTGATCGGCCTGATCAGCAAGCACGGCATCCTCATCGTCGAGTTCGCCAACCAGTTGCGCCGGCGCAACGGCTGGGACGCCCGCCGGGCGGTGGAGGAAGCGGCTGCCATTCGCCTGCGCCCGGTGCTGATGACCACCGCGGCCATGGTCTGCGGCATGATCCCGCTGCTGCTGGCCAGCGGCGCCGGCGCGGTGAGCCGCTTCAACATCGGCCTGGTGATCGCCAGCGGCATGACGGTCGGCACCCTGTTCACCCTGTTCGTGCTGCCCAGCGTCTACACCCTGCTGGCCGGACGGCATGTGCAGGTCGCCGAGGCGGAGGCCGAACCTGTATAGCGGGGCGCCAGCCCGGGCCAGCGCCACGCGCTGGCCACCGCTCGACGCGCACATCGGCGGCCGGGAACGCCGAGCCCCCTGCCGGTCAGGGCATCGCCCGGTTTCCGGGCAAAACCACCGTTGCGGTGACTGGAAATGAAAAGCCCCGCCGGCTTGCGCCGCGGGGCTTGCGAATGCCGCCGGCTCGTCTTTCCGTCGCTGCGGGTTTCAATCCTCGTACCCGTGTCCCTGCGACAATGCGAACAGCAACAGCAGCAGTCCCTCTCCCGGTTCCACCTGGGCCATCTTCGCGCGCGCATTGGGAGGTATCGGGCATTGCTTCGTTCCCTCGCCGAATCCCTGCACAACACCCGATCCCGGTTCGTGCCAGACGGCCACCGCCGTCGAGGCCACGCCCAGTGCCCACACGATGAACAGCCCTCGTGCGATGCCAGGCTTCATGTCCAAACCCTCGGGGTCCAGCCAATGCAGCCCTGAAAACGTTAGTCCAGCGCGGCCTCGCTCACGTCATGCGCTGACAGATGGTCCCCGGCATCGCCCGCGACGGTGGCCTGTTCGGCCCAGAGTGCCGCGGCGGCTGCAAAGTCGGCCCCCAGCGTCTCGTCCATGCGTTCCGGATCGAAACGCCGCAGGCAGCCCTCACCCAGGGTCGGCGGCGCGCTGGCCGTGGCGCGCGCGAAGGGATCGCTCAATCGAACACCACGGTCTTGTTGTCGCGGACCAGCACCCGGTCCTCCAGGTGGTAGCGCAGGCCACGGGCCAGCACCAGCTTCTCCACGTCCTTGCCCAGGCGCACCATGGTCTCGATGCTGTCGCGATGGGTCACGCGCACCACGTCCTGCTCGATGATGGGGCCGGCGTCCAGCTCCTCGGTGACGTAGTGACAGGTGGCGCCGATCAGCTTCACGCCGCGCAGGGAGGCCTGGTGGTACGGCTTGGCCCCCACGAACGAGGGCAGGAAGCTGTGGTGGATATTGATGACCTGATGACGGTAGCGCTCGCACAGGTCCGGCGGCAGGATCTGCATGTAGCGGGCCAGCACCACGGTGTCGGCGCTGTATTCGTCGATCAGCTGGGAAACCTGCTCGAACGCCGGCTGCTTGTTGGTCGGATCGACCGGCACATGATGGAACGGAATGCCATGCCATTCGACCATGCTGCGCAGGTCATTGTGGTTGGAAATCACGCAGGGAATCTCGCAATCCAGCTCGTCACTGCGCCAGCGGTGCAGCAGGTCGGCCAGGCAATGGGACTCGCGACTGGCCATCAGCACCACCCGGCGCTTCTCGGCGGAGTCGGAGATGCGCCATTCCATGGAGAACTCGCGGGCGATGGGGCCGAAGGCCTGGCGAAAACCGGCGAGGTCGAACGGCAGCGAGTCGGCACGGATTTCGTGGCGCATGAAGAACCAGCCACTCTGATGATCCGAGTGGTGACTGGCCTCGGTAATCCAGCCGTTGTAGGTCGCCAGGAAGTTACTGACCTTGGCGACAATACCGACGCGATCAGGGCAGGCGATTACCAGCCGGAAGGTACGCATGGGGAAACTCCAGAATTGCAAAGGCGGCAATTCTAGCCAGCTGCGGCAGAGGTGCATAGTCAGGGCGCCGGCGGCCGCGCGCCCCGCCACCCGGGTACTGCGGACACTAGTGCGCGTCCAGGCACCGGTTAACTACAATGGCCCGCCATATTCCGCGGTGATAACGGCCTCGTTCAGCAATGCAACAAGTTGCTCAAAGGCATCGCCACTAATTGCCTTGCGATAATGTGAAGTCCGCCCGGCAAACTATGTGTTCCTCATACACATCGAGTTTACTTGCCGGATAACTGTGACTATCATTCTGGGCACTAATCCTGACTCACTTCCCAAAGGAAAGATCATGTCCCTGATTTCTGAATTCCGCGCAACCGAAGAGGCCATCAAGGAACTGCAGGAGCGCCTGAAGGCGCTGCAGCAAGATGAAAAGCTGCAGAAGGAAATCGAGTTCGAGAAGAAACTGCGTGATCTGATGGGCCAGTATGGCAAGTCGCTGCTCGACATCATCGCCATTCTCGACCCGGCCTCCGCGCAGCAGCGCACCAGCCGCGGCGCCGGCCGCAGCGCACCTGCCGCCAAGCGCGCGCGCAAGGTCAAGCAGTACCGCAACCCGCACACCAACGAAGTCATCGAGACCAAGGGCGGCAACCACAAGACCCTGAAGGAATGGAAGGCCAAATGGGGTGCCGAGGAAGTCGAAGGCTGGGCCAAGGTGCTGGGTTGATTCCCAACTCCTGAGCCAGAAGACGCCAGCATATGCTGGCGTTTTTCTTTTCCGCCCGGCGGAAGCCTCAATAAAGAATCTGGCCGAGAAACAGGCGCGTCCGCTCATTGCGCGGATGATGGAAGAAGGTCTCCGGATCCGCCTCTTCAACGATCTCGCCACGGTCCATGAAGATCACCCGGTTTGCCACCGTACGGGCAAAGCCCATCTCATGGGTGACACACAACATGGTCATGCCGCTTTCCGCCAGGGCGATCATGGTATCCAGAACTTCCTTGACCATCTCCGGGTCAAGTGCCGAAGTCGGCTCATCGAACAACATGATCTTCGGCTTCATGCACAGGGCGCGGGCAATGGCGACCCGCTGCTGCTGCCCACCGGACAGTTGCCCCGGATATTTGCCGGCCTGCTCGGGAATGCGCACCTTCTCCAGGTAGTACATGGCGATTTCCTCCGCCTCGCGGCGCGGCATCTTGCGCACCCACATGGGCGCCAGGGTGCAGTTCTGCAGCACGGTCAGATGGGGAAACAGATTGAAGTGCTGGAAGACCATGCCGACCTCGCTGCGGATCGCCTCGATCTGCTTGAGATCGCGGGTCAGCTCCACGCCCTCGACCAGAATCCTGCCGGCCTGGTGTTCCTCCAGGCGGTTGATGCAGCGGATGGTCGTCGACTTGCCCGATCCCGACGGCCCGCAGATCACGATGCGCTCCCCCTTGCGCACCTGCAGGTTGATGTCCTTGAGCACGTGGAACTGACCGTACCACTTGTTCACGTCGATCATTTCGATCATCAGGTGGCCGCCCGGGTCGGCCTGTCGCTGCGCCTCGTTCATGTTCCACTCCTCAATGCCCACGCCCGGTTTCCAGCCTGCGCTCCAGATGCAGCGAATAGCGGGAGATGCCGAAACAGAAGATCCAGTAGACCGCCGCCGCGAACACGTAGCCCTCGGTGGACATGCCCAGCCAGGCCGGGTCCGCGGTGGCGCGCTTGATGCTGTTCAGGAAATCGAAGAGGCCGATGATGATCACCAGGCTGGTGTCCTTGAACAGCGCGATGAAGGTGTTGACGATGCCGGGAATCACCAGTTTGAGGGCCTGGGGCAGCACCACCAGGCCCATCATGCGCCAGTAGCCCAGTCCCAGCGCCTGGGCAGCCTCGTATTGTCCCTTGGGGATGGCCTGCAAGCCGCCACGCACCACCTCGGCGATGTAGGCGGCCTCGAACAGGATCACCATGACCATGGCGCGCAGCAGCTTGTCCAGATTCATGCCTTCGGGCAGGAACAGCGGCAGCATCACCGAGGACATGAACAGCACGGTGATCAGCGGCACGCCCCGCCAGAACTCGATGATGGTCACGCAGATGACCTTGATCGCCGGCAGCTCCGAGCGGCGCCCCAGGGCCAGCAGGATGCCCAGCGGCAGCGCGCCGGCGATGCCCACGGCGGCGATCACCAGGGTCAGCATCAGCCCGCCCCACAGGCTGGTGGGCACCAGGGACAGGCCGAGGAAGCCTCCGTGCAGCAGCCAGTAGGCCAGCAGCGGATAAGCGAACAGAAAGACAAGCCCGTAGCGGAGCTTGTGCCGGAAGGCGCCGACGAACAGCGGCGCGGCGCCGACCACGGCCAGCAGCACCGTGAGATTCACTCGCCAGCGCTCCGGCCGGGGATAGAAGCCGTACATGAACTGCCCGAAGCGCTCCTTGACGAACACCCAGCAGGCGCCCTCGCGGGTACAGTCGGCCCGGCGCTCGCCCACCCAGTCGGCCTCGATGAATGCCCACTCGATCAGCGGCGGCACCACCAGCCAGATCAGGTACAGCCCCAGCAGGGTGAGCAGCGCATGCCAGCCGCTGGCGAACAGGTTGGCTCGCACCCAGCCGACCGGCCCCACGCTCAGGGCCGGCGCGGGACGATCGGGCTTGAAGACATGCTTTTCCATGGCCCTAGCGCTCCACCAGCGCGATGCGCTTGTTGTACAGGTTCATCAACAGGGAAATGCTCAGGCTGATGGCCAGGTACACGCTCATGGTGATGGCCATGGTCTCGATGGCCTGGCCGGTCTGGTTGAGCACGGTCCCGGCGAACAGTGACACCATGTCCGGATAGCCAATGGCCGCCGCCAGGGAGGAGTTCTTGGTCAGGTTCAGATACTGGCTGGTCAGCGGCGGCACGATCACCCGCAGGGCCTGGGGAATCACCACCAGGCGCAGCACCTGACCGGGCCGCAGCCCCAGGGAAGCGGCCGCCTCGGTCTGCCCGTGGCTCACCGCCTGGATGCCGGCGCGCACCGTTTCGCCGATGAAGGCAGCGGTATAGATGGCCAGCGCCATGGTGATCGACACCAGCTCGGGAATGAGCACCCAGCCCCCGCGGATGTTGAAGCGCTGCAGCTCCGGCACCGACCAGTTCAGCGGCGAGCCGTACAGCAGCACGCAGGCGCCGGGAATGAGCACCACCAGCGCCAGGCTGGCCCAGAACACAGGAAAGGGCTGTCCGGTAGCCAGGCGCCGGGCCCGGGCCCAGCGGCTGAGCAGCACCACCAGCGCCAGAGCTGCCATCAGGGCCACCATGAATGGCCACCAGGCTTCGCTGGCGCTCGGCGCGGGCATCTGCACGCCCCGGTTGTTGAGGAAGATGATGTCGCCCAGGCTCAGGCTGTTGCGCGGTCCCGGCAGCGGGCCGATCACTGCGAAGTACCAGAAGAAGATCTGCAGCAGCGGCGGGATGTTGCGGAAGATCTCGATGTAGACGGTCGCCAGCTGGCGGATCAGCCAGTTCGAGGACAGCCGGGCGATGCCCAGGAGGAAACCCAGCAGCGTGGCCAGGACGATGCCGACGACGCTGACCAGCAGGGTGTTGAGGAGCCCCACCCAGAACACCCGGCCGTAGCTGTCGCTCTCGCTGTAGTCGATCAGATGCTGGGTGATGCCGAAGCCGGCGGGGTTGTCGAGGAAAGCGAAGCCCGAGGTGATGCCCCGGTGCTGCAGGTTGGTCTGGGTGTTGTCGAACAGGAACCAGCCGAAGGCGATCACCGCCGCCACGGCCAGGATCTGGAAGATCCAGGCACGCGCCTGGGGGTCGGTCAACAGCGAGCCGTGTCGACGGGAAGAGGTTGCTACCGGCATCGGGGCGCTCTCTCGGTGGCCGGAAGCCCCGGCGGCAGACAATCACCGCCAGGGCGTCATGACGATCAGCGCACCGGCGGCGCGTACTGGACGCCACCCTGGTTCCACAGGGCGTTGAGGCCGCGCTCGATCTTCAGCTCGCTGCCCGCCCCCACGTTGCGATCGAACACCTCGCCGTAGTTGCCCACCTGCTTGACGATCTTCACCACCCAGTCGCGGGGCAGTTGCAGGTCCCGGCCATACTCGCCCTCGGTGCCCAGCAGGCGGGCGACATCGGGGTTCCTGGTTTCCTTGGCCATCTGCTCGACATTCTGTGAGGTGATGTTCAGCTCTTCGGCGTTGAGCATGGCGAACAGCGTCCAGCGCACGATGTCGAACCACTCCTCGTCACCCTGGCGCACCAGCGGCCCCAGCGGCTCCTTGGAGATGACTTCCGGCAACACCACGTACTCGTCCGGCTTGGCCAGCTTGGCGCGCTGGGCGTAGAGCTGCGACTGGTCGGACGTCAGTACGTCGCAACGACCGGACTCCAGCGACTTGGCGCTCTCGTCGGAGGTGTCGTAGGTGATCGGCGTGTACTTCATGCCGTTGCTGCGGAAGTAGTCGGAGAGGTTCAGCTCGGTGGTGGTGCCGGCCTGGATGCACACGGTGGCACCGTCAAGCTCCTTGGCGCTGGAGACACCCAGCGACTTGTTCACCAGGAAGCCCTGGCCGTCGTAGTAGGTCACGCCGGTGAAATTCAGGCCCATGGCCGAATCCCGCGAACTGGTCCAGGTGGTGTTGCGCGACAGCACATCGATCTCGCCGGACTGCAGGGCGGTGAAGCGCTCCTTGGCGGTCAGCGGCGTGAAGCGGACCTTGGAGGCATCGCCGAACACCGCGGCGGCGATGGCCCGGCAGACGTCCACGTCGATGCCCAGGTAACGCCCCTGGGCGTCCACGTAGGAAAAGCCCGGCAGGCCGTCACTGACGCCGCACTGCACGAATCCCTTCTTCTTCACCGCATCCAGGGTGGCGCCGGCCTGCGCCGCCCCCCCCGCAGCCAGCAGCGAAACGGCACCCAGAACGGCCAGGATGGATTTGACCCTTTGCATTCGAACCTCCGGTTGCTCCCTGTTGTATTGGATTCGCGCCGCGTTCTTCCCTGTGTTCAGGCCAGCAGGTGGCAGCGCTGGAAGGCATCTCGACTCAGTCTAGTTGGCAAACCACACCTTGGCAGAGCAAGTGCCGTACCAGATTGGCAAGGATGCCCGCCGATGCCCGAACGACGTATCCTTGCGTGCCATGCTGCCCCTGCGGGCAGGTCCGTCATCACGCCCCGGATCGGGGCGATCGCACCAAGCTGGAGCCATCCATGACCGAGCCGCTGATTGTTTCGCCCCGTCAGAACGCAGATGCCTGCGTGATCTGGCTGCATGGCCTGGGGGCCGACCGCTTCGACTTCCAGCCGGTGGCCGAGCAGCTGCAGGAGTCGCTGCCCACCACCCGCTTCGTGCTGCCCCAGGCGCCTACCCGGCCGGTGACCGTCAACGGTGGCTGGTCGATGCCCAGCTGGTACGACATCCTCAGCATGGGCGCCAACGGCCGCACCATCGACAAGGACCAGCTGGAAGCCTCCGCGCAGACGGTCATCCAGCTGATCGAGGCGCAGCGCGACAGCGGCATCGACCCGGCGCGCATCTTCCTCGCCGGCTTCTCCCAGGGCGGCGCAGTGGTGCTGCACACCGCCTTCCTGCGCTGGCAGGGGCCGCTCGGGGGCGTTCTGGCGCTGTCCACCTACGCGCCCACCTTCGAGCCGGGACTGGCGCTGGACGTCGGCGTGCGCAACCGCCCGGTGCTGTTCGCCCATGGCGGGCGCGACGAGGTGGTGCCCCACGCCCTGGGCCGCGCCGCCCATGACTTCCTGGCCAGCCAGGGCGTGCCGGTGCAATGGCGCGACTACCCCATGGGCCACGAGGTCTGCCTGGCGGAAATCGAGGCCATCGGCCAGTGGCTGGGAGAGCGTCTGGCCGGCGGCGCCTGAGTCGCGGCGTCGCTTCTTCCGCCAACCTCGTCTCGCGGCGGGTGCAGGCACTTCGCCGAACGGGCGTCTTGCTTTACACTGCCGCCGTTCATTCCTTAACCATCGATCGAGATCACCGTGCTCAAGGCACTCAAGAAAATCTTCAAGAAGGGTGAAGAACCCGCAGTCCCCGCCGCTACCCCTTCCAGTAACGAACGCCCGCAGCGCCCCGCCGACAGCCGCGCGCCGCGCGACAAGGCCCCCCGCCCGCCCCGCGACAGCAAGCGCAACGGCTCCGCGCCGCGTGCCGCCAGGGGCGACAAGACCGCCGAGCAGAATGCCGCGCCGCAGGGCGACAAGCCGCGCCGCGAGCGCGCGCCGCGCAAGCCCAGGCCGGCCGCCTCGAACTGGAAGCTGGAAGACTTCAAGGTGGAGCCGGCCGAGGGCAAGACCCGCTTCCACGACTTCTCGCTGGCCCCGGAGCTGATGCACGCCATCCATGACCTGGGCTTCACCTACTGCACGCCGATCCAGGCACAGGTGCTCGGGCATACCCTCAAGGGCCGCGACGCCATCGGCCGTGCCCAGACCGGCACCGGCAAGACCGCCGCGTTCCTGGTCTCCACCATCACCCAGCTGCTGCAGACGCCGCCGCCCAAGGAGCGCTACATGGGCGAGCCGCGCGCGCTGATCATCGCGCCGACCCGCGAGCTGGTGGTGCAGATCGCCAAGGACGCCGAGGCGCTGACCAAGTACACCAGCCTGAACGTGATGAGCTTTGTCGGCGGCATGGACTTCGACAAGCAGCTCAAGGCCCTGGAGAAGCGCTACTGCGACATCCTGGTGGCCACCCCGGGCCGTCTGCTGGACTTCCACCAGCGCGGCGAGGTGCACCTGGACATGGTCGAGGTGATGGTGCTGGACGAGGCCGACCGCATGCTGGACATGGGCTTCATCCCCCAGGTTCGCCAGATCATCCGTCAGACCCCGTACAAGGGCGAGCGCCAGACCCTGCTGTTCTCCGCCACCTTCACCGAGGACGTGATGAACCTGGCCAGCCAGTGGACGGTGAATCCGGCCATCGTCGAGATCGAGCCGGAGAACGTGGCCAGCGAAACCGTGGAACAGCATGTCTACGCAGTGGCCAGCAAGGACAAGTACAAGCTGCTCTACAACCTGATCACCCAGAACGACTGGAGCCGGGTGATGGTGTTCGCCAACCGCAAGGACGAGGTGCGCCGCATCGAGGAGCGCCTGACCCGCGACGGCGTGAGCGCCGCGCAGATGTCCGGCGACGTGCCGCAGCAGAAGCGCATCAAGGTGCTGGAGGGCTTCCGCGAGGGCAAGATCCGCGTGCTGGTGGCCACCGACGTGGCCGGCCGCGGCATCCACATCGACGGCATCAGCCACGTGATCAACTTCACCCTGCCCGAGGTGCCGGACGACTACGTGCACCGCATCGGCCGTACCGGCCGCGCCGGCGCCAGCGGCACCTCCATCAGCTTCGCCGGCGAGGACGATGCCTTCGCCCTGCCGCCCATCGAGGCGCTGATCGGCCGCAAGATCCAGTGCGAGATGCCGCCGGACGAACTGCTCAAGCCGGTGCCGCGCAAGCACTGAAGGGCGTTCCACCCTGCCCGCGGGCGGCGCGTCGTCGCCAGCCCGCCCCGCCTTGATGCAGGTCAGCCCTCAAGCCGACCCGTGGGATATGATTGTCCTGCTATCAATTACAGGAGGGCGTCGTGGAAAGCCTTGCGTGGATGTTGCTGTTGATCATTTCCGGCTTCCTGCTGCTGGGGTTCGGCTTCAATTTCCGGGAAACCCTGGCCGGCATCGTGATGATGAGCCTGGGCATCGTCGTCACCCTGTCCACCGTGCTGCTCAAGCTCTACACGGTGCTCTACTGATCCCAGCGCGCAGCGGCCTGCTGATCGCTGTCGCGCCCCTCCACCCAGCGCGTGCCCGCACGGGTGTCCTCGCGCTTCCAGAACGGGGCGCGGGTCTTCAGATAATCCATGATGAAGTCGCAGGCCTCGAAGGCCGCCTGCCGGTGCGCGCTGGCGGTGCCGACGAAGACGATCGGCTCGCCCGGGGTCAGGGCGCCGACCCGGTGCAGCACCTCGACGCGCAGCAGCGGCCAGCGCGCCTCGGCCTCGGCGACGATCTTCGCCAGCGCCTTCTCGGTCATGCCCGGATAGTGCTCCAGGAACATGCCCGCCACCTCCTGGCCGTCGTTGTAGTCGCGCACGTAGCCGACGAAACCGACCACCGCGCCGATGCCCAGCTGGGCGGCGTGCAGCGCGTTCAGCTCGGTGCCGGGGTCGAAGGGAGCGGTCTGCACACGAACGGCCATCTCAGCCTCCGGTAACCGTGGGGAAGAAGGCCACCTCGTCGCCGTCCTCCAGGGGTTCGTCGAGCCCGCACAGTTCCTGGTTGCGCGCGCACATCAGGTTGCGCTCGGCCAGCACCTGCCAGGCGCCGCCGCGCGCCAGCAGATGGTCGCGCAGCGCGCCCAGGGTGGCGAAGCTGTCCTGCCAGTCCAGCTGCTCGCCGTCGCGGCCCAGCTCCTCGCGGTAGCGGGCGAAATACTGCAGGCGAATCATGGGGCGTCCTCCGTCGTCGCGCGGCGATAGTGGCCGCTCTTGCCTCCGGCCTTTTCCAGCAGGCACACCTGCTCGATGGTCATGTCCTTGTCCACGGCCTTGCACATGTCATAGATGGTCAGCGCGGCGATGCTGGCGGCGGTCAGCGCCTCCATCTCCACGCCCGTCTGCCCGGCCAGCTTGCAGCGCGCCTCGATGCGCACGCAGTCCTCGCCCTCGGCCTGCAGCTCCACCCTGACGCCGGTGAGCAGCAGCGGATGGCACAGCGGGATCAGTTCGTGGGTCTTCTTGGCCGCCTGGATGCCGGCGATGCGCGCCACGGCGAACACATCGCCCTTGGGATGGCCGCCCTGCTGGATCAGCGCCAGCGTCTGCGGGCGCATACGCACCCTGGCCTCGGCCACCGCCTCGCGGAAGGTCACCGCCTTCTCGGTGACATCCACCATGCGGGCATGGCCCTGGTTGTCGAGATGGGTCAGGCTCATCGCAATCTCCTCGGAACGAGGGGCCATTCTACCCGGCGCCCCATCGCCGGGCATGCGTCTGGTCAAGGCTGCTCGGTGCTACATGTTCGCCTCGGCATATTCGGCCAGCACCGAGCGCGGCACGCCCTGCAGGGTGATGTGCACGCCATGGCCGAAATCCTTGAAGCGTTCGGTCAGGTAGGTGAGCCCGGAGCTGGTGGCAGACAGGTAGGGCGTGTCGATCTGCGCCAGGTTGCCCAGGCAGATCACCTTGGTGCCGGTGCCGGCGCGGGTGATGATGGTCTTCATCTGGTGCGGGGTGAGGTTCTGGCATTCGTCGATCAGCAGCAGGCTCTGCTGAAAGCTGCGCCCGCGGATGTAGTTGAGCGACTTGAACTGCAGGGGCACGCGCTGCAGCAGGTAGTCGACGCTGCCGGGCGTGCTCTCGTCGTCCAGGTGCAGGGCCTCCAGGTTGTCGGTGATGGCGCCCAGCCAGGGCTCCATCTTCTCCGCCTCGGTGCCCGGCAGAAAGCCGATGTCCTCGTCCAGCCCCTGCACGCTGCGGGTAACGATGATGCGCCGGTAGCGCTTGCTGACCATGGTCTGCTCGATGGCGGCGGCCAGCGCCAGGATGGTCTTGCCCGAGCCGGCCGCGCCGGACAGGTTGACCAGGTGGATGTCCGGGTCGAGCAGCGCATACAGCGCCAGGGCCTGATAGATGTCGCGCGGCTGCAGGCCCCAGGCCTCCAGGTCGAGCAGCTTTTCCTGATACAGGTCGAGGATCAGCAGCTCGTCGCCGTCGATGCGCTTGATCCAGCCGACGAAGCCCTGCTCGTCGAGGATGAATTCATTGAGGTTCAGGGCCGGCAGGTTGTCGGTGAGCCTGACCCGATGCCAGGTGCGGCCGACTTCCTGACGGGTCTCCACCTTGCCGACCCGCTCCCAGAAGGAGCCGGACAGGCTGTGGTAGCCGCGCGACAGCAGGCTGACATCGTCCACCAGCTGGTCGGTCTGGTAGTCCTCGGCGGCGATGCCGCAGGCGCGCGCCTTGAGGCGCATGTTGATGTCCTTGCTGACCAGCACCACGTCCAGCTCCGGCCGGCGCCGGCCCAGGTCCAGCAGCTGGTTGATGATGCGGTTGTCGTTGATGGTGTCCGGCAGCGGGCTTTCCTGTGCACCGGGACGATGCATGAGGATCGACAGGCTGCCCCGCGGACCACCCTTGCCTCGCTGGATGGGCACGCCCTGCTCCACCTGTTCCGGGGTTGCCTCGCCCAGGGTCCGGTCGATCAGGCGGATGGCCTGGCGGCACTCGGCGGCGGTGCTGTGCTTGCCGGTCTTCAGGCGATCCAGCTCCTCCAGCACCGTCATGGGGATGGCCACCTGGTGCTCCTGGAAGTTAAGCAAGGCGTTGGGGTCGTGGATCAGAACGTTGGTATCCAGGACGTAGAGGACCGGCTTCGCGTGGTCATCCATTGGCAATCACCTCAATGACGGGGACAGGCGGCAACGCGCCGTCTGCGTGCCCTGGGGAAAGGATAGTCCCGCGTCCCGCCTGCTCCGCAGGACCTGCCTGGCGGGCACAAGCAAGAGACGGGCCGAGGCCGATGGTGGCCGGCACACATGACGGTTCCGTGTCAGACCAATGGCGCCGATAGGTGGAGTCGGGGGCCGATGCTCCCTACAATCGCCCGCATCGTTTCCGGAGACTGCCCATGCTGCTGGTGATATCCCCCGCCAAGACCCTCGACTACGACACGCCGCCGGTCACCGAGCGCTACACCCTGCCCGAGCATCTGGACCATGCCCAGGTGCTGATCGAACAGCTGCGCGAATATTCGCCACAACAGATCGCCGAGCTGATGGGCCTGTCCGACAAGCTGGCCGCGCTCAACGTGGCGCGCTTCGGCAGCTGGCACCCGGACTTCACCCCGGCCAACGCCAAGCAGGCGCTGCTGGCCTTCAAGGGTGACGTGTACACCGGGCTGAACGCCGAGGATTTCAGCGAGGCGGACTTCGACTTCGCCCAGGCCCACCTGCGCATGCTATCCGGCCTTTACGGCCTGCTGCGCCCGCTGGATCTGATGCAGCCCTACCGCCTGGAAATGGGCACCCGGCTGGCCAACGCCCGCGGCAAGGACCTGTACGCCTTCTGGGGCGAGCGCATCAGCGGCTGGCTGAACGAGGCGCTGGCCGCCCAGGGCGACGACGTGCTGCTCAACCTGGCCTCCAACGAGTATTTCGGCGCTGTGCAGCGCAAGGCCCTCAGGGCGCGGGTGATCGACACCGAGTTCCGCGACCTGAAGAACGGCCAGTACAAGATCATCAGCTTCTACGCCAAGAAGGCCCGCGGCCTGATGGCCCGCTACGTGATCAAGGAACGCATCAGCGACCCGGCGTGCCTCAAGGACTTCGCCTACCAGGGCTATCGCTTCAGCGCGGAACAGTCCGGCCCGGACAAGCTGGTGTTCCTGCGTGACCACCCCGAAGACTGATGCGGAGCCTGCCATGAAGCCCTGGATTCTCGGTCTGACCGGTGGCATCGGCAGCGGCAAGAGCGCCGCCGCCGCGCACTTCGTCCAGCTGGGCATCGACCTGGTGAATGCCGACCAGGCCGCCCGCTGGGTGGTGGAACCCGGCCGCCAGGCGCTGGCGCAGATTGCCGAGCATTTCGGCGCGGACATCCTGCAGGCCGACGGTAGCCTGGACCGCGCCGCGCTGCGCGCGCGCATCTTCCAGGACGCCGAGGAGCGGCGCTGGCTGGAACGCCTGCTGCATCCGCTGATCCGCCAGGAGATCATCGAGGTGCTGGCCCGCGCCACCTCACCCTATGCGATCCTGGAGTCACCCCTGCTGATCGAATCGGGCCAGTATCAGCTGTGCCAGCGCGTGCTGGTGATCGATGTTCCCGAGGAGCTGCAGATCCGCCGTACCCTGGCCCGCGACGGCACCGACGAGGCGCAGGTGCGCGCCATCCTGGCCGCCCAGGCCTCGCGCAGCGAGCGCCTGGCCAAGGCCGATGACGTGATTGTCAATGATCGCGACCTCAGCTGGCTGCACCAGGAGGTCGAGCGCCTGCACCGTTTCTATCTGACCCTGCGTGGAGGCCAGCCCCAATGAGCACGCCCCTGATCGTGAAATGCCCGACCTGCGGCGCCCCGGTGGAATGGAGCCCCCAGGTACCGACCCGCCCCTTCTGCTCGGAGCGCTGCAAGCTCATCGACCTCGGCGCCTGGGCGGCGGAAGAACACGCCATTCCCGGCGACCCGCTGACCGACGAGCTGTTTTCCGAGGATCTGGACAAGCGCTCCTGACGGCGCACCCTGATCGATAAGGTTGTAGCGCGTTGGCCGCCGCACGCAGCCTCGGTGCACTCCGCAAGCGGCGGCCGGGTAAAGACGCCGACCGCCCGACGCAACGGCCATCGCAACCGCCCTGCTACTTGTCCTCGTCCTTCCAGGGCGCCGACAGGTAGCGACTGCGGTTGAAGGTTTCCAGCCAGTCCGGACAGAACACCACCAGCCCGGAAATCACCATGCCGTTGATGAACGCCTCGGGGAAGGCAAGCAGCCACAGGTAGCCGGCGAAGTCCTCCAGCCAGGGCGGCATCTCGTAGCGACCGTCGAGCAGCAGCAGGCCCAGGCCGGCAAACACGCAGGCGATCGCCGTGAGGGCGGCCGGGAAGAAGCCCGAACAGAAGATGTAGACGAACAGGTTGTTGGGTTGGAAGCGCTCCACCAGGTTGGCGCAGGCCTCGGTGATGGCCACCGGGATGAGCACCAGCAGGATGCCGTTGACGCCCAGCGACGCCAGGTCGGGCCGTCCCACGGCGATCAGCGCCAGCTGCGCCAGGAGCCCGGCCAGAATCGCCAGCGGCCAGTCCAGCAGCAGGGTAACGGCGGTCATGCCGATGAAGTGCATGGACAGGCCGGAAGCGAAGTCGCGGCGCACCAGCCAGAGCAGGAACAGCACCACCACGGTGCCGAACAACAGATGCTGGCGGCGCAGGTCGCTGAAGAGTTCGATCCAGGGCGCACGCAGGGCGGCCCAGAGCAGCGCGGGCAGGTACAGGACCCAGCCCAGCAGCAGGGTGCCCGAATCCAGCAGCTCGGCGGCGATCATGCGCCGACCGCCCGGGTGGAGAACACCTCGATGTCCTGCCGCCGGCCCCAGCCGGCACGCCCCTGCCAGAAGGCCAGGGCCTCCGGTGCGTCGCGCAGCACGAACACATGGGACTTGTGGATGCCCAGCGCCGCCAGCCGGCGCAGGACTTCATCCAGCAGCCGTGTCGCCAGCCCCCGTCCCCGCCAGGCTTCGTCCACCACCAGATGCTGCAGGTAGCCCCGCCGGCCATCGTGACCGGCCATCAGGCAGGCGATCGGCTGGCCGCCCTCCTCGATCAGCAGGCTCAGACCGGGATTGCGCGCCAGATAGGCGCAGAAGGGTTGGTAGGCATCCTCGTCGCGCACCTGGATGCCCGGCGTGCGCTGCCAGAGCGCCAGCAGTGCGGCATGGTCCGTGGTGACGATTTCGCGCAGATGACCAAAGGTCGGCATGACCGCGCCCCCGAGTGTCGATTGGGAAGCGGAGTTTATCAGGCCGGCGGCGATTTGCCGGTGACAGGCGGGGCAGGAAGGCGGACGCGGCCCCGGCAGGGCCGCGCCGTTTCGGCTTACAGGATGTCCAGCAGCTCGACGTCGAACACCAGCACGCTGTGCGGCGGGATGCTGCCGACGGCCTGGCCGCCGTAGGCCAGTTCGCTGGGCACGTGCAGGCGCCACTTGCTGCCGGTGTTCATCAGCTGCAGGGCCTCGACCCAGCCGGCGATCACGCCGCTGACCGGGAACTCGGCCGGCTGACCGCGCTGGTAGGAGCTGTCGAACACGGTGCCGTCGATCAGGGTGCCGTGGTAGTGGGTGCGCACCTGGTCATCGCGGGACGGCTTGGGACCGTCGCCGGCAACCAGCACCTCGTATTGCAGGCCGGAGGCCAGCACGGTCACGCCTTCGCGCTTGGCGTTTTCGGCCAGGTAGGTCTTGCCGGCTTCGGCCGCCGCGGCGGCCTTGGCTTCGGCGGCAGCCTGCAGGCGCTCGCGGATCACCTGGAAGCTGGCGTTCAGGGCCTCGGCGCTGACCTGGCTGTCATTGCCCAGGTAGGCGTCGCGCAGGCCGGCGACGATCGCCTCCAGGCTGGCGCCGGGCGGCGGGTTGTCGTGCAGTTGTTCACCGATCTGACGGCCGATGCCGTAGCTGACACGGGCTTCGTCGGTGGAAAGGTCGAGTTGGGACATGGTCGGACTCCCGCCAGGCAAAAAAGGGCGGCCAGACTAACACAGCCGCGGGCGGCCAAGGGCGTTCGATCCAGCGCGCTCGTGACGCACCCTCGGCAAGGCATCCCGGCGGGGCGTGGCGGCGCCCGTCAGGCGGCCGGGCGGCTGCGCAACGGTGCCTCCTGCAGGCCGCACATCTCCTCGCTGGCATCGGCGTGCTCCAGTTCCAGCGTCAGCGGCACGCCGCCGAGCAGCTCGTGGACCTGTTCGAGGGAAAGCAGCTTGAGCGGCTGGCCGTGCTCGTCCAGCAGGGGAATCAGCCGGGCGCCGATCCGCGCCTCGACCAGGTAGGCGCCGCCTTCCAGGCAGACCAGGTTGGCGCCATCCACCTGCCCGGCGCGCACCCGGGCAGTCAGTTCATGCAGGTTCATCGGGCACCTCAACTGCAGGGGGTTGAACCTTCAGTCTTGCCCAACTTCACTGCCGGGCAAGAGCCGGCGACGGCTTTCGGACAGACGCCCGATCAGATCTCCCGCGCGCCGCCCTTGCCCTTTTCCATCATGGTCATGGCGAACGCCGAAACCACGAAGGTGATATGGATGAGCACGTACCACATGAGCTTGTCGTTTTCGATCTGCTGGGCGTTCATGAACATGCGCAGCAGATGGATGGAGGAGATCGCCACGATGCTGGCGGCCACCTTCATCTTCAGGGAGCCGGAGTCCATCTTGCCCAGCCAGTCCAGCTTCTCGGTACCGGCCTTGATGTTCAGCTGGGAGACGAAATTCTCGAAACCGGAAATCATCACCATCACCAGCAGGCCGCCGACCAGCGCCATGTCGATCAGCGACAGCAGCACCAGGATCAGGTCGGCTTCACTGCGCTCGAACACGTGGGGCAGCAGGTGATACAGCTCCTGGAAGAACTTCATTGCCAGCGCCAGCAGCGCCAGCGACAGCCCCAGGTAGATGGGCGCCAGCAACCAGCGCGAGGCGTAGAGGAGATTTTCCAGGAAGGATTCCATGGATTTCACGGTGGGTTTCTCGCATGCGATCGGGAGGGCGCGAAGTATATCCAGCGCCCACGCAACGGAAAATGCGCCCGTGTTATCCACGCAAGCTGTTGATAAGTCGGTGGAAAGCCCTGTTCAAAGGGGGCGCTGACAGCCGCCAGCCGGCGCCTTCGAACAGATTGTGCAGAAAAGCTCCAGTCCGGCTCAGGGCCAGGCCTGCCGCTGCGGCGCCCCGTTCAACTGACGCAGGCGAGCCTGCATGTGCAGGCGCCAGATCGGCTCTTCCGCCACCTCCCGGTAACCCTGCTCGCGCAGGTTGTCGATGATCGCCTGCAGCATCCGAGTGGCCTCGGCGGCCCCCAGGAAGGGGCCCTGCACCTTGATGTCCGAGGGTTGCGCGCCGTTCAGCCCGGCCGCGCAGAACAGCGCCCAGCGGCCGTTGCCACCAGCCAGCGCCATGATGCGGGCCTCGATGCGCATGTTCATGCCCAGGTAGTCCCGGACCAGGCAGATCTGACGCGACATGACATTCTCCCGGATGCTGGTCCCAGCCCGACGCATGCCGGGCACAGCTGGGAGGTTACGCAAATGATGTCGGGCGAGCCTGTGGACAACGCCCTGAAACCGTCGTCGCAGCGGCTCAGGTCGCTGACCTGGGCGCCTCGTGATGGGCTCCCTTGCGCTCCTCGTCCTCCAGGCCCGCCTCGGCGATTTCCCGCAGCCGCGCCACCACGCGGGCATTGACGCTGCCTTCCGGGAAGTTGCCCTGCTCGTCCGGCGTCCCCGCCGGCTCGCCGACCAGGAGGCTCAGCGCCTCGTCCACATGGCGCACGGCGTAGACGTTGAAGCGACCTTCGCGCACCGCCTGCAGCACTCGCTCGTCCAGCATCAGGTTGCTGATGTTGGCATAGGGAATGATAGCCGCCTGTTCGCCGGTGAGCCCACGCGCCTCGCAGAGACGGAAGAAGCCCTCGATCTTCTCGTTGACGCCGCCAACCGCCTGCACCTCGCCGAACTGGTTGATGGAGCCGGTGATGGCGAAGCCCTGCTTGAGCGGCGTGCGCGACAGCGCCGAGATCAGCGCGCAGACCTCGCCCAGCGAGGCACTGTCGCCGTCCACGTAGCCGTAGCTCTGCTCCAGGGCGATGCTGGCGGAGATCTCCAGGGGGAATTCCTGAGCATAGCGGCTGCCCAGGTAACCGGTGAGGATCATCACCCCCTTGGAGTGGATCGGCTGGCCGAGGCTGACCTCCCGCTCGATATCGACGATGCCCGAGCTGCCGGGATAGACGGTGGCGGAGATGCGCGCCGGCAGACCGAACACCGAATCGCCGGTTTCCAGCACGGTCATGCCGTTGCAGCGGCCGATGGCCGAGCCCTCGGTGTCGATGAGGATGATGCCGGCCAGCATGTCGTCCAGCAGGCGCGCCGAGACGCGCCCGGTGCGGCGCTCCTTGGCCTGCAGCGCACGGTCGATGTGCGCCGCGTCGGTCACCGGGTCACCGGCCAGCTGACGCAGGAAATCGGCCTCGCCGAGCAGCTGGAACAGGTCGCCGATACGCGCGCTCAGGCGTCCCTGGTGCTCGGCCAGGCGCGCGCTGTAGGTGGCCAGGCGCGCCACCGCCGCCGCGGTGAGCGGCGCATGGCCCTCCTCCGTGGTGCGGGTCCTGATCAACTGGGCGAACTGCTCGAGGTTGTCCTCGCTCAGGGGGATTTCCTCGTCGAAATCCACCAGCACCCGGAACAGCTCCTGGAAGTCAGGGTCCAGCTCCTGCAGGGCGTAGTACACCTGCCGCGAGCCGATCAGGATCACCTTGACCTGCAGCGGAATGACCTCCGGCGTCAGGGTCACGGTGGCCATGCGCCCCAGCTCGACCAGGGGCGACTCCATCTTCAGCCGGCGCGACTGCAGCGCCCGCTTGAGGGCCTCCCAGACGAACGGCTCGCCCAGCATCTTCTCCGCCTCGACAATCAGGTAGCCGCCGTTGGCACGGTGCAGCGCGCCGGGGCGCAGGTGCCGGTAGCTGGTATACAGCGCACCCTGGTCCGTGCTGTATTCGATGCGCCCGAACAGGTTGTCGTAGGTGGGGTGCGGCTCGAACACCACCGGCGCACCGCCGTCCTGGGGCTGGGCGACGATCAGGCTGGGCGCGTAGAGCTCGCGCAGGTCGTTGCGCTTCTGCACATCGGTGCGGCCTTCATCCACCAGGGTTTCCAGCACGGTGCGCAGCAGGTTGACCTGCATGGCCTGGAGGTAGGCATCCACCCCGGCATGCTCCGCGTACTTGCGGGCCAGCGGCGCCAGCAGCGGCTCCAGGGCCAGGGTGATGGTCTCCTCGTTGAGCTGGCGCAGACGGTTGCTGCTCTCGCGCTTCCACTGCGGCAGGCCGGACAGCTCGGCGTTGAGGCGTTCCTCCAGCTCGCCGATGTCCTTGTGGAACTGTTCGCGCTCGGCTTCGGGCAGCTGGGCGAACTCCGCCTCGTCCAGCGCCTTGCCGTCCTTCATGGGCGTGAAGGCGACGTTGGCGCTGTCGCGGTACAGGGCGATGCCCCGTTCCAGCGCCAGCTTCTCGATGGTGTCCAGGGCCTGGTCGTAGCGCTGGTTGAAGGCGCGGTCGATGGCGCTCTTCTTCTGCTGGTAGCTGGGCTGCTCGAACACCGCCGGGAAGGTGGCCAGCAGGTTGTCGATCAGCGCCTCGATGTCGGCGAGGAAGGTGGCCGCCATCCCCGGGGCCAGCTCCAGCACCCGCGGCTCGCGGGGCTCGTCGAAATTGTTCACGTAGACCCAGTCCGCCGGCGCCTTCAGGCGCTTCGCCTCGGCCTTCAGGTAACGCTGCACGAAGGAGTGGCGCCCGGTGCCCGACTCGCCCATCACGTACAGGTTGTAGCCCGGGCGGGGCATGGCCACCCCGAACTGCAGGGCCTCCACCGCCCGCTCCTGGCCCAGCACGCCGCGGAAGGGTTCCAGCTCGTCGGTGGTGGCGAACGCGAATTGCCGAGGGTTGCAGGGACGGGTCAGGGCTTCGGGGGACAGGCGCAGCAGGGTGGCGAAATCAGACATCGGACATCCTTTGAAGGGCGGCAACGGCGACCGCGATGATTGGCGGCATTCTGGCGTTCCGCCCGGGCCTCGGCAAGGCACACCCTGCCGATCCGTCACGTCGCGCGCTATCCTGCGCGGCATGCGCTACATCGATACCCACACCCATCTGGACTTTCCCGACTTCGACGCCGACCGCAACCGGGTGCTGGCCGGCAGCCGCGCCCTGGGCGTGGAACGCCAGGTGCTGATCGGCGTCACCGAGGACCACTGGGAACGCCTGTGGTCACTGGCCTGCGCCGAGGAAGGAATGCACGCCGCCTTCGGCCTGCATCCCTGCTTCCTCGACCGGCATCGCCCGGAGCATCTGCAAGCATTGCGCGAGCGCCTGACGCGGCATGCCGGTGACGGGACGCTGTGCGCGGTCGGCGAGATCGGCCTGGACTACTACATCGAACAGCCGGACAGGCAGGCGCAGCAGGCGCTGTTCGAGGCCCAGCTGGAGCTGGCACGGGAATTCGCGCTGCCCGCCCTGCTGCATGTGCGCCGCGCCCACGCGGAGGTGATCGCCACCCTCAAGCGTGTGCGCCTGCCGCGCGGCGGCATCGTGCATGCCTTCAGCGGCAGCTGGGAGGAAGCCCGCGAGTACCGCAAGCTGGGGTTCTACCTGGGCCTCGGCGGCGCCGGCACCTGGCCGCAGGCGAAACGCATGCACCGCATGCTGGCGCGCCTCTCTCCGCAAGACGTGGTGCTGGAAACCGACGCCCCGGACATGGCGCCGGCCAGCCATCCGGGACAGCGCAACAGTCCGGAACACCTGCCGGCCATCTGCGCCGCCCTGGCGAGCCGCATGGGGGTGGAACCCGAGGTGCTGGCCGAGGCCGCCTATCGCAACAGCAGCACACTGTTCGGCTGGCGAACGCAGGCTGGCTGAAACCCGCCGGCGGCGTCAGACCTTGAAAGTACCGATCAGCTGCCGCAGACGCGCCACCGAACCGGACAGCTCGCGGCTGGCCTGCTCGGCCTGGACGGCGCCTTCGGAGGTGCGCTCGCCGGCCTGGCTGATCTGCACGATGTTCTGATCGATGTCATGGGCCACGGCCGTCTGCTGCTCCACGGCGGAGGCGATCTGCTGGTTCTGATCGACGATCTCGCCCACGGCGGAGAGGATGTTGTCCAGTGCCTGCTGCACCGAGGCGGAATGCTCGACGCTGGCATCGGCCTGCCGATGGCTGGCATGCATGTCCTGCACTGCCGCGCTGACCCCCTCGCGCAGGCGCACGATCATCTGCTCGATTTCCGCCGTCGACTGCTGGGTGCGCTGCGCCAGGCTGCGCACCTCGACGGCCACCACGGCGAAGCCGCGGCCCTGCTCGCCGGCGCGTGCCGCCTCGATGGCGGCGTTGAGCGCCAGCAGGTTGGTCTGCTCGGCCACGCCCTTGATGACGTCGAGGATCTGGCCGATGGCCTGGCTGTCGGCGGCCAGGCGGTTGATGGTGGCGACCGCCTGGTCCAGGCCTTCGGCCAGCTGGCGAATCTCCTCGACCTGGCGAACCACCAGTTCGCGGCCGACACTGCTCTCGCGGTTCACGCCCTGGGCGTTGCCCACCGCGGTGGCGGCGTTGCGCGCCACCTCCTGGGCGGTGGCGGACATCTCGTTCATGGCGGTGGCGACCTGATCGATGCGCTCGCGCTGCTCGCGCACCGCCTGGCTGCTCTGCCCGGAGATGTGCTCCACGCGCCGTGCCTGCTCCTCGACCTCGGCGGCCGTCTGGCTGACCCGCTCGATCAGCGCCCGCACCTGCCCCACGCTGGCACTGAAATCCTGGCCCAGCTCGGCCAGCTCATCACGGCTGGCGGCCCGGAAGCTGACCGTCATGTCCCCGGCCGCCACCTGGCGCATCACGCTGCGCAGGGACCGCAGGGTCTGACGCAGGGACAGATAGAAGGCGCCGTACAGGTAGGCGATCAGCAGCATCACCACCAGCATGGCCGCCAGCAGGCCGAACATGCGCGCCTGCTGGGCGCCCTGGCGTTCCTGCAGGCGGGCATCCAGACGCTGCACCACCGCCTGCTCGAGGACATGGGTATGGGCCAGCAGGCGGCTGGTGGCGTCGAAGAAAGCCGGCCACGGCGCACTCAGGCTGTCGGCCATGATCACCTCGTTCTCCAGCAGCTCGGCCAGCTCGCCGGCGCTGGCCAGACTGGCCTCGGCCTGCGCGGCCAGGGCACCCTGGCGCAGGGGCTCCAGTTCGACCGCGTAGGTACCGCGCAGCTTCTCCAGGCTGGCCAGCAGCTCGTCCAGCCGCACGCTGTCGCTGGAGTTCAGCACGCCCTGCCCCAGCGAGGCGGCGCCGATGGTGCGCAGATGGCCCAGCAGCACGGTGACTTCCGCGGTGCTGCGGCTGATCAGCTCGGTGCGCTGGCGCACCTCGGCCTCGACGTCCTGGCCCAGGCCGCCTTCGCTGACGATACGACTGATGAATACCTGCACGGCCCCGTACAGCCGCTCGGCCTCGACGACCCGGGTGTGCTGGGAGGGTTCGTTCACCACCGCCTGCAGGCGCGCGAGCAGCCCGGCGCGTTCCTGCCCCAGCAGGCCGCGCAGAGTGCTCGGGAAGATATCGACCGGCAGGGTTTCCAGACGCTTGCCCAACTGCTGCTGCACCGCCTCGAGGCGGCTGTCGAGCAGCGCCTTGTCCTGCTGCGGCTCGGTAACCCGCACGGCCAGCAGGGCCTTGTATTCTTCGAGGCCGCGGCGCGCTTCCAGCCCGGCGTCCAGCAGCGTCAGGCTGGCCCGCGCCAGCTGCGTGCGTCCGTATTGTTCGTAGGCATCCCGCAGCAGATAGAAGCTGGCGGCCAGGATGGGCAGGAAAAACACCACGCTGATCAGCGCGAACTTCATGCCGAAGCTCAGCCGATCCATCAACCGCATGGCCGGGAATAGCAGCGCCTGCATGAGTGATCCCTCTCTCGTTCTTATTGTCGGGCTTGCCATACAACCAATTTCCGCACGCGACTCCAGGTCGCCATGGCACACGGCCACATCTATAAACCATCTCGGCCGGCCAATGCGTAACTTAAAGTAAACAGATGGCTCCCTGGCAGTGCGCACCTTAGAATGCGCGCCGATCGCTAATTCGGAGCCCTTTCCCGTGCTGACCCTGCTGTTGACGCCATTGCGGGTTGCCGCCTTCGCACTGCTGATCTTCATGCTGATCCGCAGCGGCTACTACCTGGTGTACTCGGATTACTTCGACCGGTTCACGCTGAGCGAGCTGGCCCGCATCTACCTGGTCGGCAGCCGCTTCGACCTGTCCATCGCCATGCTCGCCAGCCTGCCGTTCGTGGCCCTGGCGCTGCTGCCGTTCCGTTTTCGCCCGACCCGTTTCCTTGCGCGCGTCAGCCTGTGGGCGCTGTTTCCGGTCCTGGCTGCCCTGTTTGCCGTCAATGTCGGCGACCTGATGTATTTCGGCGAGGTCTACCGCCACGCCGGACGAGAGGTCCTGCTGCTGGGCGACGACTACCCGATGCTCTTCGAGATGGCCTTCTCGGTCTACCTGCCGGTCACCCTGGGCAGCTTCGCGGCGCTGGGCGCCCTGGCCTTCGCCTGGCATCGGCTGGTGGTTCGCCCCAGCATGAGCCAGCCACTGAACGGCCACTGGGCCGGTCGCACCCTGGTCGCCTTACTGGCCCTGCTGCTGACCTTCCTGGGCGCCCGCGGGGTGATCACCGGCAAGCCCCTGAGCACCATCGACGCCTTCGCCGCCGGCGGGGAGAAGCAGGCGGCCCTGGCCCTCAACGGCGCCTTCGCGGTGATTCACAACACCCGCAAGGCCCGCAAGCAGGAGCGCGAGCCCCTGGCCTTCTTCAGTGACCAACAGCTCGAGGACAACCTGGCCCGCCTGGGCTGGCATGAACAGGATCCGTTCCTGGCCAACTGGTATCAGCCCCAGGAAGGCGGCAAGCCTCGCAACCTGGTGCTGATTCTTCTGGAGAGCTGGAGCTTTCCCCACATCGACGGCCTGTCCGGCACCCACCACGGCGCCACCCCCTTCATCGATGAGCTGCTGAAGAAATCCCGGGTCTGGGACAACTTCTTCGCGGCCGGTCAGCGCAGCATCGAGGGTATCCAGGCCATCCTCACCTCGGTGCCGGTTCTGCCCAGCCAGCCGGCCCTGGGCTGGGGCCTGGAGCAGAACCGCATGACCCGGCTGGCCCAGCTGCTGTCAGCCAGGGGCTATGAGACCCACATGGTGCAGACTTCCAACCGGCGCTCATTCCACATGGATGGCATCGCCGCCCAGCTGGGTTTCGGCCACTACTCGGCCAAGGAAGACATTCCGCTGCTGCGCCAGTACCCGCAGGAAGTTCCGCTGTTCGGCTGGGACTACGACGGCCTGATGTATACCGCACGCTGGATCGACAGCCGTCCCGACCGCGACGCGCCCTTCTTCGCCTTCTTCTTCACCGGCACGACGCATCATCCCTTCCCGGACCCGGGCGCGGAGTTCCACCTGCGACCCCATGAGTTCGGCACCCAGGATGCCTATCTGAACACCCTGCGCTACAGCGACTGGTCCATCGAGCAGTTCATGCATCATGCTGAGCAGCAGGACTGGTACGCGAACACGGTTTTCGTGTTCCTGGCCGACCACACCATCTTCCCCGACCCGCAGGACCCGGCCAGCCGTTTCCGGGTGCCCTTCTTCATCTTCACGCCCGACGGCTCGGTGGCGCCGGGCCGCGAGTCCGGCTACGCCTCCCAGTACGATGTGCTGCCCACGCTGATGACGCTGCTGAACATCGATCAGCCCATCGCCAGCTTCGGCCGCTCGCTGCTGGCCCGCGCGCCGGAACCGTCCGGCATCGTCGCCCAGCGTGGTTCGGTGGTCACCTGGCTGGCACCGGAGGGCACCCTGAGCTTCTCGGCCCAGCAGGGCGCTCCCCTGCAGGCGACCGGCCGCTTCACGGACGAGCCTTATCGACTCGATGTCGAACAGCGGGTCAAGACCATGCTGCAGTGGGTCGACTGGCGTCTCAATCAGAACCTGTGGCTGACGCAGGAGGACTGATACCCGTCCTTGCCTCGGCCCCTCAGGCCAGCAGGGTCCAGAGTGCGAACACGGCGTACCAGAGCAGCGCGGCCCGCACCAGCAGTTGCCAGAGGTCGTCAAGGCAGGTTGCCCCCGCCTCGCCGCGCGGCGCGCCCTGGCAATCGCCGGCAGCCCGCAGGGCCGCGCCCACCAGGCGCTCGGCAGACTGGTGCCAGTGCAGCAGCTCCGGCAACAGCACCCGATTGACCGACACGAAGTTGCCGACCAGCCCCATGCTGGCCACCAGCGCCCGGGCGGGCAGCCAGTCCAGGGCGTGCCGAAACTGGCCCGCCAGTTCGCGCAGCGCCTGGCCCCGGCCGTGCGCCTCGGCAAGCGCCAGCAATCGGTAGCCCAGCGCCGCCAGCGGTCCCAGCAGCGCATACCAGAAGATCACCGCAAAGAACCCCTCATGGGCCTGCCAGGCCAGGCGTTCCTGCACGGCAGGCAGCAGCGCGTCGGGCTCTTCGACGCGCACCTGCATGTCCCGCTCGGCGGCAAGCGCGGCGGTTTCCAGCTCCTCGCGACGCCAGGCATCGCGAAAGGCCCCCAGGGCCACCTTCACATCGCCTCGCCCCAAGCTGTAGAGCAGCACCAGCAGATGCACCGGCAGCAGCAGCCAGCCGTAGGCGAGCGGTTGCAGCAGCCAGAGCAGCCCCCCCAGCAGCACCAGGGGCACCAGCAGTGCGGACAGCAGGACCAGCCAGGGCTGCCAGCCCGCTCGGCCCTCCGCCCAGGCCAGCAGGCGTAGCCAGGGACCATCCCGCTGTACCCGCCGGCGCCAGTCGGAAAATTTCTCTACCCAGAGCACCAGCAGCAGAACGATGAACTTCATCTATCGACTCCCTTTGCTGACAGACCTTCAAGCAGACGCGCCCAGTCGAACGCAGGACCGGGATCGGTCTTGCGACCCGGTGCGATGTCGCAATGCCCGCAGATGCGATCCGGCGTGATCGCCGGCCAGGTGCGACGCAGCAGCCCGACCAGGCGCGCCAGCGCAGCGTACTGGGCATCCGTGTAGGGCAGATCGTCGGTGCCTTCCAGCTCGATGCCCAGGGAGAAGTCGTTGCAGTTCTCGCGCCCCTGGAAGCAGGAAACCCCGGCGTGCCAGGCCCGGTCCAGGCAGGACACGAACTGGGTGATGCGCCCGCAGCGCTCGATCAGAAAGTGCGCGGACACCTGCATCTGGCAGATCTGCGCGAAATAGGGGTGCTCGTCCGCCCGCAGACAGTTGGTGAAGAACTCGTTGACCTTGCCGGTGCCGAACTGCCCCGGCGGCAGGCTGATGTTGTGGATGACCAGCAACGAGACCTCACCCGCGGGGCGGGCATTGAAATTGGGCGAGGGGCAATGGCGCACCCCGGTCACCCAACCCGTGGATTCAACCTGCATAACGACTCCCGGAAAAGGCAGCCCACTGTAGGCGCTTGACCGACGAACGCCAACCCCGGCGAGGCTTTCGCCGCTTCGGCGGAACCCTATAATGGTCGCCCTTTCGTTGCAGCCCCCTTTTTCCGTCGGAGCCCTGTCGTGCTGACGCTGTTGCTGCCCCCCCTGCGAGTGATGCTGTTCTCCCT
>DATGNS010000304.1:0-3016 GCA_035306625.1 Pseudomonas sp. | reverse complement strand
ACTGGCCGATGAGGAAGATCAGGAGCGCGGCCTTTTCCCCGGGGCGCCATCGCCCTACGCGAGCTACCCCATCCTGACCCAGGATGCCGCCGGCAACGATGTGGCCATCATCAACACCGACGGCGGCTGGCGCTATGTGGGGCAACTGATCGTCGAGTTCGATGGCGAAGGGCGGCTGATTGTTGACTCCCTGGATCCAGCGTCTTCCGGGGTTTTTGCCGCCACCGACGACCAGGTGGAAGCCCTCTGGGGAGACCTGGAGAGCGCCTTTGCAGAAGGCACCAAGGGTGCTATTGCGAGAGACCTGGTGTCCTCGGTGGCGGATTTCGTGGCGGAGCAGGACGGCAATATCCTGGGGCTGACCGACACCTACCTGGTCGGCGAGCGCGGTGCGGTGCGCACCGAAGAGACCACCCTGGGCAATCTGACTGCCGATGCCAACCTCTGGTCTGCCCGCCAGCTCGATGACGAGGTGCTGGTCTCGTTCAAGAATGGGGGTGGCATTCGCGAGCCTATCGGTCGTGTGGTGGTGGAAGGCGAAGACAGCGCGCCGCGCTTCGAGGCCCCGGCAGCGGATCCTGCCATCGGCAAGCCCGCAGGAGGCGTATCGCAGCTGGATGCCGCCTCGGCGCTGCGCTTCAACAACGATCTCGCCATCCTCAGCGTCACCCGCGAGACCCTGCTCGAGGTGCTTGAACACGCCGTTGCCGCCGCTGCCCCGGGCGTGACCGCCGGCCAGTTCGCCCAGGTAGGCGGTATCCGCTACAGCTTTGACTGGGAGCAGCCCGCCGGCGAGCGCATTCAGAGCGCTGCCATCGTGGGCGATGAGGGCGAGACGCTAGACGTGCTGGCCGTGAATGGCCGCCTGATAGGCAACCCCGACAAGGTGGTCAAGGTGGTCACCCTGGGCTTCCTGGCCGACGGCGGCGATGGCTACCCCCTGGGGGAGGGCCGCTATCTCGACCGGCTCGACCTGGTCGACACCTTCGAAGAGGATGGCCTGTTCACCTTTGCCGAGGCCGGCACCGAACAAGATGCCTTCGCCGAGTACATGGCCACCTTCCATGCCGAGACCCCCTTTAGCCAGGCGGAGACCCCTGCCAACGAAGACCTGCGCATCCAGAACCTCTCGGTGCGCGATGATGCGGTGCTGGAAGGCGAGGTCGACGTGCTGTTACGCCTCTATGACGCCGCCTTCGACCGCGACGCCGACGGCGCCGGGCTGGGTTACTGGCTGGATCGCCAGGAGGTGTTGCCTACCGAGCGCATCGCCGACCACTTTGTCGGCTCCGAGGAGTTCCAGCAACTTCACGGAGCGATCGCGGACGACGCCTTCGTCGATCTGATGTATCGCAACGTGCTGGAGCGCGAGGCCGATGCTGCAGGGCGCGACTACTGGATCGATCAGCTGGCCCAGGGCGACAGCCTGGGATCGGTGATGGTCGGCTTCACCGAATCCTCTGAAAGCCTGATGCTGGTAGCCTGACCCATGCCCCCGGGCGCCCCGCTGCAATAGCTGGGGCGCCCGTCTCGCTATCGGTGTCTCGCCGTTTTCTGTTATCCTCCCGCGGTCAATTCCGTATTCAACGCCCCATTTTCCAACGGTGAAACGCTCCATGGCAAAGCAACAGGATGCCACGGACCTGCAGCGTGCCCTCAAGGCATGCCGCGGGTCCTTCGTATCGGTCGGTTTTTTCAGCATGTTTGTCAATATCTTGATGCTGGTGCCGCCGGTGTACATGCTGCAGGTCTACGATCGGGTGCTGACCACCCAGAGTGAAGAGACGCTGCTCATGCTGACGCTGGTCGTCGTCTTCCTGTTCATGGTCATGGGTGGGCTTGAGCTGGTGCGCTCGCGCATGCTGGTCAGGGTGGGCAACCGCCTGGACACCACCATCAACGCGCGCCTCTACAGCGCCATGTTTCGTCGCAGCGTGGTCAGTCAGGGCCGGCAGAGTGCTCAGCCGCTCAGCGACCTGACCAATGTTCGTCAGTTTCTTACCGGCAACTCGCTGTTCGCCTTTTTCGATGCCCCCTGGGTACCGGTCTATCTGGGCGTGCTGTTTCTGTTCCACCCCTGGCTGGGCATCTTCGCCACCGTTGCCGGCATCGTGTTGTTCACCCTGGCCATTGCCAACGAAAAAGCGACCAAGGGGCTTTTGGCCGAGGCCAACAGCGAGCACATCAAGGCGCAGGATCTGGCCAACTCCAACCTCCGCAACGCCGAGGTGCTTCACGCCATGGGCATGCTGCCGGGTATCATGGGGCGCTGGGCCGAGAAGCACCACCACTTCCTTGCCAAGCAATCCCAGGCCAGCGATCGTGCCGGCGCCCTGACCAATACCTCCAAGGTGCTGCGTCTGCTGTTCCAGTCGATGATTCTGGGTCTTGGCGCCTACCTCGTGCTGCAGGCAGAGATGACGCCCGGCATGATGATCGCAGGCTCCATCATCATGGGCCGCGCGCTGGCGCCTATCGATCAGATGATTGGCGGCTGGAAAGGCTTCGTTGGTGCACGCGGCGCCTATGACCGCTTGAATGAACTGTTGACCCAGATCCCCGATGAGCAGCGACGCATGTCGCTGCCGGCACCGCAGGGGGATCTCGAGGTGGAAACCGTAGCGGCGGCCCCCCCCGGGGTGCGTATGGCCACCATCCGCGGTATCAACTTTTCGATACCGGCTGGCGAGCACGTGGGCATTATTGGTCCCAGCGCTGCCGGCAAGTCGACCCTGGCGCGGGTACTGCTGGGGATCTGGCCCGCTCAGGTAGGTAATGTGCGCCTGGATGGTGCCGAGGTCACCCAGTACAACCGCGATGAGCTCGGCCCCCATATTGGCTACCTGCCTCAGGATATCGAGCTCTTCGATGGAACTATCAGCGAGAACATTGCGCGTTTCGGTGAAGTGGACCCGGAAAAAGTGGTCAAGGCAGCCAAAAAAGCAGGTGTGCACGAGATGGTGCTGGAACTGCCCAACGGCTACGACACCTATATCTCCTCCACCAGCGGTGCCCT
>DATGNS010000303.1:0-3024 GCA_035306625.1 Pseudomonas sp. | reverse complement strand
GGTGCTGAACTGGATCAGCGAGGAACGGATGTACATGCTCACCATGTCCGCCCCGCCGGCCACCAGCAGTGCCAGGAACGACAGCCAGAACCAGCCGGACAGGGCGAACACCAGGTTGGCCACGCCGAACAGCGCCACCGCCAGGAACATGGTCATGCCCACGTGCCGGTTGAAGGGCCGGGTGCTCAGATAGAAACCGACCCCCACCTCGCCGATGGCCATGGCGCTGCGCAGCGCCCCCAGCCCGGTCGGGCCCACTTCCAGCACCTCCTGGGCATAGATGGGCAGCAGGGCCACCACGCCGCCGAGCAGCACGGCGAACAGGTCCAGGGAAATGGTGCCGAGGATGATCGGCCGCGAGCGGATGAAATGGATGCCGGCGGTGAAGCGCTGCCAGGCGGTTGCCTCCAGCGCCTGCATCTTCTCCGCGTAGCGCACCGGCACCCAGCGCAGCAGCAGCATGCCGACCAAGAAGAAGGCCAGACAGGCCGCATAGGTGAGCCCGCCGCCACCCAGCGCAAAGAGGGCGCCGCCGAACACCGGCCCGGCGATGGTGGAGCCGCGCACGATCATGCTGTTGGCGGCGATCGCCGCCGCCAGCCGCTCGCGCGGCACGATCTGCGGCAGCAGGCTGGACAGCGCCGGCCCGGTGAAGGCGCGGGCGCAGCCGTAGAGCACCAGCACCCCATAGAACCCGCCCACCGCCCCACCGCTCAGCGACAGCCACAGCAAAGCCGCCGCGCAGAGCGCCTCCAGCGCCCAGCTGAGCACCAGGATGCGCTTGCGGTCGTAGCGGTCGATCAGATCGCCCGCCGGCATCAGCAGCACCAGCATGGGAATGAACTGGGCCAGGCCGACGTAGGCCAGCGACAGCGGATCACGGGTCAGGTCGTAGACCTGCCAGGCCACCACCACCGCCAGGATCTGTACGGCGAACATGGCCAGCACGCGGCTGATCAGGAAAGGCAGGAAACCCGGCTGGCGGTAGACGGATTCAGGCAACGCGGAAGTGGCAGAGGCGGACACGGCAGACAACCCGACAGAAACGCCGCACGCAGAACCACGTGCGGCAGAAGGCGGATCACTCTAGAGAAATGGCCGCCAATCGGCAAACGGCCCAGTTGTTCCGTGGCCACCGGCCGACCCGACCGCCCTCAGGCCTCCAGGACCTCGCGCAGCTCGCTCCTTACCCCGCCAATGGCCTTCTGCACCCGCTGGGTGAAGTCGGAGGCTTGCTGATAGGTCATCAGCAGCCGGTCGATGGCCCGCGTCATGGCCACGTACAGCAGACGCGCCTCGTCGGCCTCGTCCTCCCGCGGATCGGGCATCTGTCCCAGCATGGGAATGACCACCAGACCGAACTCAAGGCCCTTGCTGGAGTGCATGCTGACGATCTTCACGCTGTCCCGTTCACCGAACAGCTCATCGCGGGCCTTGCCGTTGCCCGCTCCCGAGGCGAAGGGAATGCCGGCCCGCGCCAGCACCTGCTCCAGCACGGCGGCCTGCCGCTTGTAGCGATAGAGAATGGCCATGTCGCCCCAGGCCCGACCGGCATCCCGCTCGTCCTGCAGCCGCGCCACGATCAGCTCCCACTCCTCCCGGTCACCGGCGCAGGCGATCAGTTCCGGGAAGGCGCCACGCCGGCCGGCACTCTGCGGGGTGATGATCGGCACGCCGTCCTCGCCGGCCTCGCGCCCTGACAGCAGATCGTCGGCGAAGGCCCGCGCCACCGTCAGCACCTCCAGGGTGTTGCGGTAGTTGAGCTTGAGTACCGTGGTACGCCCCTGGGCCTGGATGCCGACGCTGGCGAAGCTGAAGTCCAGGCCCTTCTTCCGGCTGCGGTAGATGGATTGGGCATCGTCGTAGAGCACCAGCAGCGAGTTGCTGCTGGGGTCGACCATCTGCACCACCAGCCGGAACCAGTCCGGCTCGAAGTCATGCCCCTCGTCGATCATCACCGCGGCGTACTGCGCCCGGGGAATCAGCCCGCGCTCCACGGCGTCCATGGTTCGCTCCACCAGGGCGGCCAGATAGGCGTCCACGTCGCGGCTGCCAGGCGGCGCGTCGACGTTGTAGGCGGCGAGCATTTCCTTGCACCAGCCGTGGAAGTGCTGCACCACGACCTTCTCGCCCAGCCCCTTCTCGGCCATCACCTGGCGCAGCCGCGCGGCCAGCGAGCGGTTGAAGCACAGCACCAGGATCGGCTTCATGCTGACCTTGGCCAGATGCGCGCAGCGATAGCCGAGAATCATGGTCTTGCCGCTGCCGGCCACCCCGTGAATGACGCGGTGCCCCTCGCCCAGAGAGCGCGCCAGCTGCTCCTGCTGGAAATCCATCACCCGGATCAGGCTGGGCAGCTCCGCCTCCCCGGCGCCGAACAGGCCGAACTGCCCCGGTTGCGCGCTGACCCGGACTTCCGGGAACAGGTGATAGCGCACCCGGTCGATCTGCGGCAGGCTCAGCGCGCAGGGGAACACCTGGGGAAACATGCCCCACAGCCGCTCCTGAAAGGCCTCGGGGTCCGCCGACTCGGTCATCTCGTCCTGGCAGATCACCTGCTGCGGGTTGAGCACCTCGCCCAGGTCCGTCTGCTCGAACTGGCGGCGGGTGATGTTGCTCAGCACCAGGCCCCAGCCCCAGGGCATGATCAGCTCCCCCGGCCGTGGCGACCGAGCGTTCTGGCGCAGGAGGGGGTCGGTTTTCAGCAGTAGCTGCAGCTCCAGCGCATAGACGCGGGCCTGGGTGAGCGGATTGGCGACACGCTTGAGGCCCTCGTTGGTCAGCAGCTCCACGCTGCCCTTGTCGGCCCGGTGGATGGTGGTGAGCCTCCAGTCCTTGACCTCCAGCACCAGCACGCCGCGGCGCGGGTGCAGCACCACGAAATCCGGGTAGCGCACCCTGGGGCCGACCGGCACGTTGTGCCAGCACAGGTAATCGTCCTCGAGCAGCTTGTCCAGCCGCTCGGCAAAGCGTCGCTCGCCGCTGGTATCGAACCGGCATTGCGACCGCACGGGGAAAAAACGA
>DATGNS010000302.1:0-3254 GCA_035306625.1 Pseudomonas sp. | reverse complement strand
GGACTCAATGGGCACTGATCAGAGATAAGGAAAAGCAAACTCGTGACGAAGACTGTCCTGGCATTCTGTCTCATCCTCGCCGCAGGTCTGGGCGTCCCCCAGGCCTATGCGGGGCCCCTGCTCATCAAGTTTTCCCATGTGGTTTCCGAAGACACGCCCAAGGGCAAGGGCGCCCTGCTGTTCCAGCGTCTGGTCAGGGAGCGCCTGGGGGATCAGGTGGTGGTAGAGGTCTACCCCAACTCCACCCTCTACGGAGATGCCGACGAACTGACCGCGCTGCGCGAAAACCGGGTGCAGATGCTGGCCCCCTCGCTGGCCAAGTTCGAGGCCTATACCCATCAGCTGCGGGTGTTCGACCTGCCTTTCCTGTTCGACGACCTGGAGGCGGTGGAGCGCTTCCAGAAGCGCGCCAAGGGTCGCCAGCTGCTGTATTCCATGGAAAACCACAACATCCTGGGCCTGGGCTACTGGCACAACGGGATGAAGCAGCTCTCCGCCACCCGCCCCCTGCGCCTGCCGGCGGATGCCAGGGGCCTGAACTTCCGCGTCCAGCAGTCGGAAGTGCTGGAAACCCAGTTCCGCCAGGTTGGCGCGCAGACCACCCGGCTGCCCTTCTCCCAGGTGCTGGCCGCCCTGAGCAGCGGCCAGGTGCAGGGCGCGGAAAACCCCTGGTCGAACATCTTCAGCCAAGGCTTCCATGAGGTGCAGCCCTACATCACGGAAACCAACCATGGGGTGCTCGACTACATGCTGGTGACCAACGCGCGCTTCTGGTACGGCATCCCGCATCGCCTGCGCACCCAGCTGGAAGCCATCATCGATGAGGTCAGCTACGAGGTGAACCGCGAAGCGGCGCGCCTCAACGAGCAGGACCGCCAGCGGGTGGCAGCCTCCGGACGCAGCCGAATCATCAACCTGACGCCCGCCGAACGCGCCGCCTGGCGTGCCGCCATGGAGCCGGTCTGGCTGCACTTCGAAGCGGATATCGGCCCCGACATCATCAAGGCGGCCCGCAGCTCCAACCCGTAATCGGCTACTCGAGGCGGCCGAGCTGGGTGGTATCCCAGCCACCGCCCAGCGCGGCGATCAGTTGCACACTGGCGCGCAGCCGGTTGCCCAGCAGGGTCAGCGCGCTGCGCTGGTTGTTCAGGGCCGCGGCCTGCACGTTGACCACGCTGTTGAAATCCACGGTCCCCGCGCGGTACTGGTTCTCCACCAGGCGCAGGGACTCCCGGGCCGCCTCCACCGCCTCCTGCTGCAGGGCCTGCTCGCGCTCCAGCACGCTCAGCTCCACCAGGGCATCCTCCACCTCACGGAAGGCCTCCAGCACCGTCTGCCGGTACTCGGCCACCGTCTGGTCGTAGGCCGCCTCGGTACGCTCCAGCTCCGCCCGGCGCGCGCCGCCGTCGAACAGCTGCATGGCCAGCGCCGGCCCCAGGGACCAGTAGCGGTTCGGCAGGCTGATCCAGTCACTAAAACTGCCGCTGCGATAGCCCCCCACCGCCGACAGGCTCAGATCCGGGAACCAGGCGGTCTTCGCCACGCCGATGGCGGCGTTGGCCGCCATCACGCTGCGCTCGGCCGAGGCCACGTCCGGGCGCCGCTCCAGCAGCTGCGAAGGCACGGCCGGCGGTATCGCGGGCAGGCGCGGCAGGTTGTTGCGCGCCTGGATGGCGAACTCCGTCGGCGGCAGACCGATCAGCACGGCGATGGCATGCTCCAGCTGGGCGCGCTGCCACTCCAGGTCCACCGCCTGGGCCTGGGTGCTCTTCAGCTGGGTGAGCGCTTGCGTCACATCGGATTTCGGCACGATGCCGGCCCGGTACTGGTTCTCGGTCAGGCGCAGCGAGCGCTGGTAGGCCTCCAGGGTTGCGTCCAGCAGGCGGCGCTGCTCGTCGAGCACGCGCAGCTGCAGGTAGTTCTGCACCAGTTCGGCCTGCAGGCTCAGGCGCACCGCGGCCAGATCGGCTGCGCTGGCCTGGGCGCCGGCGCGCTCCGATTCCAGGGTGCGGCGCAGGCGTCCCCACAGGTCCAGCTGCCAGTTCAGGCCGAGGCTGGCGTCGAAGGATTCCCGGCGCCCGGTGCCCACTCCGCTCTGGGAGCCGCCCCCGGACGCCCGGCCGGCCTCGACGCTGCCGCTGACGGTGGGATAGAAAGCGGCGCGGGCGCCGCGCGCCAGGGCACGCGCCTGGCGGAAGCGGGCTTCGGCGGCCGCCAGGTTCTGGTTGGAAACGTTCAGGCGTTCCACCAGGGCGTTGAGTTCCCAGTCGTCGTACAGCGCCCACCAGGCGCCGCGCTCCAGGGCATCGGCGGGCTGTGCCGGCTTCCAGCCCTCGGCCTGGCGGAACTGCTGGGGGATGTCCAGCTCGGGGCGCTGATAGTCGGGACCCAGCGCGCAGGCACTCAGGCTGCCGACGATCAGGGCCAGGGCGAGAAGTCGAAAGGGAGCGTTCATCGGGCGGCATCCGTTGCGATGGGCTCGCGCCGGCGGCCGAAGCGCCGGCGCAGACGGTCGAAATACAGGTACACCACCGGCGTGGTGTACAGGGTGAGCAGTTGACTGAGCAGCAGCCCGCCGACGATGGCCAGGCCCAGCGGCTGGCGCATCTCGCCGCCTTCGCTGCTGTCCAGCAGCAGCGGCAGCGCGCCGAGGATGGCCGCCAGGGTGGTCATCAGGATCGGCCGGAAGCGCAGCAGGCAGGCCTCGCGGATGGCCGCCAGGGGAGCGCGGCCCTCGCGCTCCAGCTGCAGCGCCAGGTCGATCATCAGGATGGCGTTCTTCATGACGATGCCGATCAGCAGGAACAGGCCCAGCAGCGAGATCAGGCTGAACTGGCCCCCGGTGAGCTGGATGGCCAGCAAGGCGCCGACGCCGGCCGAGGGCAAGGTGGAGAGGATGGTCAGCGGATGCACGTAACTCTCGTAGAGCACGCCGAGCACGATGTAGACGATGATCAGCGCGCCAAGGATCATCAGCGGCTGACCCTGCTGGGTCTTCTGCAGCATGCCGCCGGTTCCCCCGATCAGCCCCTGCACCTCGGTGGGCAGGCCGACCCGGGCGATCGCCTCGTTGATCGCCGCCACCGCCTGGTCGGCGCTGTAACCCGGCGCCACCGAATAACCGATGCTCTCCGCCGCGAACTGGCTCTGGTGGCTGACGCGGTCCTCCTCTAGGCTGCGCTCCCAGGAGGAGAAGGCCGACAGCGGCACGCGGCTGCCGTCGGCGGCGATCACCTGCACGCGGTCCAGGGCTT
>DATGNS010000301.1:0-3081 GCA_035306625.1 Pseudomonas sp. | reverse complement strand
CGAGCAGCGGCTCGATGCTCTGTTCGCCCAGAAGAAGGGCTAGGTAAATCGTGTGGCCCGTCAGCCGCGAGCCACACTTGCAAGTTGCAGTATCCAGAACAAATCCAATAAGGAGATAGCAATGGCTGAAGCAAAGGTTTTGAGTGGTGCGGGGCTGCGCGGGCAGATCGCAGGTCAGACGGCCCTGTCCACCGTGGGCAAGGAAGGCGCCGGTCTCACCTATCGCGGCTATGACGTGCGCGATCTGGCCGAGCACTGCTGCTTCGAGGAAGTGGCCTACCTGCTGTTCCATGGCGAGCTGCCCAATGCCGAGCAGCTGGAAGCCTACAAGGCGCGTCTGAAACAGTGGCGCGACATTCCATGCGTGCTCAAGGAAGTGCTGGAGCGCGCCCCGTCCAATGCCCACCCCATGGATGTCATCCGTACCGCCTGTTCGGTGCTGGGCATGCTCGAGCCCGAGCATGACTTCTCCCAGCAGCAGGACAGGGCCGATCGCCTGCTGGCCATGGGCCCGGCGGTCATGGCCTACTGGTACCGCTTCAGCCATGGTGGCGTGCGTATCAATTGCCAGAGCGACGAGGACACCCTGGGCGGCCACTTCCTGGCGCTGCTGCATGGTCGCAAGCCGACCGAGCTGGAAACCCGCGTGATGAACGTCTCGCTCATCCTCTATGCCGAGCACGAGTTCAACGCCTCGACCTTCACCGCCCGCGTCTGCGCCTCGACCCTGTCCGACATCTATTCCTGCGTGACCGGCGCCATCGGCTCGCTGCGCGGCCCGCTGCACGGCGGCGCCAACGAGGCAGCCATGGAGCTGATCCAGCGTTTCAACACGCCGGAAGAGGCCCGTGAAGGCCTGCTGGGCATGCTCGAGCGCAAGGAAAAGATCATGGGCTTCGGCCACGCGATCTACAAGGAAAGCGACCCGCGCAACGAGGTCATCAAGAAGTGGGCCAAGAAGCTGTCGGAGACTGTGGGCGACACCAAGCTGTATGCCATTTCCGAAGTGATCGACCAGACCATGTGGGAGCAGAAGCGCCTGTTCCCCAACGCCGACTTCTATCACGCCTCGGCCTACCACTTCATGGGCATTCCCACCCCGCTGTTCACGCCGATCTTCGTCTGCTCCCGCATCGTGGGCTGGTGCTGTCACGTGTTCGAGCAGCGGGCCAACAACCGCATCATCCGCCCCAGCGCGGAATACATCGGCGTCGAGCCGCGCAAGGTGGTTCCCCTGGCGCAGCGCTGATGCCTCCGAAGGAGCGCCCCCGGGCGCTCCTTCTTTCGTTTCCCGAGCTTTTTCGACGAGTCCCGACGGCATGAACACCGCATATCGCAAACCCCTTCCCGGCACCGCACTGGATTATTACGACACCCGCGAGGCGGTTGACGCCATTCAGCCGGGCGCCTACGACACCCTGCCATACACCTCGCGTGTGCTGGCCGAACAACTGGTACGCCGCTGCGACCCGGCGCTGCTGACCGATGCGCTCAAGCAGCTGATCGAGCGCCGGCGCGACATGGACTTCCCCTGGTACCCGGCCCGGGTGGTGTGCCACGACATCCTCGGCCAGACCGCGCTGGTTGACCTGGCCGGCCTGCGTGATGCGATCGCGGAACAGGGCGGCGATCCCTCCAAGGTCAACCCGGTGGTGCCGACCCAGCTGATCGTCGACCACTCGCTGGCCGTCGAATACGCCGGCTTCGACCCGGATGCGTTCGAGAAGAACCGCGCCGTGGAAGAACGCCGCAACGAAGACCGCTTCCACTTCATCGAGTGGACCAAGACCGCCTTCAAGAACGTCGACGTGATCCCCGCCGGCAACGGCATCATGCACCAGATCAACCTGGAGAAGATGTCGCCGGTTATCCAGGCTCGCGACGGCGTGGCCTTCCCGGACACCTGTGTCGGCACCGACTCCCACACCCCCCACGTGGACGCCCTGGGCGTGATCGCCATCGGCGTCGGCGGCCTGGAAGCCGAGACCGTCATGCTCGGCCATCCGTCGATGATGCGCCTGCCCGATATCGTCGGCGTGAAGCTCACCGGCAAGCGCCAGCCCGGCATTACCGCCACCGACATCGTGCTGGCCCTGACCGAGTTCCTCCGCAGGGAGCGCGTGGTGGGTGCCTACGTCGAGTTCTTCGGCGAAGGGGCGGACAGCCTGTCGATCGGCGACCGCGCCACCATTTCCAACATGTGTCCGGAATACGGCGCCACCGCGGCGATGTTCTACATCGACCAGCAGACCATCGATTACCTGCGCCTGACCGGCCGCGAGCCGGAGCAGGTCGCGCTGGTCGAGCAGTACGCCAAGGTCCTTGGTCTGTGGAGCAGCGCGCTGGTCACCGCCGAATACGAGCGGGTGCTGGAGTTCGACCTGTCCAGCGTCGTGCGCAACATGGCCGGTCCGTCCAACCCGCACCGCCGCCTGCCGACCAGCGCGCTCAAGGAACGCGGCATCGCCGATCCGGCCAAGCTGGAGGAGGCCCGTGCCGACGAGGCCAAGCTGGCCGCCGCCCGCGCCGAGGAAGAGCAGGGGCTGCTGCCGGACGGCGCGGTGATCATCGCCGCCATCACCAGCTGCACCAACACCTCCAACCCGCGCAACGTGGTGGCCGCCGGCCTGCTGGCCAAGAAGGCCAACGCCCTGGGTCTGCTGCGCAAGCCCTGGGTGAAGACCTCCTTCGCGCCGGGCTCCAAGGTGGCCCGGCTGTACCTGGAAGAGGCCGGCCTGCTGCCGGAGCTGGAAAAACTCGGATTCGGCATCGTCGCCTACGCCTGCACCACCTGTAACGGCATGTCCGGCGCGCTGGACCCGAAGATCCAGCAGGAAATCATCGACCGCGACCTGTACGCCACCGCCGTGCTGTCCGGCAACCGCAACTTCGACGGCCGCATCCACCCGTACGCCAAGCAGGCCTTCCTGGCCTCGCCGCCGCTGGTGGTCGCCTACGCCATCGCCGGCACCGTGCGCTTCGACATCGAGCAGGACGTGCTGGGCCATGACGCGAACGGCAAGCCGATCACCCTGAAGGACCTGTGGCCGAGCGACGAGGAAATCGACGCCATCGTCGCCA
>DATGNS010000300.1:0-8104 GCA_035306625.1 Pseudomonas sp. | reverse complement strand
CTTCATCGGCGCCCTGTCGGGAATGACCTCGCCCGAGGCCGTCAAGCGGATCGAGGCCCAGCGCCGCCCTTCGGTCACCCTGACCGCGGTGCCGCTGTTCCATGTGAGCGGGCTGCACGCCCAGCTGTTGACCGCCATGCGCCACGGCCGCCAGCTGATCTTCATGCACCGCTGGAGCGCCGTCGATGCGCTGGCGCTGATGCGCAGTGAAGGCGTCACCCAGTTCAACGGGGCACCCTCCATGGTGCGCCAGCTGGTGGTGGCGGCCGAAGAGCGCGATGATGATATCCTGGAGGGGCTCTGGGGCATGGGGTTCGGCGGCTCGGGCGTGCCGGACTCGCTGCTGGACAAGGTGCTGTCGCGCTTCCCGGAGCAGATGGTCGGCATCGGCTTCGGCATGACCGAGACCAACGGCGCCGTCAGCGCGGTGTCGGGAGCGCTGTTCCGCGGGCGGCCCCGCAGCTCCGGCCCGCTGTCGCCCCTGTTCGACGTGCAAATCCTGGCGCCGGACGGTGAGGCGCTGCCGGCGGGGGAGGTGGGCGAAGTCTGTGTGCGGGGCGTGACCCTGATGCAGGGGTACTGGCGAGAGCCCGAGGCCACGGCGCGTGCGCTGGAGGAGGGCTGGCTCAGGACCGGTGATCTCGGCTATCTCGACGCCGAGGGCTTTCTCTTCATCGTGGATCGCCTCAAGGATGTGATCGTGCGCAGCGGGGAGAACATCGCCCCGGCGGAGATTGAATCCTGCCTGACCGCCCACCCGGCGGTGGCCGAGGCCGCGGTGTTCGGAATTCCCGATGAAGAGACCGGCGAGGCGGTGGCGGCCATGGTCTCGCTCAGGGAGGGCGAGTGGGTGGAGGAGCCGGAGCTGCAGGCCCACGTGCGCCACCACCTGGCCGGCTACAAGGTGCCGTCGGCCATTCGCATCAGGCACGATGCCCTGCTGCGCAACCCCGCCGGCAAGCTGCTCAAAAAGCATCTGCGCGATGACTTTCTGCAGGACACCGCCCAGCTGCAGTAGTCGGCATCTGCCGTAGTCCACTTTGACGATGATGGGAGGCCCTTGGCCTCCCATCATGCGTTGTAGTGGCTGCTTCGACCCTGCGTGCCACCTCGGTGGTCGCAGAAGGAGCTGGCTTGACAATGACAATGCCGGGAGACAGGTGGATGACCTCTTACGCGCAACCCGTGGAGTCCTTCGATGTCGTCGTGGTGGGCTCCGGAGCCGGGGCCATGACGGCGGCACTCTTCGCTGCCGAAAGCGGGATGAAGACGCTGATCGTCGAGAAGAGCGACAGGTACGGAGGTACCTCGGCCCTGTCGGGTGGTGGGATCTGGATCCCCTGCAACTCCCACCTCAAGCGCAAGGGGGGCGGCGATAGTCGCGACCAGGCGCTGACCTACCTGCGCGCGGCTACCCAGGGTGAAATTGAGGAGGAGCGCCTGGAGGCCTATCTCGACCTGGCGCCGAAGATGATTGACGAGCTGGAGCGGGTCAGCCATGTGCGCTATGCGGTGGCCGAGAAGTATCCCGACTACTATCCGCACCTGCCCGGCGCCCTGGCGGGCGGGCGCACCCTGGACCCGGAGCTCTTCGATACCAGCCGGCTCGGCGAGGAGCTGGAGCATCTTCGCGAGGCGTCGCCCTCGACGCTGCTGATGGGGCGCATCGCCTGGACGGCCCGGGATGCCCATCGGGCCATGGCCCGGGAGCGGGGCTGGCGCGTGATGCTGCTGTGGCTGATGCTGCGTTACAAGCTCGATTTCAAGTGGCGCCGGCGCTCCAAGCGCGATCGTCGGGCCGGGCTGGGCAGCGCCCTGGTGGCCTCCCTGCGCCGCTCGCTGATGGATCGCGACGTGCCGCTGTGGCTCAACACCGAGATGCGCGAGCTGGTGCAGCAGGATGGCCGCGTCACGGGCATCGTGGTCGCACGGGAAGGGCGCGAGTGCCTCATCGAGGCCCGTCACGGTGTGATACTGGCCTCCGGCGGCTTCGAGCAGAATCCACAGCTGCGCGAGCGCTACCTGCCGGCGCCCAGCGAGCGGGCCTGGAGCGCGACGCCGCCCGGCAACAACACCGGGGCCGCCCTGGAGGCGGGCCAGGCCCTCGGTGCCGCCACCGAGGGGCTCGAGCGCGCCTGGTGGGCGCCGACCATCAGCGTGACGGGCGAGGACAAGGCGCGCGGCGTCTTTGCCGAGAGGGCCTTCCCGGGGGCCATCGTCGTCAACGGGCGGGGCGAGCGCTTCGTCAACGAGGCGGCACCCTACCTGGAGTTCGTCGAGGCGATGTACGCCGACAACGCCAGGACCGAGGGCAAGAGCATCCCCGCCTGGGTGATCTTCGACGGCCATTTCCGCTTCCACTACGCCATGGGACCGCTGATGCCGGCCCAGATCAAGCCCGACAGCCGCCTGCCTCGTGAGTGGCGTGACCGGGTCTACTGGAAGGCCGAGAGCCTGACGGCCCTGGCCCAGAGCATCGGGGTGGACCCCGAGGGCCTGGCCCGCACCGTCGAGCGTGTCAACCGCTTTGCCCGAGACGGGAAGGACGAGGAGTTCGATCGCGGTGGCAACGTCTTCGACCGCTACTATGGCGATACCAACGTCACCCCCAACCCCTGCCTGGCGCCCCTGGCCAAGCCCCCCTACTACGCCATGCGTCTGGATGCCGGCGATATTGGCACCAAGGGCGGGCTCAAGACCGACGGCAGCGCCCGCGTCCTGAACGAGGCCGGCGAGGCGATCCCCGGGCTCTACGCCATCGGCAACTGCTCGGCGGCGGTGATGGGCCCCTCCTACCCCGGCGCCGGTTCGACTCTGGGGCCGGCCATGACCTTCGGCTATGCGGCGGCGCTGGACCTTGTGAAGCAGCAGCGGAGGGTCTCGGCATGAGTCAGCGTTTCGAAGGCAAGGTGGTGCTGGTGACCGGCGGCGCCAGCGGAATCGGTCTGGCCGTCTCCCGTCGGGTGGTGGCCGAGGCCGGTCGGGTGGTGCTGGCCGACCTGGATGCCGAGGGAGTCGAAAGGGCGCAGGCCGAGCTGGGGCCCCAGGCCAGCAGCCTGGTATTCGACGTGTCAGGCGAGCAGGGCTGGCGTGACGCCATGTCGTCCGTGGAGAGCCGCCATGGACGCCTCGACGCCCTCATCAACAACGCCGGCGTGCTGGCAGAGGGCAGCATCGAAGAGACCGACCTGGCGACTTGGCAGCGTCTGATGCGGATCAACGCCGACAGCGTCTTTCTGGGCTGTCACCATGCCGTGCCGCTGCTCAAGCGCCAGGGAGGCGCCATCGTCAACCTCTCCTCCATCGCCGCTATCGGCGGCAAGGAAGACTATGCCGCCTACAGCGCCTCCAAGGGCGCCGTCGCGGCGCTGACGCGATCCATCGCCAGCTACTGCCGCCGCCAGCGCTATCGTGTGCGCTGCAACTCGGTGCATCCCGACGGCGTGATGACGCCGATGACCGCGGCCACCTACCCCGCGGGCGTCGAGCCCGCCGACTACACCATTCGCCAGGATCCCATGCACCGCCTCTGTCTGCCCGAAGATGTGGCGTCCGGGATCCTGTTCCTGGCCAGCGACGACGCTCAGGCCATCAACGGGATCGAGCTGCGCATCGACAGCGGTCAGTTCGTGATGAGTATCTGAGGCCAGGAGATGAGAGTGAAAACGGAAACGTCGATCATGGCGCCGGAGACCATTCCAGCGCTGCTGGCACAGGCGGCGCGCCGTCATGTCGGCATTGCGGCCCTGGAAGAGGCCGGGGAGCGCATCGACTATGCCGAGCTGCCGGACCGGGTCGCCGACGTGGCCCGGGGGCTGCTGGCGGTCGGGATCGAGCCCGGCGACCGGGTGGCGATCTGGGCACCCAACGAAGTGCGGTGGGTGCTTGCCGCCCTGGCCATTCACTCGGTGGGCGCGGTGCTGGTGCCTCTCAATACCCGCATGAAGGGGCGTGAGGCGAGCGATATTCTGGCCCGCAGCGGGACCCGGCTGCTGTTTCAGGCGGGGGACTTCCTGGGCCAGGACTATGCGGCGCTGCTCGACGGGCTTGTCCCTCCGAGCCTGACGCATCGGGTGCTGGTCAGCGAGCGAAGCGCCTCCGGCCAGGAGGGGCTGGTGGCGTGGGAGGCCTTCCTCGACGGGGGCCGCGATCTGCCCGACGAGACGATCGCCCGGCGGGCCGCTAAGGTAAGGCCTGAGGATCTCAGCGACCTGCTCTTCACGTCCGGGACCACCGGGCAGCCCAAGGGGGTGATGAGCGAGCACGGCCAGAACCTGCGCGCCTTCGGCGAGTACAGCCGCATCATCGGCCTGAGGCCCGGCGACCGCTATCTGATCATCAACCCCTTCTTTCATGCCTTCGGCTACAAGGCGGGCTGGCTCTCCTGCCTGCTTGCCGGTGCGACCATCCTGCCCCAGGCGGTGTTCGATGCCGCCGAGGTGCTGGAGCGCATCCAGCAGGAGCGCATCAGCGTGCTGCCCGGCCCCCCCACGCTCTATCTGTCGCTGCTCTCCGACCCGCGCCTCGCCGCGGCGGACCTCGGCAGCCTGCGCGTGGCGGTGACCGGCTCCTCGAGCATTCCGCCGGTCCTGGTCCGGCGCATGCGCGAGGAGCTCGGGTTCGAGGTGGTCACCACCGCCTACGGGTTGACCGAGTGCGGGGGCCTGGCCACCATCTGCGACCCCGGAGAGGATGCCGAGACCATCGCCAATACCAGCGGGCGCGCCATTCCCGGCACCGAGGTCTCGATTCGCGACAGCGCCGGCCGGCCCCTGCCGGCCGGCGAGGGCGGGGAGGTCTGCCTGCGCGGCTTTCATGTGATGCGCGGCTATTTCGACAGCCCCGACGCCACCGCCGAGACCATCGACAGCGATGGCTGGCTGCACACCGGCGACGTCGGCTCCCTAGACGAGCGCGGCAACCTGCGTATCACCGGCCGGCTCAAGGACATGTTCATCGTCGGAGGCTTCAACTGCTACCCGGCCGAGATCGAAGCGATGCTGCTGGAGCACCCTGAGGTCGCCCAGTGTGCCGTGATCGGCGTGCCGGACGAGCGGATGGGGGAGGTAGGCTGCGCCTTCATCGTGCCCCGAGGGAGTGAGGCTCTAGGGGCTGAGGCGCTGATCGCCTGGTCCCGGGAGCGGATGGCCAATTACAAGGTGCCGCGCCACGTGAGAGTGGTCGAGCGCCTGCCGGTCAATGCCTCCAACAAGGTCATGAAGCCTGCGCTGCAGGAGATGTACCGCAGCCTCTAACGGTCTTCCTTGGTACTTGCGTACTGTCTTGCCTGCCTTCCGGCAGGCTTTTTTGTCCGTGCTTTTTCGCCTTTCTGTCGGAATCAGGCTGAATATTACGCGACTTTTTCCGTTTTTCAGCTGCGTATCCGTTGACTGCCAGGTCAGTGGATTGATCGTCCATACGGACGACGTCGTCGGCGTCGATCGGTCGTTAGAGTCTGATGGCAATTCAACCTACCAGGCTTGAAAACTGTCTGTCAGCGTAACGGCCTGAAACTGGCGAGTGATACCCCATGACGTCAACCTATAACAACCTGCAAGGGACCCGTGCCGGCAAGGCGACCAGTCCCTGGGTCAGCTTTGTTGCCCTTCTGTTCGCCACGTTTGTTACCATCGAGGCCGCAGCATTTCAGGCGCCTGTTCTGCCAAGCGTCACGGCTCATTTCAATATTCCGGTCAATCTGGCCGCCCTGATCCTGATTGCCTACTTTATTGCAGTGGCTGTCTTTGCGCCGATGATGGGCCGGCTGGGTGACCAGTATGGCCGGCGACGCATGGTTGTCATTGGCCTGATTGTCTTCGGCGTTTCCGAGTTCATGGCCGCCTGGGCGCCAGGCTTCGGGTTCTTCCTGATGGCTCGTTTCCTGCAGGGGCTGGGCGTGGCCTGCATCTTTCCTGCGGTGTTCAGCTATGTGAACCACCTTTTTCCCGAGGAGAAGCGCGGCACGGCTCTGGGGCTGATGATGTTTATCATGACCCTGGGGGCGGCCACAGGCGGCCTGCTGGGTGGCCTTCTGATCGATGCCTTTGGCTGGCCGAGTGTCTATATCATCAGCGGCATTCTGGCGTTTCTCGGTCTCTTGCCGCTGCTGGTTTGGGTGCCGGAGAGTCGGGGAGAGGCTGCCGCCGGAAAGTTTGACGCCCGTGGCGCGGTTATGCTGTTCATCACCATTGCCGCCCTGCTGTCGCTGCCCACCTGGGCGGCGAACTTTGGTCGCGCCTCCTGGGTTACCTGGGCCGTGGTGGTGACGGGCGTCATCAGCCTGCTGCTGCTATGGCGTCACAGCGGGCGGCATGCAACGCCTATTCTTGACGTCAGCCTTCTCAAGGATCGGCACTTTGCGGTTCCCAGCGCCATCTACTGGATCCAGATGCTGATGAACAGCGGCATCGTCTATTCACTGGCCTTCTTCATCAATAATCGCCCCGGAGGGTCTGCCTCCCAGTTCGGCATGGTCACTCTTGCTCTGTTCGGCTGCACCATGCTGGCCTCTCCGGTCGCCGGCAAGCTGATCGATCGTTTTGAGCCCAGGCTGATCTCCATTCTTTCACTGCTGGGCAGCCTGCTGGCGATGCTGTATTTCGTGCGGATGGACGTCAGCGTGCCCTTGGTTACTGTGCTGATCATGGCAGGCTTCATTGGCGTCATGCTGGCATCCAACAGTACCGCCACGATGAAGCTGGCCCTGGGCGCGGTGCCACCCCACAAGTCCGGGGCGGGGTCCGGCCTGTTCAGCATGCTGCGCGACCTCGGGTCGCCCACGGGCTCCTCCTTTGCGCTGGCCATATTTGGCCTCTCTTCGACCCTGCATACGCGGCGTGTTGTCGACGAAACCGCCGAAAAAATGCAGCTGAGTGACAGCCTCTCTGCAGAGCTCTTCGCCGCGTCGGGTGCCCACTCTGCCGAGCTGAGCGCCGAACTGATGGCCGCTCTACTGGCCACCGGCAATGAAATCGACCAGGTGCTGGAAACCATCAATGTCGCCTCTCTGGGTGGTGCGATCACCAACGTGGGCTACCTCATGCTGGGCATGCTGGTCCTGGCGCTGGCGCTGACGCCCTGGCTGGCCAGGCGCAGGGATATCCAGGCGATATCTGGCTGATAGCTTGGCCTCGAGGTGCCCTGGGCGGTGAACCATACCGGCAGGCCACCCCTTGCTAGGGAGAAGGCGAAAAGCGCCGCCCGCCCCTAGTCCTGTTGCGGTATGTCCGGGCTCAGAAAAGAGGCAAGGATTGAGGCCATCTGACTAACGGGAGGGTGTCCGATGGAGTTTAGCCTGACGGACGAGCAGAGGATGATCCGCGACTCCGCCGAGAGCCTGCTGGCCGAGCTGTCCGATTCCACCGCGGTGCGGGTGGCCATGCAGAGCGAGGCGGGGCATGATCCCGCCGTCTGGCGCACGGTAGCCGAGGAGCTGGCCTGGCCGGCGCTGGCGGTGCCGGAGGTCCATGAGGGGCTGGGGCTTGGCCCCGTCGAGCTAGCGCTGCTGATGGAGCAGATGGGGCGACGGCTGTTCTGTGCCCCCTTCCTGGCCAGCGCTTGCCTTGCGACCCTGGCGCTACGCTGTGTCGGCGAAAACGATGCACAGCAGCGCTGGCTGGCGGAGATGGCAACCGGGCGGCGGGTCGCCACCCTGGCCTTCGGCGGCGCTCAGCCCTGGGGGCCCGAGACCCTCTCGGTCGTGGCCACGCCCACGGCGGAGGGGTATCGGCTCGAAGGCGAGTGCCGTCAGGTGCTCGAGCTTCAGGCCGCGGACCTGCTGCTGGTGGCGGCGCGGCTGCCTGGGAGTCGCGATGCCCAGGGGGTCTGCCTGTTTGCCGTGGAGGCCGACGCTGCCGGTGTCACGCGCACGCCGCTGCCGACCCTGGATCAGACGCGGCGGCTGGGCCGGCTGGAGCTGGCCGGTGTCGACGTTGCCGCGGCTGCCCGGGTCGGGGCCGAGGGCGAGGCCTGGGCCGGGCTCGAGCAGTGCCTGCGGATCGGCGCCATCATGCTGGCCGCCGAGCAGCTGGGGGGCGCCCAGGCGTGCCTGGACATGAGCGTTGCCTATACCCTCGAGCGCCACCAGTTCGGTCGCCCCATCGCC
>DATGNS010000299.1:0-2108 GCA_035306625.1 Pseudomonas sp. | reverse complement strand
CGCCGCGCAGCGCGCCAGGGGGTACGCCGCCGTGCACCAGGCCATCCTCTCCGGCCTGCTCAGCCAGATCGGCACCAAGACCGAGGACGGCGACTACCTGGGCGCGCGCCAGCGACGCTTCTGGATCCATCCCTCCAGCGTCATCGGCCGCAAGAAGCCGCAGTGGGTGATGGCTGCCGAGCTGGTGGAAACCACCAGGTTGTTCGCGCGCATGGTAGCGAAGATCGAGCCGGACTGGATCGAGCCGCTGGCCGTCCACCTGGTCAAGAAGAACCACTTCGAGCCGCACTGGGAGAAGAAGCGCGGCCAGGTGGTGGCCTACGAGCAGGTCAGCCTGTACGGGCTGATCGTGGTCGGCAAGCGCCCGGTGCATTACGGGCCCATCGACCCGCCCGCGGCCCGCGAGCTGTTCATCCGCGAAGGGCTGGTGCGCGGCGAGATCAACAGTCGCGCCAGGTGCCTGAAGGAAAACCGCGACCTGCTGGAGCTGTTCGACGAGCTGGAAGCCAAGGCGCGCCGGCGCGACATCCTCGCCGACGAGGACACCCTGTTCGCCTACTACGACGCGCGCATCCCCCAGGACATCTACCAGGCCGCCAGTTTCGAGAACTGGTACAAGCGCGAGAGCCAGAAGGACCCGCAGCTGCTGCTGATGCGCGAGGAGGACGTGCTGGCTCGCGACGCCGACGAGGTCACCGCCGCCCAGTACCCGGACCATCTGCTGCTCGGTGAGCTGCAGCTGCCGCTCAGCTATCACTTCGAGCCGGGCCATCCACGCGATGGCGTGACGCTGCGCGTGCCGGCGCCCTTGCTGCCGCAACTGCCGGCCGAGCGGCTGGAGTGGCTGGTGCCCGGTCTGCTGGAAGCCCGCGCCATCGAGCTGGTGCGCAACCTGCCCAAGGCCATTCGCAAGAACTTCGTGCCGGTGCCGGACTTCGTGCGCGCCGCGCTGGGCAAGATTCCCTTCGGCGAAGGCTCGCTGCCGGCGGCGCTCGGCCGCGAACTGCAGCGCATGACCGGCGCACGGGTGCCGGACGAGGCCTGGCTGGAAGCCGCCGAGAAGGTCGAGCCGCATCTGCGCATGAACATCGAGGTGGTGGACGCGCGCGGCAGGTTCCTCGGCGAAGGGCGTGACCTGGCGGAACTCACCGCACGCTTCAGCGAGGCCAGCCAGGCGGCGCTGGCGCTGCCGACCCAGAAGGCCGAGCAGCAGAAGCCGGTGGAGGCCAAGGGCTTCGCGCCCGTGGCCGAGAAGGCCCAGCAGAAGATCGCCGGCCTGGCCATGACGGTGTATCCGGCGCTGGTGGAAGAGGGCGGGGTGGTCAAGGAAGGACGCTTCCCCACCCAGGCCGAGGCCGAGTTCCAGCACCGTCGCGCCCTGCAGCGTCTGCTGCTGCAACAGCTGAGTGAACAGGCCAGGTTCCTGCGCGGCAAGCTGCCGGGACTGACCGACATGGGCATGCTCTACCGCGAGCTTGGCCGCGTCGAGGCGCTGACCGAGGACATCCTGCTGGCCAGCCTGGACAGCTGCATCCTCGAAGGCGAGGAGTCGCTGCCGCGCGACGGCGCGGCCCTGGCCTCGCTGGCCGAACGCAAGCGCGGTGCCTGGACCGAGCATGCCGAGCGCCTGGCGCGCCTGGTGCTGGAAATCCTCAAGCACTGGCACGCCCTGCAGAAGCGCTTCAAGGGGCGCATCGACCTGGCCCAGGCGGTGGCGCTCAACGACATCAAGGCGCAGCTGGGCAACCTGATCTACCCCGGCTTCGTGCGCGAAACCCCGCTCGAATGGCTGAAGGAATATCCGCGCTACCTGAAGGCCGTCGAGCAGCGCTTCGACAAGATCGGCGCCCAGCTGCAGCGCGACCGCGTGTGGAGCGGTGAGCTGGCCGGCTACTGGGAGCAGTACCAGGCGCGCCTGAAGAAGCACCAGCAGGAGGGCAAGCGCGACCCGGCGCTGACCCTGTACCGCTGGATGCTGGAAGAGTACCGGGTGTCGCTGTGGGCCCAGCAGCTGGGCACCAGGATGCCGGTGTCGGACAAGCGCCTGAACAAGCAGTGGGCGGCGGTGGAAGCGTGAGTGCCATGCGGAACCCGTAGGGCGGTCAACG
>DATGNS010000298.1:0-13392 GCA_035306625.1 Pseudomonas sp. | reverse complement strand
CCGGCCGGCGTGGCACCCTGGGCGTTGATGATCTGCATCACCTCGCGAATGGCGGTGCCGGCAGTGATCACGTCGTCGATGATCAGCACGCGGCCCTGCAGCGGCGCGCCCACCAGGGTGCCGCCCTCGCCGTGGTCCTTGGCCTCCTTGCGGTTGAAGCACCAGGGCAGGTCGCGGCCATGCCGCTCGGCCAGTGCCACGGCGGTGGCCGCTGCCAGCGGAATGCCCTTGTAGGCCGGGCCGAACAGCACGTCGAACTCCAGACCGCTGTCGACCACCGCCTCGGCATAGAAGCGTCCCAGCTGCGCCAGCGCAGCGCCGCTGTTGAACAGGCCGGCGTTGAAGAAATAGGGGCTGGTGCGCCCGGACTTGAGGGTGAATTCGCCGAAGCGCAGCACCCCGCGCTCGATGGCAAAACGAATGAAGTCGCGCTGATACGCCTGCATGTGGAAATTCCGCAAATGGCCGGTGGCAAACGCGCGGCATGATACACCCCCGCCACGCGCCCCGCATGCCGGCCCGCCGGCACAACGCAACGCTGCGTTCTGAGCGCCGGCAATGGTAAGATCCGCACCATTCTCGCCGCCGGCCCACGAAGCCGGTTTTACGTACACCCGAATCGCTTACCCAGCGATTCCGGGGGGCTGACCCCTTCGTTCGCCCCCACAAGACTTCGAGAGACATATGCGGATCATCAACCTGAACGTGAACGGCATCCAGGCAGCTGCCGAACGCGGCCTGCTCAGTTGGCTTCAGGCCCAGAATGCCGATGTGATCTGCCTGCAGGATACCCGGGCCTCCGTCTACGACCTCGAGGACCCGGCCTACCAGCTGGATGGCTACTACCTGTACGCCGCCGAAGCCGAGGTGCCCAGCCAGGGCGGCGTGGCCCTGTATTCGCGGCTGCAGCCCAAGGCGGTGATCAGCGGCCTGGGCTTCGAGCTGGCCGATCGCTACGGGCGGTATCTGCAGGCCGACTTCGACAAGCTCAGCATCTCCAGCCTGCTGCTGCCCGACGGTCGTGGCGGCGACGAGCAGCTGAACCAGAAGTTCAAGTTCATGGAAGAGTTCGCCCGCTACCTGGACAAGCAGCGCCGCAAGCGCCGCGAGTACCTGTATTGCGGCTCGCTGTTCCTGGCCCACCAGAAGCAGGATGTGAAGAACTGGCGCGACTGTCAGCAGCTGCCCGGCTTCCTGCCGCCGGAACGGGCGTGGATGGATCAGGTGCTGGGCACCATGGGTTACGTGGACGCGCTGCGCGAAGTCACCCGCGAGGGCGATCTGTTCAGCTGGTGGCCGGACAGCGAGCAGGCCGAGACCCTGAACCTGGGCTGGCGCCTGGACTATCAGTTGCTCACCCCCGGCATGCGCCGCTTCGTGCGCGCCGCCAAGCTGCCCCGTCAGCCCCGCTTCTCCCAGCACGCGCCCCTGACGGTGGATTACGACTGGCTGCTCACCGTCTGAGCCCGCATCCGGAACGCCGCGCTTCGCGGCGTTTTTTTATGCCCGGCCGCCGATCCGAAACCCTGTTCCGCATAGCGGACTTCGTTAAAGCAGCGTTCGGCGCAGCCGATACCCCCCGCGTAAAAGGCGGAAAGCTGGCGCCAAGATTCCGCTCCCGCAGTCCTCGCAGACAGGGAATATCCCGGAGAACTCTCATGAAAAGTTGGTTTGGCAATCTGAGCGTCAGTCGCAAGCTCGGATTCGGCTTCGGCGTGGTCCTGGCCATCACGCTGCTGCTTGCCCTGATTGGCTGGAACAGCCTCAACAAGATGATCTTCCGCGTCGACGTGCTGGGCGAGATCGCCCGTCTCGATTCGGCCACCAACCGCCTGCAGATCTCCCGCCTCGAGTACGTGGTGGCGGACGGCAGCGATGAAGCGGGCCTGCGCGCCCAGGACAGGCTGGCCGAGCTGCAGGAGCTGCACGGTCGCCTGCTGACCCTGCCCCTGACCCTGGAGGCAAACCGTCAGCGGATCAACGCCATGACCGCACCGATCAACAGCTACGCCCAGGCCCTGCAGCAGGTCCGTACCGCCTTCGCGGAGACCCATGTGGCCCGGCGGGCCATGATTGCCGCCGGCAACACCCTGATCGAACAGGTCAACAGCCTGCGCGACAAGATCCGCGCCATGGATGCCGGCATTCCCCAGCGTGATTCCCTGATCGTCGGCTTCACCACCTTCAACGACGAGTTCCTCATGACTCGCTATGAGGTGCGCGGCTTCATGATGACCCGCTCGGCGGATCGCGAGCGCACCCTGAGCAATCAGATGCAGAAGACCGGGGCCGCCCTGCAGGACGTGGAGCCCCTGCTCACCCTGTACTTCCCCGGCGAGCTGCGCCAGCTGAAGGCGGCCATGCAGGCCTACTTCGCACCGCTGGACGACTACAAGAAGCACGTCATGACGATCAACGCGATCGGCCAGGAGCTGGACCGCCACGCCGCTCAGCTGGTGCAGACCGCCGCCGAGCTGCAGCGCACCCAGTACGTGCTGCGCGACGAGGACAGCACCCAGTCCCGCATCCTTCAGATTGTCGCCGTGCTGGGGGCCCTGGCCCTGGGCATCCTGGCCGCCGCCATGATTTCCCGGCAGATCACCCAGCCGCTGCAGGAAACCCTGGAGATCGCCAAACGCATCGCCGATGGCGACCTGACCAGCGAAACCCGGGTCACCCGCCGCGACGAGCTGGGCGCGCTGCAGCGCGGCATCCAGGACATGGCCGGCACCCTGCGCACCCTGATTGGCGGCATCCGTGACAGCGCCGCGCAGATCGCCAGCTCCGCCGAGGAGCTGTCGGTGGTCACCGAGCAGACCAGCACCGGCGTCGGCAAGCAGAAGGAAGAAACCGACCAGGTGGCCACCGCCATGCACGAGATGTCCGCCACCGTGCAGGATGTGGCGCGCAACGCCGAGCTGGCGGCCCGGGCGGCCAACGAGGCGGAAGGCGAAGCCCGCCAGGGTGACCAGGTGGTGAATGATGTCATTGCCCAGATCGAACGTCTGGCCCAGGAGGTCAGCCGCTCCACCGAGGCCATGACCCAGCTGGAGCAGGAAAGCAACAAGATCGGCAGCGTCATGGACGTGATCAAGACGGTAGCCGAGCAGACCAACCTGCTGGCTCTGAACGCCGCCATCGAGGCCGCTCGTGCCGGCGAGGCCGGTCGCGGCTTCGCGGTGGTCGCCGACGAGGTGCGCACCCTGGCCCAGCGCACCCAGCAGTCCACCGAGGAAATCGAAGAGCTGGTGGCCGGCCTGCAGAGCGGCACCCAGCGGGTAGCCAGCAGCCTCAGCAGCAGCCACAGCCTGGCCGGCAACAGCGTGGAGCTGACCCGCAAGGCTGGCGAGGCCCTGGGCAGCATCAACCGAGGGGTGTCCAACATCCAGTCGATGAACCAGCAGATCGCCGCCGCCGCCGAACAGCAGAGCGTGGTCGCCGAGCAGATCAGCCGCAGCGTCAGCGGCGTACGCGACGTCACCGAGCAGACCACGGTGGCCGCCCAGGAAATCGCCAAGTCCAGCACCGAGCTGGCACGCCTGGGCAATCAGTTGACCTCGATGGTCAGCCGCTTCCGCATCTGATCGCACCAGCGCTCACGAAGAAATGCCGCGCCTCACCAGGCGCGGCATTTTCGTTCACGGCGTGCTCACTTCCTCGGTCAGCACGGCCTCCGGCGCATGGCGGCGCACCGATTCGCAGCCCTGCTCGGCACCGGCCCGGCTGGCGTACTGCTGACTCTGACCGACCACCTGGCCGTTGCTGGCCTTGAGCACGAAGTAGTGCTTGCCGTTGCCGCTCTCCTTCACCTCGAACGCACCCTCGCGCAGGGCATTGCGCCGCACCGACTCGATGCCGTTGAGCGCCGAATCGCGGGCCTTGTACTGTTCGCTGGAAAGGATGACCTGGCCGTTGCTGGCCAGCAGGTTGAAGTGGAACTGGCCATTGCGGGCCTTCTTCAATTGGAACTTGCCGGGGGACATGGCAACACCTCCTGTGCTGTGCGCCTGTCCACAAGCGTAGGCCGCTTCGCGCACCGTTGCGCCTGACGGCCCCTATGGGGAAGAAGCTCGCAGGGTGGACAACGTCTTTCTTGTCCACCATCGCGCCGGCACGGCGCGCGCGTTGGCGGATCGATGAAACGCGATCCACCGACACACCCGGTGCTCAGGTCCGGGTCAGGGTCTTCACCCCCTGCGCAGTGCCCAGCAGCAGCAGGTCCGCCGGACGCGCGGCAAAGAGTCCGTTGGTGACCACGCCGACGATGGCGTTGATGTCCGTCTCCAGCTGCACCGCGTCGGTGATGTGCAGGTTGTGCACATCGAGGATCACGTTGCCATTGTCGGTCACCACGCCCTCGCGGTAGACCGGATCGCCACCGAGCTTCACCAGCTGGCGCGCCACGTGGCTGCGGGCCATGGGAATCACCTCCACCGGCAGCGGGAAGTTGCCCAGCACCGGCACCAGCTTGCTGGCGTCGGCGATGCAGATGAAGGTGCGCGCCACGGCGGCGACGATCTTCTCACGGGTCAGCGCGGCGCCGCCGCCCTTGATCAGCTCCAGGCGCTCGTTGGCCTCGTCGGCGCCGTCCACGTAGAACTCCAGCTCGGCCACCGAATTCAGGTCATAGACCGGAATGCCATGGTCCTTCAGGCGCTGGGCAGTGGCCTCGGAACTGGCCACGGCGCCGTCGAAATCCATCTTGTGGCGGGCCAGGGCGTCGATGAAGAAGTTGGCGGTGGAGCCGGTGCCCACTCCGATCACGCTGTTGCGTTCGAGGCGGGGAAGAATGTGGTCGACGGCGGCCTGGGCCACGGCCTGCTTGAGCTGATCCTGGTTCATCACGAAATGCCTGGGAGAGACGAAGGCCGGAATTATACCCCCGCCACGCCCCGTGCGCCCCGCGCGACGAGGGAGTAGACTGCATCGCTTTCCAAACTCGCCCGCCAGAATCGCCACGATGCTCGAACAATACGTCAAGAAGATCCTCACCTCGCGCGTCTACGACGTTGCCGAGGAAACTCCCCTGCAACTCGCCCGCCAGCTGTCGGAGCGTCTGGGCAACCAGATCCTGCTCAAGCGCGAGGACCTGCAGCCGGTGTTCTCCTTCAAGATTCGTGGCGCCTACAACCGCATTGCCCAGCTGACCGAGGAGGAGCGCGCCCGCGGCGTGGTCACCGCTTCGGCCGGCAACCATGCCCAGGGGGTGGCCCTGGCGGCCCGTCACCTGGGCATCAAGGCCACCATCGTCATGCCGCGCACCACCCCGGAGCTCAAGGTGCAGGGCGTGCGCGCCCGGGGCGGCAAGGTGGTGCTGCACGGCGACGCCTTCCCCGAGGCACTGGCCCACTCCCTGAAGCTGGTGGAGGAAAAGGGCCTGGTCTACATCCATCCCTACGACGATCCGGACGTGATCGCCGGCCAGGGCACGGTGGCCATGGAGATCCTGCGCCAGCAGCAGAACCAGCTGGACGCCATCTTCGTGCCGGTGGGCGGCGGCGGGCTGATCGCCGGCATCGCCGCCTACGTGAAGTACCTGCGCCCCGACATCAAGGTGATCGGTGTCGAGCCGGAGGACGCCGACTGCCTGCACCAGGCCATGGCCGCGGGCGAGCGGGTGGTGCTGCCCCAGGTGGGCCTGTTCGCCGACGGCGTGGCGGTATCGCAGATCGGCGAGTACTGCTTTGCGGTGTGCCGGCATTTCGTCGACGAGGTGATCACTGTCAGCACCGACGAACTGTGCGCAGCCATCAAGGACATCTACGACGATACCCGCTCGATCACCGAGCCGGCCGGTGCGCTGGGCGTGGCGGGCATCAAGAAGTACGTGGCGCGCGAAGGGGTCACCGGCCAGGTGCTGGTCGCCGTGGACTCGGGCGCCAACATCAACTTCGACCGCCTGCGCCACGTGGCCGAGCGCGCCGAGCTGGGCGAGCAGCGCGAGGCCATCATCGCGGTGACCATCCCCGAGCAGCCGGGCAGCTTCAAGCAGTTCTGCCAGGCCATCGGCAAGCGGCAGATCACCGAGTTCAACTACCGCTACAACAACCCCGAGCAGGCGCACATCTTCGTCGGCGTGCAGACCCACCCCGAGCACGATCCCCGCGAGGCGCTGCTGGAAAGCCTGCGCGAAAAGGGCTTCCCGGTGCTGGACCTGACCGAGAACGAGCTGGCCAAGCTGCACCTGCGCCACATGGTGGGCGGCCGCGCCAACGGCGTGCGCGGCGAGCGCATCCTGCGCTTCGAGTTCCCGGAGCGCCCCGGCGCCCTGTTCAACTTCCTCAACAAGCTGGGCGGCCGCTGGAACATCAGCATGTTCCACTACCGCAACCACGGCGCCGCCGACGGCCGCGTGCTGGCCGGCCTGCAGGTGCCCGAGGACGAGTTGCATCTGCTGACGGCGGCGCTGGAGACCATCGGCTATCCCTATTGGGACGAGACCGACAACCCCGCCTATCAGCTGTTCCTCGGATGACCTGCGCGCCACCGCGTGTCGGCGACTCTCTGTCTAGACTGCTGCGGTCGACAGAGAGGACGCCGCCATGGATACCGTGCTGAGCCTGAAGATCCTGCTGGGCCTGCTGGCCGCCCTGCTGCTGGCGCTGACCGCCGCCTTCGGCGCGCTGCTCTGGCAGCGCTGGCGCGCCACCGCCTGGCCGGCCTGGGCGGATCAGCACCATCTGCTGAGCGTCGGCCCCCCGGCCCTGCTGGCCCTGGCCATCGCGGCGCCTGTGGTGGCCTGGTGGCTGCTGCATCTGCAGGCCATTCCCCTGGGCGAAACCTGGGTGCTGGGCAGCGCCTGCCTGTATCTGCTGACGGGGATTGCCTGGTTGCTGCTGGCGGCGCGGCTGCAGCCATTGAGGCGTGACCCTGTGCAGTCGCCGCGCTTTCTGCCGATCAGTTTTGCCGTCGCCGTGACCGCGCTGGGCCTGCTGCTGCTGATTCTGGCGCTGATGGTCACTGGCGGGCGCGGTGCCTGAAGGCATCGCGGCTGCAGCCGCTCCTGCCAAAGCCGACGCAGGCCCACCAGCGCTGGGCGCGGAAGTCGAGCGTCGTAGGGTGGGGCAACGTCGTTCGTGCCCACATCGCGCCGCACGGCGCGCCTGACCGCTGGAAACGCGCCGACCGAAAGCGAATCAGCGCAGGGAGATCACCGGCCAGCCGCGCGCCTCGGCCTCGGCGCGCAGGATGGGATCGGGGTCGACAGCAACCGGGTTGCTGACCCGCGACAACAGCGGCAGGTCGTTGCGCGAGTCGCTGTAGAACCAGCTACCCTCCAGGCTCACGCCATTCTCCGCCAGCCAGCGCTCCAGGCGCACCACCTTGCCGTCCTGGAAGCAAGGCACGTCGACGCTGCGCCCGGTGTAGCGACCGTTCTCCATGCCGCACTCGGTGGCCAGCAGGGTGTCCACGCCCAGCCGGGCAGCGATCGGCGCAGTGATGAAGCGGTTCGTGGCGGTGATGATCACCACCCGGTCGCCGGCCTCCTGATGACGGCGGATCAGCGCCTCACCCTGGGCCAGGATGATGGGCTCGATGCACTCGGCCATGAACTCGCGGTGCCAGGCCTCCAGCTGGGCCATGTCGCTGCGCCCGAGCAGTTCCTGGCAGAAATCCTGGTAGGCCTGCACGTCCAGGCAGCCGTCCAGATAGTCCTGGTAGAAGGCGTCATTGCGGGCCCGGTAGGTTTCGGCGTCCACCAGACCGCGCCGGCAGAGAAACTCGCCCCAGGCATGATCGCTGTCGCCGGCCAGCAGGGTATTGTCCAGATCGAAAAGGGCCAGGGCCACCACTCACCTCGGTACGCGAACCAAATGGCCGCAGAGCATAGCGACTTACCGCGTGCCACTGAAGACGAAAATCGGCATCAGGCTTCGCTTTCGGGGCCATCGGTTTTTGTGGAACAATGCCGACCACGAGTTTTGTGAGGTGATCCGCCGTGATCGACTCCGATGGTTTCCGCCCCAATGTCGGCATCATCCTGACCAACGATGTCGGGCAGGTACTCTGGGCGCGCCGCATCAACCAGGACGCCTGGCAGTTTCCCCAGGGGGGCATCAATGCCGATGAGACCCCCGAGCAGGCCCTGTATCGCGAGTTGAACGAGGAGGTCGGCCTTGATCCCCACGACGTGCGCATCCTGGCCTGCACCCGGGGCTGGCTGCGCTACCGGCTGCCGCAACGCCTGGTGCGCACCCACAGCCAGCCGCTGTGCATCGGCCAGAAGCAGAAGTGGTTCCTGCTGCGCCTGCTCAGCGATGACACCCGGGTACGCATGGATCTGACCGGCAAGCCGGAATTCGATGGCTGGCGCTGGGTCAGTTACTGGTATCCCCTCGGCCAGGTGGTCACCTTCAAGCGTGAGGTCTACCGCCGCGCCCTGAAGGAACTGGCCCCGCGCCTGCCGGTGCGGGACTGACAAGGAGACCGCCATCGAAATGCTGAACACGCTGCGCAAGATCGTCCAGGAAGTGAACGCCGCCCAGGACCTGAAGGCGGCCCTGGCCATCATCGTGCAGCGCGTCAAGGAGGCCATGGGCAGCCAGGTGTGCTCGGTCTACCTGCTTGATCCGGAAACCAACCGCTACGTGCTGATGGCCACCGAAGGTCTCAACAAGCGCGCCATTGGCAAGGTCAGCATGTCACCCAACGAGGGCCTGGTGGGCCTGGTGGGCAGCCGCGAGGAGCCGCTGAACCTGGAGCGCGCCTCCGAACACCCACGCTACCGCTACTTCGCCGAGACCGGCGAGGAACGCTATGCCTCGTTCCTGGGCGCGCCGATCATCCATCACCGGCGGGTGATGGGCGTGCTGGTGGTGCAGCAGAAGGAACGCCGCCAGTTCGACGAGGGCGAGGAAGCCTTCCTGGTCACCATGAGCGCCCAGCTGGCCGGCGTGATCGCCCATGCCGAAGCCACCGGCTCGATCCGCGGCCTGGGCAGGCAGGGCAAGGGCATCCAGGAAGCGCGTTTCGTCGGCATCGCCGGCGCACCCGGCGCCGCCATCGGAAAGGCCGTGGTGGTGCTGCCGCCCGCCGACCTCGATGTGGTTCCCGATCGTCCCGCCGAGGACATCGAGGCCGAACTGCAGCGTTATCAGAGCGCTCTGGCGGCGGTTCGCGAGGAGCTGCAGACCCTTTCGGCCAAGCTGGCCAACCAGCTGCGCCCGGACGAACGCGCCCTCTTCGACGTCTACCTGATGATGCTCGACGACGCCGCACTCAGTAAGGAAGTCGTGCAACGCATCAAGGCCGGCCAGTGGGCGCAGGGCGCCCTCAGTCAGGTGGTGCGCGGTCACGTCCAGCGTTTCGAGCAGATGGGCGACCCCTACCTGAGCGAACGCGCCTCGGACGTACGCGACCTCGGCCGCCGCCTGCTCGCCCATCTGCAGCAGGAGCGTCAGCAGACCCTCGTCTACCACGACAACACCATCCTGGTCAGCGAGGAGCTGACCCCGGCCATGCTCGCCGATGTGCCGGAAGGCAAGCTGGTGGGCCTGGTATCCACCCAGGGCTCGGGCAACTCCCACGTGGCCATCCTGGCGCGCGCCATGGGCATTCCCACCGTGGTCGGCGCGGTCGACCTGCCCTACGCCAAGGTGGACGGCATCGAGATGATCGTCGACGGCTACCATGGCGAGGTGTTCACCAACCCCAGCGCCCTGCTGCGCAAGCAGTACGCCGAGGTGATGGAGGAGGAACGCCAGCTGACCCAGGGCCTGGAGTCGCTGCGCGCCCTGCCCTGCGTGACCCTGGATGGCCAGCGCATGCCGCTGTGGGTCAATACCGGCCTGCTGGCCGACGTGGCCCGCGCCCAGCAGCGCGGCGCGGAAGGGGTCGGCCTGTACCGCAGCGAAGTGCCGTTCATGAATGGCGAGCGCTTCCCCAGCGAGAAGGAACAGGCCGCCATCTACCGCGAACAGCTGGCCGCCTTCCACCCGCAGCCGGTCACCATGCGCACCCTGGACATCGGCGGCGACAAGTCGCTGTCCTACTTCCCCATCAAGGAACAGAACCCCTTCCTGGGCTGGCGCGGCATCCGCGTCACCCTGGACCACCCGGAGATCTTCCTGGTGCAGGTGCGTGCCATGCTCAAGGCCAGCGAGGGCCTGGAGAACCTGCGCATCCTGCTGCCGATGATCTCGGGCGTGCTGGAAGTGGAGGAATCCCTGCACCTGATTCACCGCGCCTGGAGCGAGGTGCGCGACGAAGGAGTGAACGTGCCGATGCCGCCGGTGGGGGTGATGATCGAGATCCCGGCGGCGGTCTATCAGATTCGCGAACTGGCCCGGCAGGTGGACTTCATTTCTGTCGGCTCCAATGACCTGACCCAGTACCTGCTGGCGGTCGACCGCAACAACCCGCGGGTGGCCGATCTCTACGACTTCCTGCACCCGGCCGTGCTGCAGGCGCTGCGCCAGGTGGTGGAAGGCACCCATGCCGAAGGCAAGCCGGTAAGCATCTGTGGCGAAATGGCCGGCAATCCGCTGGCGGCCGTGCTGCTGCTGGCCATGGGCTTCGACAGCCTGTCGATGAACGCCACCCACCTGCCCAAGGTGAAATGGCTGCTGCGCCAGATCACCGCCAGCAAGGCTCGCGAGCTGCTGGAGGAGGTCATGCGCATCGACAACCCGCACGTCATTCACAGCACCCTGAATCTGGCGCTGCGCAACCTGGGCCTGGGGCGGGTGATCAATCCGGCCGCCACGGTACAGGCCTGAGCGCCACAGCCCCGTGGGAGCGGCATCCGCCGCGAGCCCTTCCCTGCTGGTCGCAGCGGGCCCCGCCCAGCGTATCGTGCGAGGGTCAGATGCCCTCGTCGCCCTGAAAATCCTCGGTGGCTCGCGCCACCATGCGACGCCAGTCGCCCGAGGCCGCACCCAGCTGGCGCACCGCGTCCAGAAGGCTCAGAAAGGCGGCATGCTGCAGCCGCGCATCACCCTTTGCCAGGGCCTGATCGGCCTGCTCGCGGGCCTGACGCAACAGCAGCTCGAAATGTTCGGAATCGAAGGACATGAGCAATCTCCGGAGGGTTCCCGCGGGAGCGTTGTTCAGCAAGTAAAGCGAAGTTCCGCCCCCCTTGCCGCCTGTTCGCCAGGATGCTCTTCGTTCCTGCAGGGGCACCATGCGGTACTGACGGTTGCGCCAGCGCGATGAGGCCCTGACCGGCGATGCGCGGCGCCGACAGCCGCTCTGGCCAGGGAACAGGACGCCGCCCGGGTGGTGGCGTGCGCGGCAACCGGTCCGGCCTCGGCCGGTGGGCCACTGGCGTACCGATTGCGCGAAGTATGGAGGGATATCAGTTACAGACCAGCTGATAGACCTTGTCGCTGGATTCAACCCGTTCAAACAGGGTTTCGCTTGCGGGCTTGCCCTGTTCCAGAACGGCGCGCTCCCGGGTACTGCAGTTCAATATCGTCTCGAAGACGAGATGGGTTTCAGCCGGATCCTTCATGAAGTGGTAGGTGTAATACTCCACGATTTCCTGGTGGTTCTGTTCGGTACGCCGGTAAGTGCCGTCAAACACGGTGAAGGCATTGATCACCGGCGAAATGTAGCTCCACGGCTTGAACAGGGTAGTGGTGTGCTTCTCGTAGACGACGATACTTTCTTCGGGCAGCTGACTGACCTTGAATTCATACCAGCTGTAGTCGTAATAGGCATGGTAGCCGAACATGCACAAGCCGGCGCCGGCCGAGACCGTCCATTTGGGCAGCCTGCCGCCACTCAGCTTTCTCAGCAAATGAATGAAGGCGCCTCCGCAAAGACCCACAATCAACACAGCGAAAAGGTGCCATATCATTTTTATTATTACTCCGAATAAAAAAGTGGGCCTTCAATAGAAAGCCCACTAATGGTTTGCAGTCTTATCCTACACCATTCAGGCCTTACGGATAGCGTACACGACGCACCATTTCCTGAATTTCTTCGGACGGCTTCTCGGTCATCACGGAAACAGTGATGGCGACGGTGAAGTTGATCAGCGCGCCAATGCAACCCACCGACAGCGGCGAAATACCGAGGATCCACTCGCTCGGAGTATTCGCCAGGAGGTTGGTTCCCGGGATAAAGAAGATGCCCAGATAGGTGAAGATGTAGCCGATGGTGAAGAGCGAACCGGCCAGCATGCCTGCAACCGCGCCCCTGCTGTTGATGCGGGCAAAGAAGATACCCATCATCAGCGCCGGGAAGATCGAGGATGCCGCCATGCCGAACGCCAGGGCCACCGTCTGCGCCGCAAAGCCCGGGGGATTGAGACCCAGCCAGGTCGCGACGATGATGGCGCCCGTCATCGACATGCGTGCGTAGAGCATCTCCTGCTTGTCCGTGATGTTCGGCGTCAGGGTGTTCTTCAACAGGTCGTGACTCAGTGCCGACGAGATGGCCAGCAGCAGACCGGACGCTGTCGACAGCGACGCGGCAATGGCACCGGCAGCCATCAGGCCAATCAGCCAGGCAGGCATGTTGGCAATTTCCGGCACGGCGATCACCAGGATGTCGTTGTTCACCTTCAGCTCGTTACCAGCCCAGCCACGCTCCTCGGCCTTGTCGAAGGACTTGTCCGGGGTGGGCAGGGTGCCGTCGTTGTAGAACTGGATACGGCCGTCGTTGTTCTTGTCTTCGAAGACCAGAAGGCCGGTGACTTCCCAGTTCTTGAACCACTCCGGACGCTCTTCGTAAACCAGCGCGGGCTGATCGGTACCGTTCGGATAGACCGTCTCCAGCAGGTTCAGGCGAGACATCGCGGCCAGGGCCGGCACGGTGGTGTAGAACAGGGCAATGAAGACCAGAGCCCAGCCCGCCGACCAGCGCGCATCCTGGATGTTCGGCACGGTGAAGAAGCGGATGATCACGTGGGGCAGACCTGCCGTACCCACCATCAGGGTCAGGGTGAACAGGAACATGTTCCACTTGTTGGACACATCGGCGGTGTAGTCCTGGAAGCCGAGATCTCGGACAACCTGGTCCAGCTTCTGCAGCAGCGGCATGCCCGACGCGCTGTGCTCACCGAACAGACCGGTCTGCGGCAGGATGTGCCCGGTCATGATGAACGACAGGTAGATGGCGGGAATGGTGAAGGCCAGGATCAGCACGATGTACTGAGCCACCTGGGTGTAGGTCACGCCCTTCATGCCGCCCAGCACCGCGTAGAAGAACACCACCACTGCCGAGATGATGAGGCCCATGTCGGAGCTCACTTCCAGGAAGCGGGCGAAGGCCACGCCGGCGCCAGTCATCTGACCGATCACATAGGTGAGCGAGACGATGATCAGACACACGACCGCCACCACGCGCGCTGACTTGCTGGCATAGCGCTTGCCCACGAAGTCCGGCACGGTGTAGGTACCGAAGCGACGCAGGTAGGGTGCCAGCAGGGTGGCGAGCAGCACATAG
>DATGNS010000297.1:0-8354 GCA_035306625.1 Pseudomonas sp. | reverse complement strand
ATGTCCCGCAACGGGCGGAGCAGCCCCAGCAGGCGCGGATAGTGGCGCGCCTCGGCACGCAGCGCCCGGGCGCCTCGTCCCAACCCAGCCACCACGGCGCGCCAGGCCGCGTGTGCCGCCTCATGCAGGCTCTGCCGCCAGAGGGCTTCGCTTTCATCCAGCGCATCGCCTGCCAGCAGCGCCATGACGCGGCCCAGATGGCGTTCGGCGCTGCCAAAGAACAGGGCCGCCGCCGGCCCGCTGTCGACCATGCTGCGTGCCCGTGCCCAGGTATCCTTGCTGCCGGCATCGGGCAAGGTTTCCGCCAGCATGCCGACCGCCAGCTTGCGCACGGCGGCGAACAGCTCTTCGGCATCCCGTACGTAGCGACGCAATTCGTTGGCGTGATCGGGCGAAGCCAGCAGCCTGGCGGGAAACACCACGCGCTCGGAACGCCAGCGCAGCAGCTTGGCCTGATCGCTGGCCAGCCCGGCAACCAGCAGTGGCTGCGCGGCATTGTTTCCCAGAAGAAACTGCAGGTTGGCCGCCCACTCCAGCACGGCGGCCGGCTGCGATGCCTTGCCTTCCGCGTCAGGCAGCAGCGCCGGCAGGTCACGCCAAAGGGCGCGACCCTCGGTGAAGCTCAGCCGCACCAGACTGTTGCTGCCAGCCCGGTAGCTGGCCATGGGGTCGGGCGCCTGCAGGTCATCGGCCAGCGCCAGCCCCGCGGCGAAACGAATCCACTGCACGCGATGCCCGTTGTCCGCCAGCAGCAGAACGGCCCGGGTCTGCCGGGTGTAACGATCGTTGGGGCCGGTGGCCAGCTCGGGATCGCCACGCAGCTGGGCAATGGTGGGCACTTCCCGCTCCCAGGCGGGCAGATCTTCATGTTCCGTCTGGGTGGGGGGATGCAGGGCCAGACACAGGCTCTGGGCCAGCGAATCGCCCAGCGGCATCACCGCCGCCGTATTCGACAGTGGCCCCGCCTTGTCGGAATCACGCACCGTCTTGACCAGCCCACCAGGAGTGAACTGCAGGAACCCCAGCAAGGTGCGCGCGGCATGCGCCGCACTAATGCTGCGCGGTGCCAGGTCGCAGGAATGGTCGAACACCACCGGGGTGTTGCCGTTGGCGCTGTCCAGGGAGATCTGCGTCCAGGGTTTGAGTTTGTCGCGGGTTTCTTCCGCGTCAGCCAGCGCGGCGACCTGCAGGAAGGGGTGCTGCGGGTGGAACAGCCAGAAGCGTTCGCGCCAGCGTTCCAGATAGTCGCGAATCACGGCCAGGGGGAGACCTTCCCGGTACCAGCGCATGCGTTCCGCATCCGTCCAGCGCCCCTGCGCCTCGGTGATGGCGCGATGGGCAATCGCCAGCAGCAGCCGATACTGGGCAATCAGGCTCGGCGGTGACGTCTCCGCCAGGGCACTGATCTCGCCGGCGTGCTCGAAGATCTCGAGCAGGCCCAGCTCACGTACCTGTCCATCACCCATCCGCACCGCCAGCCATGGCTCGTCGAGCAGGCAGAACGACTTCATGCGACCCTCCCCTTTCCCTTTGGCTTGCGTGATTCCATGTCCATCTCCGTGGATCAACACAAGTCGCACTAAAACAACAAACTGCCATCAGGGAAATGAGCCAGGTCAACTCAGCAGCCAAACTCCCATGGGTTGATGACCGCCACCCCGGTTGGAAGGAAATCCGCCACATTGCGCGTGGCGACCGTCATGCCGTGAACCAGCGCCGTGGCGGCAATCAGGGCATCGCGCTCGGCGCGCGGATCCGGGACGTGCAGACGCGCGCAGCGCTGGGCAATGGCGGTATCGACCGGCAGGATCCGCCCCGCAAATCCGGGAAGCACATGGCCTTCCAGCCAGCTCCTCAGCAGGCTGCCTTGCCGTGGATCGCGCCTCTCCACCAGCAGCACCCCGGTTTCCAGCTCCAGGACGGTAATGGCGGAAATGAACAACTGTCCGGGCAACAGACGCTGGGCCCAGGCCGTCAGGTTCGGATCGGCCTTGCCGCTCTTGGCCTTGCGCAATTCGGACACGACATTGGTATCGAGCAGGAACATCAGCTCAGATCCGCAGGACGGGACAACTCTCGGGCGCGCGGAGCCTCGAACTCGACATCCTCCACGCCCGGCATGGCCAGCATGTCGATGACGCTACCCGGGCCACCGGTCAGGCGCTGATACTCCTCAAAACTGAGCAGCACGTGGGCCGGCTTGCCCCGATCGGTAATGAATACCGGCCCCTTGTTGGCGGCACGTTTGGCGCCGCTGGCGTCCTGGTTGAATTCGCGGCTGGTGAGTATGGTCCGCATGGCATGCCTCACATGTAGAAACGTAGACACATCATAGTCGCGAAATTCATGCGGACAAGCCGCCAGTGTCATCCCGCTGATAAACCAGCCCGAGTTCCTCATCCAGACGCACCGTCAAACGCCCGACCTGCAGGCAACCCTCTGTCAGACGCAGCGGCTTGAGATGCCGCAACAGCGGATGGCTGCTGAACGCCAGGGGCGTCGCCTCGGCCTGAACATGCTTGACCAGCGCCGCGCGAGAGGTTTTCAGCTGCCTGGCGTGCAGTTGCCTGGCCAGCGCGTCGGGCAGCGCCTGATCAAGGGCGAAGGCTTCACCACCAGGCGTCAGGCTCCAGCCTCCAGGCACCTGGTGGAGAGGAATCAGGGTTGCGGCGTCGTCACCTAGGCGGGTGTAGTTGGGTAGCCCCAAACCTTCCTCGCCCTCTTCATAGCCGCGATTCTTCTGGGTATAGGCCTGATGCGGCTCGGCCTGCGGGTCGATGGCGACATTGCGGGCCATCATGCCCTCGATCTGCGTCTTCCCTCGATAGTCGCCGTAAGCGTCCTGCTCGATGCGGGCACGATCGGCCTCGGACAGATCGGCAGGCAGATCCTGACCGTCGTATACAGCCTGCACCAGACGGTCGATATCCTGCGGCAGATGCAGCTCGTGCTCTCGCGACAGCAGCGCCCAGGTGCGCCCCAGAATGTAGGGGTCGTAGACATATTCCCAGGCGGTGGTCTTGAGATCGGGCAAGCCCCGGGGATCCAGACCAGCCACATGGAGCACCGTCTGGCGATGTGCCTCCGGACGTTCACGCGTGTGCCGGTGCAGACGTCCCGCGCGTTGCAGGATCAGGTCGACCGGTGCCAGGTCGGTGATCATGAAGTCGAAGTCGATATCCAGGCTCTGCTCGGCCACCTGGGTGGCGACCAGCAGCGCCCTGGCGGGCCGTTCGCCCTGCTGGCCGAAGCTGGCCAGCACGGTTCGCTCCTGTTCACTGCGCTGATCGGCCGGGAAGCGTGCATGGAACAGCAGCAACAGTACGTCGCTTCCGAGGTGCGCCTTCAGTTTCAGGTACAGAGACTGGGCGCGATCCACGGTATTGACGATCAGCGCTCCACAGCCGCCCTGACACAAAAGCTCCTCTGCCCTGGCCGCCAGGCTGTCGATATCTTCGGCCACCACCTCCAGCCTGATTGGCGGCAACGGCCGTGAGGTGCAGGTGCCTCCTCGCACGCCCCTCTCATCGACCAGCAGAAGACGCGGATAGGACAATTCGGGCACCTCGTCCAGCGTGACATCCCAGGCACGCAGCAGCGCGTTGCGACGCGGCGCCGGCAATGTCGCACTCATCAGCACCACCGAACTGCCCATCGCCTTCAGCCAGCGCAGCAGTGCCTCTATCAGTCCGCTGGTGTAGGTGTCGTAGGCATGCACTTCGTCAAGCACCACCACCCGGTTGCCCAGGCCCCACAGGCGCACGAAATGATGCTTGACGTTGAGCGTGGAAAACAACGCCTGGTCCACGGTGCCGACCCCGTAAGGTGAGAGCAGTGGCCGGCGACGCTGGGAGAACCAGGCCGACGACGCAACCTCGTCCCCCGCTGCGCCGTGGATGCCTCGCAGCGCCAGCACCTGCTCGTTGAGCGCAGCCCCGCCATGCACCAGCTGCACATCCAGCGCGACCTGGTCAGCGAAGCTGCGCAGAAAGGTCAGCGCGCGGCTGAACAACGCATTGCCGGTAGCCTGGGTCGGCAGTGCGACATACAACCCCCGATGCTGGTTGGCCGCCTGCAGGCGAAGATGGGCAAGAAAGGCCAGCTCGGTCTTGCCCTCGCCCATCGGCGCCTCGACCAGGAGCAACGCCGGCCCCTGCACGCCTTCCAGCAAACGGTCAGCCTCCCGTTGCAAGGGTCTTGCCGTCACGTCCATGCGCTGAACGATCCGTCCGATCAGCTGGTCGACCGTGGCCGAGCCGGAAAGCAGCGGCTGGAAAGATCGCCAGCCGATCTGGCGCAAGGCCAGATCGGCACATCTGCCCGCCTCGGCGTAATGCCCGGCAGTGGAGTCATGACGCTCGCCTGCGGGAAACCACTCCGGATTGGAGCCGATCCAGTCGGCCACGCTGGTCAGGCCGGCCAGCCACTGCACGGCAGGCTGCGACAACGCCTCGACCTGCGGGGTGCCCTGCGGCGCCAGCACCGCCCAGTAGGCATCGAAAATCTGTCGGCGCGCATCGCTCCAGGCCGGCGGCTCGAATGGCGGCCTGCCTCGATTGATTTCGGTCTGGTTGAAGTTGTAACCGTGGTGGGCGCTGATGGCCTGCAGGGCATGGCGAATCCACAGCGGGCGGTCGATTCCCTGGCGGGACAGTTGATCCGCGAGCAGAGCCGCGCTGGCACAAGCGTGATCACTGACCGTCAGCGTACGAGCCGGAAAGGCCAAACCACTACCTTCAACGGCTTGCCGCCCCTCGGGCCATTTGTCTTGAAAGCCGGGAATCGCCTTGCCGAAGTCATGCAGCCCCACCAGGCAGGCGACCCAACGCGCCACATGCGCTCGCTCCAGCCCCAGCGCTCGCGCTGCCCAGTCAAGCGTGCTCGCCGGCTCATGCGCCAGCATCCGCTCGGCCACCGCCGCCACATCCAGCATATGAGCCAGAACACTGTGCCCCTGCCCGTCTCCGCTCTTGGCCCAGAGCCTTCGTGCCTGTTCGCTCAGGTCCGCAAATCTGCCCATGGTCACGCTCCTGTGATCAAGGCGCTCACTCTACCTGCTCCCTCCTGCGGGCTGCGCTGCATGGCCGCCTGACAGGTGAACGATCGCAGGCATCCAGGGTTGCAGGACATCGAATACGGTGAAAATCAGCCTGTCCACTCTGGGAGCGGCTGACGCCAATCTCAAACCTTCACCGACACCCTCAGCGATGCCGGCTCCCTGAGCTCCCCAATCGACTCGCCGACCTGTGCCAGGTACTCCCCGGCCTCCTTGAGGTCCTTCTGCTCTTCGCGGTCCCGCTTGCGTCGCGAAGCCTTGGCACTGGCGTAGAGCGCCTTGAGTTCGCGCAGGGCCTTTTCCAGTTCCTCGGCATCGGCGCTGCGCTGGGCCTGTTGCGGATCGGAGCTGATGACGAACACCGGGCGTTCCGCACGCGCACGTTCGCTCTGCTCGCCCCGGAAGTTGGTTTCGCTGGCCGTCGCGGCGGCGCGTTCGCTTTCCGCCTGCCCGGCACGGGCTTCGTCCTCCACCCGAGCAGCTTCCTCGGCGGCTTCTTCAGGAGCAAACCCCTGTTCGGCGAACCTGCCGCTCTCGGTGTAGAGGGTGCCCATGGACAAACCGGATGAGGCGGTCGAGTTCTCACCGCTGTCCTTGAGCACGTCGGCCGCCGCGGCAAGCTGACCGGCCAGCTGCTTGAGCTCGCGCACCAGCGCCTTGGACGCGCCGAACAGCAGGATCAGGCGCTTGAGCATCTGGATGCGCTCGCGCACCTGGGCAACCTGTTCCCGGGCGCTGGCCTTGCGGGCCTCGTCGAGGCGCGCGGTCAGCGAATCACCGAAGGCCCGGGCCGACTCGCTGGCCTTCTTCAGAACCATGCCCAGGGTCTGCTGCCCCAGGGTTTGCTCCGCCGGAGCCTGTGGCGTGGCGTTCTCGACCTTGCGCACAGGAGAGGTGGGCGGGGTCGCCGCTTCGAAACGAATGGCCATGAATGCACTCCTTGCGATCCATACCGCTTGTCGGACTTTCTATCGGCGCTTCCCGCGCGAAACTGAAGTCGCAGGCACGAAAAAGGGCCCCGCAGGGCCCTTTTTGTTCGGCTGTGCCGATTACTTCTTCATCCGCATGGTGCCGTGCTGCGCCAGGTGGGTGTGCCAGGAGAAGGCCTTTTCCAGCACGTGCGGGGTATGGCCGCCACGGGTCTTGGCCTCTTCCAGGTAGTCCAGCGCCTGGGCCTTGTAATCCGGGTGCATGCAGTTGTTGATGATGCGCTCGGCCGCCTCGATCGGGGCCAGGCCGCGCAGGTCCGCATAACCCTGCTCGGTGATGATCACGTCCACGTCGTGGTTGGTGTGGTCCACGTGGGTCACGAAGGGCACGATCGAGGAGATGGCGCCGTTCTTCGCGGTGGAGGCGGTCACGAAGATGGTGATGCGGGCGTTGCGGGCGAAGTCACCCGAACCGCCGATGCCGTTCATCATGTGGGTGCCGTTGACGTGGGTGGAGTTCACGTTGCCGTAGATGTCCACTTCCAGCGCGGTGTTGAAGGAGATGATGCCCAGGCGACGGATGACTTCCGGGTGGTTGGAGATTTCCTGCGGACGGAACACCACCTTGCCGGCGTACTTGGCCAGGTCGGAGGCCAGGCTTTCGACGCGCTTCTTGGACAGCGAGAAGGCGGTACCGGCGGCGAACTTCACCACGCCGGCGTCGATCAGGTCGAACACGCCGTCCTGCAGCACTTCGGAGGCCACCACCAGATCCTTGAACTCGGAGGTGCGCATGCCGTTCAGCACGGCGTTGGCCACCGAGCCCACACCGGACTGCAGCGGTGCCAGGCTGTTGGTCAGACGACCCGCCTTGACCTCGGCGCGCAGGAAGTCGAGCAGGTGGTTGGCGATCGCCTGGGTTTCCTCGTTCGGCTCGAACAGCGGCGAGGGGATGTCGGGCTGGGAGGACAGCACGATGCCGCGCACCTTGGCCGGGTCGACCGGGATGCCGATGGTGCCGATGCGGGTGCCGACGTCATAGACCGGGATGTCCTTGCGAGCGTTCTCGCCGGCCGCGCCCGGAATGTAGATGTCGTGCATGCCCTCGTATTCACGGGGCGCGGAGGTGTTCAGCTCGATGATCACGTGCTTGGCGGTCTGCACGAAGATCGGCGAGTTGCCGACCGAACCGGTGGGGATGATCTGGCCGTCCTCGGTGATGGCGGCCGCCTCGATGATGGCGTAGTCGATCTGCGGCAGCACGCCCTGGCGGATCAGTTCGGCGGTGTGGGACAGGTGCTGGTCGATGTAGAGGATTTCGCCGGCGTTGATCTTCTTGCGCTGCACCGGGTTGCCCTGGTACGGGATGCGCTTGTTGATGATGCCGGCCTCGGCCATGGACTGGTCGGCCGCCGGGCCCATGGAGGCGCCGGTGAACAGGTTGACCTTGAACTTTTCCTTCTGGCCGCGCTCGGACAGTGCGCGGGGGAACTCCTTCGGCTCACCGAACAGGGTGAAGCCGCTCATGCCCAGCGTCATGCCGTCTTCGATCCACGATGCCGCTTCCTCTGCTGAAACCACCTTGTCCAGGAATGCGGCATTGCGAATGTACTTGTTCAAATCCGTCATGACATCACCTCTTGATTATCGGGGATCTTGTTTTTCTCGCTTTGAATCGCTCATCCCCGGCTGGGCCGGTGCGGCCACTGCGTATCCGGGGAACCGCATGTCGCACCGATAGCGGTTCGCTTGATCCTCCATTCTAGGGACGCCACCTGTTTTGGCTGTAATACCAAGGTCGACCCCTCGGTCAGGCGTGGTTGGCCATGCAGACAGCACGACGCCGTCCGGCGCGTGCTGGCCGGACGGCGGAAATGGCTTGGCGGGTGCGAAAGGGAACGGTGACCGGCGCGCGCGTCTAGCCCGGATGCGGAGCGCTGCGCGCCAGCAGCGCCTGCACATCCACGCCGCGCGGCAGGGTGCCGTACACGCGGCCGCAACCTTCCAGGCGGCTGGCGATGAAGGCGTCGCTCACCGCCGCGTTGCCGGCTTCCAGCAGCAGCCTGGCCTGCAGGGCCACGGCCACGTCCTCGGCCAGCTGGCGGGCGCGGTACTGGATGTCCTCCCGATCGAGGAAGTCCCGCTTGAGGCGCTGCACATGGGCGGCCAGGCGGGCGTCGCCATGCCCCTCGTCCAGCTCGGCGAACAGCGCATCCAGCACGCCCGGTTCCTTCGCCAGGGCGCGCAGCACGTCCAGGCACTGCACGTTGCCGGAGCCTTCCCAGATGGAGTTGACCGGGGCTTCCCGATACAGGCGCGGCAGGATGGTTTCCTCCACATAGCCGGCGCCGCCCAGGCACTCGCTGGCC
>DATGNS010000296.1:0-8574 GCA_035306625.1 Pseudomonas sp. | reverse complement strand
TGCAATTGCGCCCGCACAGCCCGCAGACGCGCCGGCTGGCGCTGCGGGCCGCAGCCTGACTAGCGCAGTTCCTTGAGCCGCTGCCAGAGCATGCCCAGCGCCAGCAGCGGCGAACGGAAACGCTCGCCGCCCGGGAAGGTGATGTGCGGCACCCGGGCGAACAGCTCGAAGGCGCCGCCCTGCTGGCCGCCGATGGCTTCGGCCAGCAGCCGGCCGGCCAGGTGGGTGGTGTTCAGGCCGTGACCGGAATAGGCCTGGGCGTAGAAGACGTTGGGATGCTCGGACAGGCGGCCGATCTGCGGCAGGCGGTTGGCGCCAATGCCGATCATGCCGCCCCACTGGAAGTCGATGCGCACATCGCGCAGTTGCGGGAACACCTCGAGCATCTTGGGCCGCATGTAGGCGGCGATGTCCTTCGGATCGCGGCCGGAATAATGGCAGGCGCCGCCGAACAGCAGGCGGTGGTCGGCGGACAGGCGGAAATAGTCCAGCGCCACCCGCTGGTCGCACAGGGCCATGTTGCCCGGGATCAACTGGTGGGCGCGCGCCTCGCCCAGCGGCTCGGTGGCGATGATGTAGCTGCCGGCGGGCAGCACCTTGCCGCCCAGGGTCGGGTCCAGCCGACCCAGGTAGGCATTGCAGGCCAGCACCAGGGTGTCGGCCTCCACCTGCCCCTGGGCCGTGTGTACCCGCACGCGGCGGCCATACTCCAGGCGGGTCACCGGCGACTGCTCGAAGAGGCGCACCCCGGCGCGGGCGGCGGCCTCGGCCTCGCCCAGCGCCAGGTTGAGGGGGTGCAGGTGCCCGGAGCCCATGTCGATCATGCCGCCCACGTAGCGCTCCGAATCGATCACCTCCTGCAGCTCGCCGGCGCCGAGCAGGCGCAGTTCGTGGGGATAGCCCAGGTCCAGCAGCTCCTCGCGGGCGGCCAGGAAATCGTCCATGTGGCGGGGCTTGTTGGCCAGGTCGCAGTAGCCCCAGGTCAGGTCGCAGTCGATGGCGTGACGCTCGATGCGCTGGCGTACCAGCTGTACCGCCTCCAGACCCAGGCGCTTGAGCTCGCGCACCCCTTCGGCGCCCAGCAGCGGGATGAAGCGGTCCAGGTCATGGCCCAGGCCGCGAATCAGCTGGCCGCCGTTGCGGCCGCTGGCGCCCCAGCCGACCCGCCGCGCCTCCAGCAGGATCACCGTCAGGCCGCGCTCGGCCAGCTCCAGCGCGGTGTTCAGCCCGGTGAAGCCGCCGCCGACCACGCACACGTCGGCGTGTTCATGGCCCGTCAGGGAGGCGAAGGTCAGGGAACGATTGCGGCTGGCTTCGTAGTAGGAAGGGGCGTGCGGTTGTGGCGGCGCGGCGCTCATGGGCAGGATCCGAAAGGCTGTGTGCGGGAAATTTTACGCAGGGTAGCCGCCGTATTGCGGGGACGACAACCCGCGCGGCCAGGTGAGTGGGGCCGCTGGTTGAATGCGCGCCGCAGGGCGTAGACTTCGGGCAGGCATCAGAGGGAAGGAGGGCGACATGCGCGTACTGGTCCTTGGAGGTGGTGTCATCGGTGTCTGCAGCGCCTACTACCTGGCGCGCGCGGGCTTCGAGGTGGAACTGGTGGATCGCCAGCCGGGTCCGGCGCTGGAAACCAGCTTTGCCAACGCCGGGCAGATTTCCCCCGGCTACGCCTCGCCCTGGGCGGCGCCGGGCGTGCCGCTCAAGGCCATCAGATGGCTGTTCCAGCGCCATGCCCCGCTGGCCGTGCGCTTCACCGCCGAACCGGCCCAGTACCTGTGGATGCTGCGCATGCTGCGCAACTGCACGGCGAGCCGCTACGCCCTGAACAAGGAGCGCATGGTGCGCCTGGCCGAGTACAGCCGCGACTGCCTGGACGAGCTGCGCGCCGAGACCGGCATCGCCTACGAGGGCCGCCAGCTGGGCACCACCCAGCTGTTCCGCACCCAGGCGCAGCTGGACGCGGCGGCCAAGGACATCGAGGTGCTGGAGCGCAGCGGCGTGCCCTACGAACTGCTGGACCGCGCCGGTATCGCCCGGGTCGAGCCGGCGCTGGCGGCGGTGGCCGAACGCCTGAGCGGTGCCCTGCGCCTGCCCAATGACCAGACCGGCGACTGCCAGCTGTTCACCACGCGCCTGGCCGAACTGGCGCGCGGGCTGGGCGTGGAATTCCGCTTCGGCAGCCAGGTGCAGCGCTTCGAGCTGCAGCGCGGACGCATCGCCGGCGTGTGGATCGACGGCAGGCTGGTCACCGCCGACCGCTACGTGCTGGCCCTGGGCAGCTACAGCCCGCTGCTGCTGCGCCCCCTGGGCATCCGCCTGCCGGTCTATCCCCTCAAGGGCTACTCGCTGACCGTGCCGATCGACAATCCGGACGCCGCGCCGGTGTCCACCGTGCTGGACGAGACCTACAAGGTGGCCATCACCCGCTTCGACCAGCGCATGCGCGTCGGCGGCATGGCGGAGATCGCCGGCTACGACCTGCGCCTGAATCCGCGCCGGCGCCAGACCCTGGAAATGGTCACCCATGACCTGTATCCCGGCGCCGGCGAGCTGTCCCGGGCCGAGTTCTGGACCGGCCTGCGCCCGGCCACCCCGGACGGCACCCCGGTGGTGGGCGCCACGCCCTTCGACAACCTGTTCCTCAATACCGGCCACGGCACCCTCGGCTGGACCATGGCCTGCGGTTCCGGCCGCCTGCTGGCCGATCTGCTGGCGCGCCAGCGGCCGCAGATCCGCAGCGAGGGACTGGATGTCTACCGCTATCTGCCCGGCGGCCTGCACTCCGCTCAGGCCAGGGATGCGGTGTCGGCTTAGCGGGCGTCCCATACACTGTCGGGCCGGGCCCTGCCCGGCCCTTTTCTTGCCAGGAGCTCTTCATGCCCATCCAGCGCTTGCATGTCGCCAGCCGTTACAGCGAGGTGGTCATCCACAACGGCGTGGTCTACCTGTCCGGCCAGCTGGCCGACGATTGCAGTGGCGACATCCGCCAGCAGACCCGCGAAACCCTGGCAGCCATCGACCGCCAGCTGGCCGAGGCCGGCACCGACAAGTCCCGTCTGCTGTCGGCGACCATCTTCCTGCGGGACATCGATGCCGATTACGCGGGCATGAACGCCGAGTGGGATGCCTGGGTGGCCCCGGGTGCGGCGCCGGCTCGGGCCACGGTGCAGGCCCGGCTGTATGCGCCGGAGGTGCGGATCGAGATCCAGGTGGTGGCGGCGCTGTAGACGCAACTCGTCGCCTGATCGGCGCTGCGCTCGGTGCTGTTGTAAATACTGAACACTGTTGCCATGATACCGCGCACTTTTTGACCGCCCGTTCCGGAGGAGGAACCTGTCATTGGACGTCGGTGTTCGCCTGCAATCCATTCGCAAGATGAAAGGCCTGTCTCAGCGCGAGCTGGCCAAACGTGCCGGGGTAACCAACAGCACCATCTCGATGATCGAGAAGAACAGCGTCAGCCCTTCCATCAGTTCGCTGAAGAAGGTGCTGTCGGGCATCCCCATGTCCCTGGTGGATTTCTTCTCGCTGGATATGCAGGAAGAAAGCCGCAGGCAGGTGGTCTATCGGGCCGATGAGCTGATGGACATCGGCGCCGGCTCGGTGGCCATGAAGCTGATCGGCAAGGCGTTCCCCAACCGTGCCCTGTCCATGCTCGACGAGACCTACCCGCCGCACAGCGATACCGGCGAGGACATGCTCTATCACGAGGGCGAGGAAGCCGGCGTGCTGATCGAGGGGCGCCTGGAGCTGACGGTGGGCGACGAGGTGTACATCCTCGAGCGCGGCGACAGCTACTACTTCCAGAGCAACCAGCCGCACCGCTTCCGCAATCCCTATGAGGTGCCGGCCCGGCTGATCAGCGCCACCACGCCGGCCAACTTCTAGAAGCTCAGCGGGCGCGTTTCCTTCAGTTGCGCGCCCTGCTGGTCCTCCCAGACGAACTCCAGCTCGCCAGCCGCGGGCGCGCTCAGCTGTGCCTGCAGGTAGGGATTGGCCGCCGTGCCGCTGTGGAAGCGGACCTCCAGCAGCGGCTGGCCGGCCAGGCGGATGTCCAGCGCACGCACCAGCTGCGGCTCGGATCGGCTGCCATCGGCCGCCACGCCGGTCAGCATGGGGTGGCTGACCATGGCGCGCACGGTGAAGGGCTGGCTGGCGGCCGGCTTGCCGGCGATGGCCACCCGGGGGCTGCTCATCACCGGCTGCTGCGCGCTGGCGGACGGCGCCAGGCAGCCACTCACCGTGACCCGCACATCGCGCACCGCCAGCCAGCGCCGGCCCTGGTTGCTGGTGGCCACGGCGAACACCGGCTGGCTTTCCCGCAGGCGCATGCGGGTGTTCACGCTGACCGGCGCCGGGCCGGCATAGCGCAGGTCGATGACTTCCGGGCGCGGATTGCCGGGCGCGAAGACGCGCACGCTGTCGATGTATTCGCCGGCCTGCAGGCTGGCGCCGAAGCTGATGCCCAGGTTCACGGCGGAGCCATCCTCGGCCACGAACGGCAGCTCCAGCGCCAGACCGGTCAGCTGCGGCTGGGCCTCGCCCACCGCGGCGCGCACGGCCTCCACCCGCTGCCAGCGATCATCCGCCTGCGCGGCGGGCAGGAGCAGGACGGCGGCCAGCAGGGCCGGCAGCAGACGGAGCGGGGCGGCGGAGCGGGACATCGCGGGACTCCTTGAAACGAAAAAGGAATGCTGGGAAGCCGGCGTGGGCGCAGGCCTCAGGACAGGCGGCGCCAGGCGATGCGGGCGCCGAGCACTATACCAGCCAGCGCCACCGGGCTGGTCACGGCCAGGGTGGAGAAGCCGGTCAGGCCCTGGCCCAGGGTGCAGCCCAGGGACAGCACGCCGCCGACGCCCATCAGCGCGGCGCCGCACAGCGAGCGGCCCATCTGCCGGGGCGACTCGTAGCCCTGCCAGCAAAACTCGCCGGCCAGCAGCGCACGCAGGAAGCTGCCGACCAGCACGCCGCCCACGGTGACCACGGCGAAGCTCAGGGTGCTGCCGGTAGACAGCATCAGATACTGCAGGCTCTCGCCCACCGGGGCCACGAAGGTCAGCGAGGTCAGGCGCACCGGCTCGAAGTCATCCGCACCCAGCACGCCGGTGATCCACCAGCCGGCGGCGATCAGCAGGCCGATCAGCAGACCGCCCAGCCAGTGGCGCGGCGACTGGCGCAGCGGCCGGTGCCCCAGGCTGAACGCCAGCAGCGCCAGGCTCAGCGCAGCGGTCACCAGCCAGGTGGCCGGCGGCTGCGCCACGCCTGCCGCGCCCAGCAGGCCGGGCAGGCTGCCGCTGGGCAGCGCCACGCGCAGTGACTGATCCAGCGCCACGCGCAGCGGTGCCAGCACGCCGGAGAGGGTCATGTAGGCACTGACCCCGAGCACCAGCAGCACCGTCAGGGAGCGCAGGTTGCCGGTGCCCAGCAGCACCAGCGAGCGCGCCGCGCAGGCATTGGCCAGGGTCATGCCGACGCCGAACAGCACGCCACCGAGCAGGATCAGCGGCAGGGCCGCATTGCCCTGGCGATACAGGCTCTGGTTGAGGTCGATGCCGGCCCAGGCGGCCAGCGCCTGGGTGGCCGGCACGGCAACCGCCAGGGCCAGGGCGAAGGCACGCAACAGGCGCCCGTCCTGTCCCGACCACTGCTGCAGCAGCCCGCGCAGCAGGCAGAAGCGGCTCCACTGGGCCAGCGCGCCATAGGCCAGGCCCAGCAGCGCGCCGGCCCAGAGCACGGCAGTCAGATGCGCCGCCATCAGGCCTTGCTGCCCCAGATGTCCTGGGAAATCGCCGCGTACCAGCCGCGGGTGTAGTCCGCCTCCAGGCGGCGGGTGTCGCGACCGGCCTTGGGCGAGCTCACGCCATCGGACTCCTTCACCGCGATCAGCTTGCCGTCCTGCACCCGGTACACGGCGGCCACGGAGATGCCGTAGTCGGGGCTGAGCAGGCTGTAGCAGGTGTTGACGAAGTAGGGCTCCGGCGTCGGACGGCCTTCCAGTTCGGCGACGATGGCCGCGGCGGCCACCTTGGCCTGTGTGTTGGCGGAGAAGCCGGACTTGGGCATCGGCGCGGCGACGGTGGCGTCACCCACGACGTGGATGTCCTTCACCTGGGTGGACTCGAAGGTGCGCGGATTGACCGGCACCCAGCCGCTGGCGTCGGTGACCCCGGCGCGGTCGGCGATGAAGCCGGCCTTCTGCGGCGGCACCACGTTGAGCACGGCGGCCTTGTGGCGGGTGCCGAAGTCGGTGAACACCTCGCGCTTGGTGGCATCCACGCGCGCCACCTTGCCGTCGCCGGACAGGCCGACCCACTCGATGCGCTCGCCGTACAGCTCCTTCCAGCCCTGGGTGAACAGACCCTGCTTGGAGAAGTTGTCCTTGGCGTCGAGGATCAGCACCTTGGAGCGCGGCTTGTGCTTGGCGAAATAGTGAGCGATCAGGCTGGCGCGCTCGTAGGGGCCGGGCGGGCAGCGGAACGGGTTGCCCGGGGCGCTGAGGATGAATACCCCGCCGTCCTCCATGGCTTCCAGCTGGCGGCGCAGCAGCACGGTCTGGTCACCGGCCTGCCAGGCGTGCGGCGCCAGCTGCGCGGCGGCCTGGTCATAGCCTTCCAGGGCGTTCCAGCGGATCTCGATGCCGGGCGAGAGCACCAGCTTGTCGTACTTCAGGGTGCTGCCGTTGTTCAGGCGCACGGTATGGGTCACCGGGTCCACGTCATCGGCCTGGGCGTGGATCACCCGCACGTTGAACTGCGTGCGCAGTTCATCGTAGCCATGGGCGATGGCGCTCATCGGCAATTCGCCGGCCAGGTGCAGGTTGGAGAAGGGGCAGGTGTGGAACTGCTTCTTGGGCTCGACCAGAGTGACGTCCAGGTTGGGGTTGCCGAGCTTCAGGTACTTGGCGGCAGTGGCGCCGCCGAAGCCGCCGCCGATCACCACCACGCGCCCGGCCGAGGGGCCGCTGGCAAACAGGCTGCAGCCGCCGACGGTGGTCAGCAGGGAAGCGGCGCCGATGGCCTTGAGCAGCTCGCGGCGCGACGTGGCCGCCCGGGGGAAATTCCGATCCAGAGACATGTGCGTTCCCTCGATTAGCGGGTGATGCGGGAGAAGTGCTGAGCGAGCTGCCTGAGCTCCTCGTCCGAATAGCCGCGGCTGATGCGATCCATGATGGTCGCGCCGGGCACCTGGCCCTGCTTGAAGGCCAGCAGCTGGCGCTCCAGCACGCTGGCCGGGCGGCCGGCAATGGCGGGGATGGCACCGCCGAGCTTGCCATCGGTGCCATGGCAGTTGGCGCAGGCGGCGGCCAGCAGGCGGGTTTGCGCGTGACTGGCGGTTTCGCTGGCCACAGCACTGACAGACAGCAAGGCCACCGCACCGAACGTCAGGGTTCTTATAACCTTTGGCATACTCTGGCGATCCCTTTTAGAGTGAATTGGCAGGTGTTGACGGTAAGCCAGAAAGTTCCCTACAACCAAAGAACTCTTCAGCATGGCTTATTGCTATCAGTTATAAGTCGGCGCCCGAAAATGCCGTCATGACTCGCCCGCAACCGGCAAGGTGCTACAAATGGTCATGCTGTCCATTGGGATATTTCCGTTTATAATCCCGCACCGCTCGCGAACCGTGGCCGCGAGCGTTTCTAGCCACGATGAGGGTGTAAGGTGAACTGGACTAAGAAGATTCTGGTGGCCAACGCTGCCGTATTGGCCCTGTGGGCGGTGAGCGCTCAGGCTACGACCAACGAAGCTATCGCCGAGCGTCTGAAGCCGGTTGGCGAAGTCTGCATCCAGGGTCAGGAGTGCAAGGGCGTTGGCGCCGTTGCCGCCGCCGCTGGTGGTGCCGCCCGCAGCGGCGCCGACGTGGTTGCCAAGTTCTGCAACGCGTGCCATGGCACCGGCCTGCTGGACGCGCCGAAGAACCATGACACCGCCGCGTGGAAGGTCCGCGCCGACGCCAAGGGCGGCCTGGACGGCCTGGTCAAGAGCGCCATCGCCGGCCTCAACGCCATGCCGCCGAAGGGCACCTGCAGCGACTGCTCCGACGACGAGCTGCGCGCCGCCATCCAGGAAATGTCCGGCCTGTAAGCCGACTTCCGGTCACGAAAAAGCCGCCTTCTGGCGGCTTTTTCGTTCCTGCGGGAAACGCGGGGCGGTCAGGGCACTGCCTTGGCCGCCGCACATGACCTATTCGAGGAAGGTCACCTGGCCATCGGCCAGCGACTGGATGCGCGCCAGGGATTCGATGCGCAGCCCCAGGCCTTCCAGCTCGGTGCGGCCCGGCTGGAACGACTTCTCGATGACGATGCCCAGGCCGGCGCAGGTGGCGCCTGCCTGGCGAATGATGGACACCAGCCCCTTGGCGGCCTGGCCGTTGGCCAGGAAGTCGTCGATGACCAGCACGCGGTCTTCCGGGCTCAGGTAGCGGGCGGCCACCGCGATGGTGCTCTCCACCTGCTTGGTGAAGGAGTACACCTGGGCGGTGAGCAGGTCGTCCTTGAGGATCACCGAGCGGTGCTTGCGGGCGAACACCACCGGCACGCCCAGCTCCAGCCCCGCCATGACCGCCGGCGCGATG
>DATGNS010000295.1:0-3456 GCA_035306625.1 Pseudomonas sp. | reverse complement strand
CTGGCGCTGATCGACGGCAACCGCTGTCCCAAACTCTCCGTCCCCAGCGCCCCGGTGATCGGCGGCGACGCCCAGGTGCCGGCCATCGCCGCCGCCTCCATCCTCGCCAAGGTCAGCCGCGACCGGGAAATGCAGGCCCTGGACCTGATCTACCCCGGCTACGGCCTGGCGACCCACAAGGGCTATCCCACCCCCGCGCACCTTGAGGCGCTGCAGCGGCTGGGCGCCACCCCCATTCACCGGCGCAGCTTTGCGCCGGTGCGGATGGTGCTCGAGGCCACTGCTTCTACTTCGACGCTGGCTACTCCGGCACTCGACTAGCGTTGTCCTTTCAGGGGAAGTACCGAGCGCTGATTTCCTCCCGTGGGGTGGTCGAGAGCAAATGCCTCGCCAGCCGCTCCGCCCCGTACACCGACAGATGATTGGAGTCCCGGTACAGGGGCGTGCCGCTGTCGTCCAGATGCCGAAGCTCCAGGCCTGAACTCAGCAGTTCCCGGTACGGGTCGATGAAGCGGGCACCCTGTTCCCGGCTGTAGCGTTCCAGGGTCGCGTTTTCCTCCATGAAGTCCTGCAGCGTGCGCACCTCGACGGGCTGGCGGCCCGTGCCGAACAGGCGGGCGTGGTTGGCCACCTTGTCGATGTCCACATTGAAGCGGGGCATGCCGCCCACCAGCAGCACCGGCTTGCCCAGCGCCTGCAGGCGTTGCAGGTATTCACCGATGGCCATGGCGTAGCGGGAAGCGGAGGGCCGGTGCAGGCTGCTCCAGGCCTGGATGAGTATGAAGCCGTCGTATTCCCGTTCGTGCTCGAACACGTACCCATAGACATCCCTGCACTTCTCCTCGCGGTCATGGGGGCCGCAGCCGCCGCTGGCCGCCAGGTCGACGCGGATGCCGGCGGCGCGGCCCAGGGTGTCGTAGAACTTGAAATAGTGCTCGGCATAGGAGTTGCCGATGATCAGGTAACGCCGGCTGCCCTGCCGGTCGCCGCCCGGGCAGCCCAGGCTGATGAAGTTCGGGCACTGCTGCTTGTCGATGGAGTAGAAGGCCAGCATGGCCGGGGCCTTTTCGGTGTCCAGGCGAAAGGGCGCGCCGTGGCTGAGGTAGATGGCGGCGAACACCAGTGCGCCCACGGCATTGGGCAGCGCACAGAAGCGCACCAACGCGGGCCGGAAGCCCATCCGGGCGTTCTTCACCGGTGTTTCGACGAAGCGGTAGGAGCACCAGGCCAGGGTCAGCGCGGCTCCCACGATGAGCGCCGCCTGGTCCGGCGTGAGGCGGAAATCGCCATTGCCGAAATCGAACAGGTAGCGGGTGAAGGCCACCAGTGGCCAGTGCCACAGGTACAGGGAATAGGAGATCAGGCCGATGGCCACCATGGGCTTGCAGGCCAGCAGGCGATAGACGATGCCGTGCCGGGCGCCGACCAGCAGCACGGCGGTGGCCAGGCAGGGGATCAGGGCGGTGAAGGAAGGAAAGGGCAGGCTGGCATCATGCAGAACCAGGCTGGCCAGCAGGACCGCCAGGGCCGGCAGGGTAAAGCGGGCGTCCAGGGCTTTCAGGCGGCCGTCCGCCTGGAGAACGGCCAGCCCCGCGCCCACCAGCAGCTCGAAGGCGCGGGTGGGCGCGCTGTAGTAGCTCCACTTGGCCAGAGTGCTGTCGGCGGACAGCAGGCTGGCGGCGATGAGCGAAATTAGCGCCAGGCCGAGCAATACCGGCAGCAGCAGGCGCCGGCGTTGCGCCGCGTCCGGCAGCAGCGCGAACAGGGCGAACAGGACCACCGGCCAGAACAGGTAGAACTGCTCCTCCACGGCCAGCGACCAGGTATGCAGCAGGGGCCACTGCTCGGCGTCGGTGGAGAAGTAGTCCCCCTGGCGCAGTGCGTAGTTGATGTTGGAAAGGAAGAACAGGGAGGAAAAGGCCGATACCGCGAACTTCTTGAAGTCGTAGGGCAGCATCACCACGAAGGCGGCGGCGGTCGTGCCCGCCAGCATGAACAGGTAGGCCGGCAGGATCCGCTTGATGCGTCTGCGGTAGAACTCGCGCCAGGAAAACCGGCCCTGCGCCATTTCCTTGAGCAGGATGGAGGTGATCAGGAACCCGGAGATGACGAAGAAGATGTCCACGCCGAGAAAGCCGCCCGGCAGCCAGCGGTGATCCAGGTGGAAGGCGAACACGGACAGCACCGCCACCGCGCGCAGGCCGTCGATGCCGGGGTTGTAGGAAAGCGGGTTGGCCGTCATGCGATCAGATCTCCGAAGCCGCGAGAAAGCTCTGCACCCAGAGCGCGGCGGCGGCATCCAGGCCTTCGGCCGAGAAGTGGCAGCGGTCGGGGAGGCGGTAGCGAGGCGCGATGAGGGTGTCGGTGTTCGGCCCGCGCAGGACTCCCGGCAGCTCGCGGATCAGCTGGTCCTGCACAGCCAGCAGCGCGGGGTCCACCGAGTTGCCGCAGTAGGAGGCCTGGGCGAGGTACAGCGGTACCTGAATGCCGTCGCGCCGCAGCTGGCGCTCGAAGGCGAGGAAGGCGCGTCGGTAGTCGCCACCCTGGCGGTGCCGGTGGTTGGCCTCGCCCTGGTGCAGCAGGATGGCGTCCACGTGGCCGAAGTGGCGCTGCAACGCCGCGTATTGCCGCAGCAGATGGTCGTAATGGGGCGGCTGGCTCAGTTGCTCCAGGGTCTTGCCGTTGGCTCCCGCCAGGGCGAACACCACGCCGGGGTAGGCGTCGCGTGACACCAGCCGGTCGCCGACCCGCCCCCACACGCTGCCCTGGCGCCCCTGGCCGCCCAGGGCCGGATCCTCGTAGCGGTACAGCACGCCGTCGTGGAAATTCAGTACCTGCCTGCCGGGCACATAGCCGATCTGGCCGGAGTTGCCGGCGTTGGATTGCCCGTAGGTGAGGAAGATGGCGTAGCCGCGGGTGTTCGCATCCTGCACCGGAGTGCGTCCGCTGGCATCGGTGAAACGTGCGTCGTCCCGCACCAGCAGGCTCCTGAAGCGATACAGCTGGGGGCTGTCGAGCAGGAAGAACAGGGTGACGGCGTTGCTGAGCAGCAAAAGGCCGATGATGGCCAGGGAAAAGCGGGAAGGAGTGCTGCGCATTGTCGGCTGTCCATGCGATCAGGATGCGTGCTTGCGCCATGGCACGGCTGCGCGGGGTCAGCTGTTCTGAGTGCCGGGGGCGGGAAAAGTTTGTCCGCGGCAGCGGGACGTTCCGCTACTCGACGGAATGACCTCCGGAAGGCATAACAGCCAGATCAACCCTGGGAGTGTCAGCCATGCCAGCCACCCGTATCTGGATCCGAGAGCCCCTGGCCGCCTTCACCGCCAACGAGCAGCGCGCGCCGGGCGGGCTGGTGGTGGAGGACGGACTGATCGTCGAACTGCTGGGGAGCGGCCAGACGCCGGCGGCGCCGGTGGACGAGGTCTTCGAGGCCCGTGAGCATGTGCTGCTGCCGGG
>DATGNS010000294.1:0-2156 GCA_035306625.1 Pseudomonas sp. | reverse complement strand
TGTGCTGCATGTGCCGGCGCAGCTGGTGCTTGCGGCCGGTGAGGGGGTGCAGTTGCATCAGGCTGTAGCGGCTGGTGGGAAAGCCCTCGATCTCTACCGGCAGTTGCGTGGTGGCCAGGCGGGTGTAGCGGGTCTGCGCCTCGCGCAGCGGCTGGGGTTCGTCCTTGAGGCGCCTGTCGACCGCGTGTTCCCTGAGGGCATGGTCGATCAGGCCGGACTCCGGCGGCCAGCCGCGCACCAGCGCCCGGTAGGTCTTGCGCACCCTGTGGGTCATCATCGCCTGGCCCAGCAGGCTGGCGGTCTGCGGGTCGCGGGCGAACAGCAGCAGGCCGGAGGTGGGGCGGTCCAGGCGGTGCACGGCGTAGACGTGGTCGCCGCCGTTCAGCTCGCGGGCGTACTGCAGGGCGAACTCGGTTTCGTGTTTGTCGATGGGGCTGCGGTGTACCAGCAGACCCGCGGGCTTGTGCACGGCCAGCAGCCAGTCGTCCCGGTACAGCTCGGTCAGCGGGTTGTCGCTCATGCGCAAGAGATCGGCGGGAAAAGGGGCGGCGATGATACCGCCCCGAACGGCTCAGTCCAGTGCCGCTTCCGCCGCGCGGCGCGCGTGCAGGCTGGTGGTGTCGAACAGCGGCACGCTGGCGTCCTCGCTGTCCACCAGCAGGGAGATTTCCGTGCAGCCGAGGATGATGGCCTGGGCGCCCTGGTCCACCAGCCCGGCCATGACGCGCCGATATTCCTCCCGGGAGCTGCCACGGATGATGCCCAGACACAGTTCCTCGTAGATGACGCGGTGGATCACCTCTCGGTCTTCCTCGCCGGGCGTGATCACCGTCAGGCCATGCTGCTGCAGGCGCTCGCGGTAGAACGCCTGCTCCATGGTGAAGCGGGTGCCCAGCAGGCCGACGGTGCGCAGGCCGGCACGCTTGATGGCCTCGGCGGTGGGATCGGCGATGTGCAGCAGGGGGATGGACACCGCCGCTTCGATGTCCCCGGCCACCTTGTGCATGGTGTTGGTACAGAGCACCAGGAAATCCGCGCCGGCCCGCTCCAGCGCCTGGCCCGCTTGTGCCAGCAGGGTGCCGGCGCCGGCCCAGTCGTCTTCCCGCTGCATGCGTTCGATGTCGTGGAAGTCCACGCTGTACATCACCAGCTTCGCGGAGTGCAGCCCGCCCAGGCGGACCTTGATGAGTTCATTGATCTGCCGGTAGTAGGGAATGGTGGATTCCCAGCTCATGCCGCCGATGAGGCCGATGGTCTTCATGGGTATGTCCTGAAACTTCTTCTTTTTGCTTTGCCCGCAACGCTGCCGCAGCGATGTACGGGGTGTCGAGTCGTCAGGGGTGCGACGCACTGTCGCGGGGCAGGCGCAGGTGGATCAACGCCACCCGTTCGCCGCTCTTGTCCTGCCGCTCCTCAATGGCATAGGGCACAAAGCCCAGGCGCGGGTAGAGCAGCAGACCGGCGGTGTTGGCGTTGAAGCAGGATACCTTCACCTCGCTGGCCCGGTACTTGTCGAAGGCCAGCGCGCACAGGGTGCGCATCAGGTAGGAGGCGACGCCGCGTCGGCGCACCTCGGAAGCCACCATCACGTTGCCGATGGCGCAAGTGCCTCCTTCGGCCCACTGGTAGAAATTGGCGAAGCCCACCACCCGGCCGTCCAGTTCCACCACTGTGGACGCTGCGCGCTGATCGATGGCGGCGCGCAGCTGATCCTCGGTCAGCGGAAAGCTGGCCCTGGGGAAGCAGTGGAAGAGCTCCTCCGCGGTACGAGGCAGCGCGCAGAGGACAGCCAGATCGGCTTCGGTCACGGGGCGGTGGGTGAGCACGCGGCTTTTCCTTGAGATCGGCGAGTCGCTGAGCCTAGCGGGCAGCCGGGTGTGAGCTCAATGGCCCGATGGTCGAGGTGTGCCCTCGAAGAGGGAACGTGCCGTGCGGCTTGCGACGGGCGTGCACGGCTGTGGTGCGTGCTGGTCGGGCGTCATTTCGTAATGGATTGAATTTGCGCGACTTTTTGCGCTGGCGCAGCCCTTGCACTGTCGTCGACAAGAAGGACGATGCAAGGAGCGCACTATGGGGCGCAGGTTCTACGACGAGATGTACGACGCGCGGGGCGCGTGTCGGCCCCACTACCGGGCCTTCGCCCAGTGGCTGGCGGA
>DATGNS010000293.1:0-9323 GCA_035306625.1 Pseudomonas sp. | reverse complement strand
GACCTGGACAAGGTATTCGGTCGCCAGGCGCCGCGCACCTTCGAGATCGGCTTCGGCATGGGCCAGGCCACCCTGGAGATGGCCGCCGCCGCCCCGGACCAGGACTTCATCGGCGTGGAGGTGCACAAGCCCGGCGTCGGTGCCCTGCTCAACGGCCTGCTGCAGCAGAACCTCGGCAACGTGCGGGTATACAGCTGCGATGCCCTGGAAGTGCTGCGCAACTGCATACCCGATGCCAGTCTGGATCGCGTGCTGCTGTTCTTCCCCGATCCCTGGCACAAGGCTCGCCACCACAAGCGCCGCATCGTGCAGCCGGCCTTCGCCGAACTGGTGCGCCAGAAGCTCAAGGTCGGGGGTGTGCTGCATATGGCGACTGATTGGCAACCCTATGCGGAACACATGCTCGAAATCTTGAGCGCAGCTCCGGGATATGCCAACCTCGCCGACGACAATGGCTATGTGCCACGGCCGGAAGAGCGACCGGTCACCAAGTTCGAGCGGCGCGGCGAACGCCTGGGGCATGGTGTCTGGGATCTCAAGTTCCGGCGCACGCACTGATAGTCGTTGACGACAACAACAACGCCGAGATAACGGCGGGAAAGGACGACGGCACCCCAGTGCCAGGGAGCAAACCGTGTTCAAACCAATCGCCATGCTGTTGCTGGCCGGCTGCGCGCTGCAGGCCCAGGCCGCTGTCTCCACCTTTCAGGCCGAGCGCCTGGGCCGGGAACTGACGCCGCTGGGCGCCGAGCGCGCCGGCAATGCCGAGGGCACCATCCCCGCCTGGACCGGCGGTATCACCAAACCGCCGGCCGGCTACAAGCCAGGCATGCATCATCCGGATCCATACGCGGCGGACAAGCCGCTGCTGATCATCGACAAGCACAACCTGAACAACCATCGCGACAGACTGCCCGAAGGCATGCAGCGCCTGCTGACGCTGTATCCGGACTACGGGGTACGCGTCTATCCGACCCGCCGCAGCGCCGCCCTGCCGGAGCGGCTGTACGCCGCCACCCGCGAGAACGCCACCCGGGCCCAGCTGATCTCCAACGGCAACGGCATCGAGGGCGCCGCCGCCGGTACGCCCTTCCCCATCCCGCAGAACGGCCTGGAAGTCATCTGGAACCACATCACCCGCTACCGTGGCGAACAGCTGCGCATGGTCCTCAACCAGGCGGCGGTGCTGGCCAACGGCAGCTACAACCTGCTCAAGCTCGACCGGGAAATCTACTTCGTCTACAACCGCGCCGGCATGACCACGGCCGAGCTGGACAACACCCTGTACCACTACAAGTACAAGATCATCGCCCCGGCCAAGCTGGCCGGTTCGGCCCTGGTGGTGCAGGACAGCCTCGACCAGGTGCTGGCCACCCGCAAGGCATGGCGCTTCAACCGCGGCGAGCGTCGCGTGCGTCGCCTGCCTTCGCTGGCCTACGACTCCCTGCAGCCGGACACCAACGGCATGGCCACCGCCGACATGGTGGACGTCTACAACGGCGCGCCGGACCGCTACGAGTGGAAGCTGCTCGGCAAGCGTGAAATGATCGTGCCCTACAACAGCTACAAGGTGCACCAGCAGGGCATTCCCTACGAGGAGATCCTCGGGCCGAAGACGTTGAACTCCTCGCTGCTGCGCTATGAACTGCACCGGGTCTGGGTGGTGGAAGCCAGCCTGCGCGTCGGCTTCCGGCACCCCTACGCCAAGCGCCGTTTCTATATCGACGAGGACAGCTGGCAGATCCTCGCCGTGGACCTGTATGACGACAAGGGCGAGCTCATCGGCTTGCAGGAAGCCCACCCGATCAACTACTACGAGGTGCCGGTGTTCCTCAGCACCCTGGAAACCGTGTACGACCTCAAGGGCGGCCGCTACTTCGTCGACGGGCTGGACAACAACGAGCCGGCCTACGACTTCAACGTGCGCCTGACGCCTCGCGACTTCTCGCCCCAGGCCCTGCGCCTGGGCAACTGAAGCCCGCTCGACCCAAACGGCGCACCTCGGTGCGCCGTTTTTCATTCAGCGGCGGTCGGCCGCCACGCCCAGCAGCAGGAACGCCGCCAGCACCACCGGCGCCAGGGTGTAGTTGTTGAAGTAGGCCAGCCCCTTGGCCAGCCACGGGCTGGTGTAGACCAGGCCGAAGCCGTAGACCAGCGCGCAGAACGCCATGAACAGCAGGGTACGCAGCACGAAGTTCAGCCCGCCGATGGTGCGCTGCAGCCAGGTGTTGAGCGCGGGGCCGAACAGCACCAGCAGGGTGGCCAGCAGGGCCAGGGCGATTTCGCTCAGGTGACCGCGGCACCAGCGCGACAGGCTGACGATCAGGTCCAGCAGGATATCCATGGGGTACGGCTCCGTGATTGACGAAGCCGCTGTTATAACCGCTCGGGACGCGGGCAGGAAGCGAGCGGGTCGCGGAGACAGCCGGCGTTTGCGTGGGAACGGCTGTGCCCGGCCGGAAAGAGCATCGCGGCTGAAGCCGCTCCTACGGTTCGTTACAGCCTAGGGCAGGAACAGCTGCAGCAGGTCGTTGAGAAACAGCTGCCCCTGCGGCGTGGCCACCAGGCGCCCGGGCTCGGGGCTGAGCAATCCCCGGCGCTCCGCTTCCTGCCGGCTCTCGTTGAGCGTCTTCAGGCTCAGGCCGGTGCGCTCGCAGAACAGGTCCACGGGCACACCCCTTGTCAGGCGCAGCACGTTCATGAGGAACTCGAACGGCAGCTCGTCCGGCTCCAGCACGCGGTTGCCGGCCTGGAACGCCTTGGCCGGGTCCAGGTAGTCCTTCGGCAGACGGGTATTCCAGGTGCGCCGGATGGTGCCGTCCGGGCTGCTCAGCTTGCCGTGGGCGCCGGCGCCCAAGCCGAGGAAATCGCCGAAGGTCCAGTAGTTCAGGTTGTGGCGGGCCTGGCGACCGGGCTGCGCATAGGCCGAGGTCTCGTACTGCTCGTAGCCATGCTCGGCCAGCAGCGCATGACCGGCCTCCTGGATGTCCCAGAGGATGTCGTCCTCGGGCAGCTGCGGCGGCTTGCTCCAGAACACCGTGTTGGGCTCCAGGGTCAGCTGGTACCAGGACAGGTGGGTCGGCCGCTGGGCAATGGCGGTGTGCAGGTCATGCAGGGCATCGTCCAGGCTCTGGCCCGGCAGGCCGTGCATGAGGTCCAGATTGAAGTTGTCGAAGCCGGCCGCACGGGCCATGTCGGCGGCGCGGATCGCCTCGTCGCCGTCATGGATGCGCCCCAGCGCCTTGAGCTTGTCGCCCTGGAAGCTCTGCACGCCGATGGAAAGCCGGTTTATGCCCAGGTCGCGGTAGTCGCGAAACTTGTCCTGCTCGAAGGTGCCAGGGTTGGCTTCCAGGGTGATCTCGATGTCATCGACGAAGCCGATGCGCCGCTCCAGTCCGCGCAGGATGCGCTCCAGCGCCTGGGGCGAGAACAGGCTGGGGGTGCCGTCACCGAAGAACACGGAAACCAGCTTGCGGCCATGCACCTGCTCAAGCTGCAGCTCCAGCTCGGCCAGCACGGCATCCACGTACTCGCGCTCCGGCAGTTGCGGGCCGGCGGCGTGGGAGTTGAAGTCGCAGTAGGGGCATTTGCGTACGCACCAGGGGATGTGTACGTACGCGGCCAGCGGCGGCAGGCGGAAGCCGCCGCCGTCGCCCGTGGCGATATTCATAGGCCCAGACGCGCGCGCAGCTGCGCCATGGCGCGGGCGCGGTGGCTCAGGCGGTTCTTCTCGGCCGGCGGCAACTCCGCGCTGGAGCATTCCCGCTCCGGCACCCAGAACAGCGGGTCGTAGCCAAAGCCGTGCTCGCCGCGTGGGGCATGCAGGATGGTGCCGTGCCAGAGGCCTTCGCAGACGATCGGCAGGGGGTCCTCGGCATGACGCACCAGGGCCAGGGCGCAGACAAACTGGGCGGTGCGCTGCACGTCCGGAACGTCGCGCAGCGCCTCGAGCAGTTTGGCGTTGTTGGCGGCATCGCCGGCGCCGCCGGCGTAGCGGGCCGAGTAGATGCCCGGCGCACCGCCGAGGGCATCCACGGCCAGGCCGGAATCGTCGGCCAAGGCCGGCAGGCCGCTCACCCGGGCGGCGTTGCGCGCCTTGAGGATGGCGTTCTCGATGAACGACAGGCCGGTTTCCTCGGGCTCGACCATGGAGAACTCGCCGATCGAGCGCACGCGCACCCGGTCGCCCAGCATGGCCTGCAGTTCCTTGAGTTTGCCGGCGTTGTGACTGGCCAGCACCAGTTCGCTGAAGAGGCTCATCGCTCGGGGAAGAATTCCTGGTTGAAGGTAAAGCTGTTGCGCGGCCCGCCAGCGGTCTGCACGTTGACGCTGAAGCTCAGGGTTTCGTTGTCGATGGGGAACTGCGCCAGGTAGTAGACCGCCTCGCCTTCGCGTACCTGGCGGAAGCTCAGGTTGGCGATCTGTCCGGCCAGGTTGCGCACCTGGCCGCTGACCGTGGCGGTGACCGGCTTGCCGGCCTTGAGCACGGCGATGTTCAGCACGCCCTGCCTGCCGGAGCGGGTCAGGCCGGCGGCGGCAGCAATCTCGGGCTGCAGGAAGCTGGAGTTGAACGCGCTGTAGTGCACGTCCACATCATCGAAGCTGTACTTGCGTTCGGCCAGGGCCGGCAGGGCCAGGCACAGGCTGAAGAGCAGCAGGAAAAGACGGCGCATGATGGGTCTCCTCGGTGGCGTGGGTGTCAGACGGCGACCTGGTGATCCTGCAAGCCGGGGCTGGTGAGCCGGTAGATGCCGATCTCTCCCAACAGATTAGGCCACAGCCGACTGCCCCAATGGTGGCGGTGCAGACGGTCCACGGCCAGGCGATCGAGCACCCGGGCGTCGCGCTCGCGGCACAGGCGCTCGAAATCCTCGAAGGTGCAGAAGTGGATGTTCGGCGTGTTGTACCAGGTGTAGGGCAGGAACTCCGACACCGGCATGCGGCCCTTGGTGGTCAGGTACCAGCGGCAGCGCCAGTGGCCGAAGTTGGGGAAGGTGACGATGCAGGTCCTGCCGACCCGCAGCATCTCGTCGAGGATGCGGTCCGGGTAGTGCACGGCCTGCAGCGCCTGGGTCATCACCACCACGTCGAAGCTGGCGGTGGCGAAGTTGCCCAGGCCCTTGTCCAGGTCCTGCTCGATGACGTTGACGCCGCGCTCGATGCAGCGGGCGATGTTGTCCGGGTCGATTTCCAGCCCGTAGCCGGTGACCTGCTTGTGGTCACGCAGCCAGGCCAGCAGCTCGCCCGTGCCGCAGCCGAGGTCCAGTACCCGGCTGCCGGCGGGGATCCATTCCTGGATGATTTCCAGATCGGCGCGCATGGGATACCTCAGATGGCAATACGGTTCATGTAGCCGCGGAACACCTGCATGTAGCGCGGCACCGGCAGCAGGAAGGAGTCGTGGCCCTGGGGCGCGTCGATCTCCACGTAACTGACGTTCTTGCGCGCCGCCAGCAGGGCATCGACGATCTCCCGGGAGCGCGCCGGCGAGAAGCGCCAGTCGGTGGTGAAGGACATCAGGCAGAAGTCCGCCTTGGCCGCCGACAGCGCCTGGGCCAGATCGCCGCCATGGGCCGCCGCCGGATCGAAGTAGTCCAGCGCCTTGGTCATCAACAGGTAGGTGTTGGCGTCGAAGCGGGTGGAGAACTCCTCGCCCTGGTAGCGCAGGTAGCTTTCCACCTGGAATTCCACGCTGTGGAAGTCGTAGTTCAGGCGGTCGGACTTCAGCTCGCGGCCGAATTTCTCGCCCATGGCGTCATCAGACAGGTAGGTGATGTGGCCGATCATGCGCGCCAGGCGCAGGCCGCGCCTGGGCAGCACGCCGTGGTCGTAGAAGTGCCCCTCGTGGAATTCCGGGTCGGAGAGGATCGACTGGCGGGCCACCTCGTTGAAGGCGATGTTCTCGGCCGACAGGCGCGGCGCCGAGGCGATGCACAGGCAGTGGCGCACCCGTTCCGGGTAGCTGATGGTCCACTGCAGGGCCTGCATGCCACCCAGGCTGCCGCCGACCACCGCGGCCCACTGCTGGATGCCCAGCAGGTCGGCCAGGCGGGCCTGGCTGTGCACCCAGTCCTCCACGGTCACCACCGGGAAATCGGCGCCGTAGGGCTTGCCGGTGGCCGGGTTGATGCTCGTCGGCCCGGTGGAGCCGTTGCAGCCGCCCAGGTTGTTGAGCGCCACCACGAAGAAGCGGTTGGTGTCGATGGGCTTGCCCGGACCGATGCAGCTGTCCCACCAGCCCGGCTTGCGATCGCTGGGGCTGTGGTAGCCGGCGGCATGGTGATGGCCGGACAGGGCGTGGCAGATCAGCACCGCGTTGCTGCGCGCGGCGTTGAGCTGACCGTAGGTTTCATAGATCAGCTGGTAATCGGCCAGTTCGCGGCCACAGGCCAGCGCCAGCGGCTCGCTGAAGGTGGCAATGCGGGGTTCGACCAGACCCACGGAATCTTCGGGAAAGACAGACGACATCGGACCCGGCTCATGCGGAAGGGAGACGGCACAGTCTACTGTGTGCCGCCGTGCAATTCACCCATGGTGTCTGCCATGCGGGCCGGCAGTCGCCGACCCGCGTCGGCTACTCAGCGGCTCGCGTCGGCGGGCCTGGCGGTTTCCGGCAGGAACCAGTTCATCAGCAGGGCGCAGATGCCGCCGGTGGCCACGCCGGATTCCAGCACGCTGCGCAGGCCGGCCGGCAGGTGGGCGAGGAACTCGGGCACCTGGGAGAAGCCCAGGCCCAGGGCCAGCGACACGGAGATGATCAACAGCGCGCGGCGATCCAGCTGGATACCGGCCAGGATGTTGATGCCCGCGGCCGCCACGGCGCCGAACATCACCAGCGCGGCACCGCCCAGCACCGGCTCCGGCACCGCCTGCAGCACGCCGGCCACCGCCGGGAACAGGCCGAGGATCACCAGCATGGCGGACAGCCACATGCCCACGTAGCGACTGGCGATGCCGGTGAGCTGGATGATGCCGTTGTTCTGGGCGAACACCGAGCTGGGGAAGGTGTTGAAGAAGCCGGCCAGCAGCGAGTTGGCGCCGTTGACCAGCACGCCGCCCTTGATGCGCTGCATCCACAGCGGGCCTTCCACCGGCTGGCGGGAAATCTTGCTGGTGGCGGTCACGTCACCGATGGCCTCCAGGGAGGTCACCAGATAGATCACCACCATGGGGATGAACAGGCTCCAGGAGAAGCTCAGGCCGAAGTGCAGCGGCGTGGGAATCTGCACCAGGTCGGCTTCACGCATGCCGGTGAAGTCAAGGCGGCCCAGGTAGCCGGCCAGCGCATAGCCGGCGGCCAGGGCGATGATGATGGCGCAGCTGCGCAGCCAGACCACCGGGATACGGTTGAGGATGACGATCAGCGCCAGCACCACGCCGGAGAGCAGCAGGTTCTCGCCGTTGGCGAAGGTGCCGTTGCCCATGGCCGCGAAACCGCCGCCCATGCTGATCAGGCCGACCTTGATCAGGGTAAGGCCGATCATCAGCACCACGATGCCGGTCACCAGCGGGGTGATCAGCTTCTTCACGAACGGCAGCACGCGCGATACGCCCATCTCGATGAAGGAGCCGGCGATCACCACGCCGAAGATGCTGGCCATCACTGCCTCGACCGGCATGCCTTCCTTCACCATCAGCACGCCGCCGGCGATCAGCGGGCCGACGAAGTTGAAGCTGGTGCCCTGCACGATCAGCAGCCCCGCGCCGAACGGCCCGAAGCGCCGGCACTGCACGAAGGTGGCGATGCCGGAGATCACCAGCGACATGGAGACGATGATGTTGGTGTCACGCGGCGACACGCCGATGGCCTGGCAGATCAGCAGGCCGGGGGTGACGATCGGCACGATGATCGCCAGCAGGTGCTGCAGCGCGGCCAGAAAAGCGATCCAGGGACGGGGACGGTCGTTCAGGCCATAGACCAGGTCATGGCGCTGTTCGGTGGGGGTTGGGGAGGTCATGGCAAGGCCCGGCTCGGTAAAATCGGCGGATTCTACTCCTGCCGAGCAGACGCGGACAGTAGCGGGTGCCACCGATCCGCCGCTCCGGCAGAGCGCGGAGCCAGCGGGCCCGGAAGCCGTTCGACTCAGGCCAGCAGGCTGACCACGCTATAGCGGTTCAGGTTGGCCTGGCTCACGATGATCTGCGACTGCGCAATGTAGCTGCTGGCACCGGAGCGCAGCACCTTCAGCAGCGAGCCGAGATAGTTCTGCGCCCATTGCTGTTCATCGCCATCGAGCTGTTCGCGCAGGAACTGGCGAATGTCCGCTTCCCGTTCGCGGATCTGCTCTCGCAGCGCGGCGATGCGGTCCAGGGCGGCAATCACGCTGTCCAGAATGGCGCGCATTTCGCTGGTGGAATCCAACTGCGAATCGCTGGGCAGACCGAGCAGGCCGTCCTCGGCGCTCTCCACCCGTGCGAAGCTGTCCTTGGCGAACAGCTTGCCCTCGCCGCGCACCGCCAGCTGGTCGCGCAGCGCAGTCCAGTCGGCTTCCCGGGCGGAGAATTTCAGCCGGCCTTCATGGTCCAGCTCGGCACGCAGGCCCGCCTGCCCCAGGCTGACATTGAAGCGACGCAGGATCTGCTCTTCGTTCAGGCCTTCATCGAGCACCACCGCCAGTGGTTCCGACAGCTTGCGGCCGGCGGTGAAGACCAGTGTCTCCTGGCCGGCCTGCTGGATCTGGTCGATGCTGTCCAGCCCTTCCAGGCTGAAGCGCACCCGCACGGGTTCGGTCAGCTTGAGCTGGTAGCCAGGGTCGATGACGTTGTTTTCCAGATGACTGCGCTGGCGCAGGATGGCATTGACCTTGCGCAGCGCTTCGCGCGCGCCTTCCAGCTCGACGGGGTTGTTCGAGGGGGCGCTCAGCTGACGGCCCAGCACCAGCTTCAGCTGACTGAGGCGCGCCTGCACCTGGCTCAGGTAGCTGCTGGCCGACTGCATGGCCGACAATTGCTGGTTGAGCTGCAGGCTGTAGGTGCCGCTCTGCCGCGGCAATGCCTCGTTGCGTGGTGCTTCCTGCTTGGCCAGCGGCGCGCCGCCGCCCGCGCGTTGCAGGGCGACGCCCCTGAGGTCAGGCGTCTGCCGATCCAGCGTGAACGGCGTAACGGCCGGCAGTTGCTTGTCAACCTTCATGGCGTCTTCCTTCCTGTTACATCAGATCGAACAGGTTCAGCGTATGCAGCTTCAGATACGATTTCTGCGTCGCCTGCAGCGCCACCTGATAGTTGGCCAGGTCCAGCGAGGCCTTGGCATAGTCCAGCGACTTCAGTTCGCCCTCGATCTTCTGGTTGGCCAGCGAAACGTCGGCCTGGCTGTCCTTGAGCAG
>DATGNS010000292.1:0-2784 GCA_035306625.1 Pseudomonas sp. | reverse complement strand
GAGCCCCGCCATGCCACCCTCCTCCCCGCGCCCCCTGCAGTCGCCGGGCCGTCGCCGCTTCGTGGCGGGGCTCGGTGCCCTGCTGCTGGCGACCGGGCTGGGGCTGCGTCCGGGACCTGCCACGGCGAACTTCGACCCCTCCCGGCTGCGCCAGAGCATGCAGCGCCTGTATGGCCAGAGCGGCGTGGCCGTGCTCGAGGAGTGGTTCACGCTTCTCGACCGCCTGGCGGGCGCCGACCTGCAGAGCCAGCTCAAGGGGGTCAACGACTTCTTCAACCGTCGGGTGCGCTGGGTGGACGACGACAAGAACTGGGGCCCAGTGGATCACTGGGCCACGCCGCTGGAGACGCTGGGCCAGGGCAAGGGCGACTGCGAGGACTACTCCATCGCCAAGTACGTGACCCTCAAGCAGCTCGGGGTGCCGGGCAACCAGCTGCGCATGATCTATGTAAAGGCGCGTATCGGCCGCAGCAGCATCACCCAGGCGCACATGGTGCTGGGCTGGTACGAGACGCCCTCGGCCCAGCCGCTGGTCCTCGACAACCTGGTGCCGTCGATCACCCCCGCCGAACTGCGCACCGACCTCGACCCGGTCTTCAGTTTCAACAGCCAGGGGCTATGGGCCGGCGGCAGCAGCCAGTCACGCGCCGACCCGCTGGCCCGACTCTCGCGCTGGCGCGGCGTGATCGACCGCATGCGTGACCAGGGATTCATCTGAACCGGGTGCCACACCCGTGGGGAGAACAACGACCATGTCGCTAATCAAGCAGCTCTGGCTCACCGTCATCATCCTGCTGCTGCTCGCCTTTGGTGGCAGCCTGTTCATCGGCGTGACCACCAGCCGTGGCTATATCGAGCAGGAAGTCGAGATCAAGAACCGCGACAACGCCAACGCCCTCGCGCTGACCATGAGCCAGATGGAGAAGGACCCGGTCACCATCGGCCTGCTGCTGGCGGCGCAGTTCGATACCGGACACTACCGGCGCATCGAGCTGCGTGACCCTGAGGGCGAGATCATCGACCTGCGCGAGGGTCCCGAGGAGGTCGCCGACGTGCCGGGGTGGTTTGTCGATCTGGTCAGCTTCGAGATGCCCGCCGGCCGAGCGGTGATCCAGGATCGCTGGAACCAGTACGGCACCCTCACCCTGGAGAGCCAGCACAGCTTCGCCTATCGCTCGCTGTGGCGCAGTACCCTGGAACTGATCGGCTGGTTCGCTCTGGCCGGTGTGCTCAGCCTGGCACTGGCGGCCTGGATCGTGCGAACCATTCGCCGCCCGTTGCGCCAGGTGGTCGAACAGGCCCGGGACATCGGCGACCGTCGCTTCACCACCTCCCCCGAACCGCGCACCCGTGAGCTCAAGGAGGTGGTGCAGGCCATGAACCAGCTCTCCGGCTCGGTGGCCGAGATGCTCGGCCGCGAGAGCGAGCGCCTCGACCTGCTGCGCAAGCGGCTGCAGCATGACCCGGTTTCCGGCGTGCTCAATCGCGAGGCCTTCATGCATCAGCTACGCATCATGCTGGAGAGCAACAACCGCCGCGCCACCGGCACCCTGCTGATGGTACGCGTCGCGCAGCTGGGCGAGGTCAGCGAACACCTTGGCCATGCCGAGACCGACAAGCTGCTGCACGAACTGGCCCAGAGCCTGGAGCAACTCGGCGATATTCGCGGCGAGGGCATCGCCGGGCGCCTCTCCGGCACCGACTTCGCCCTGCTGGTACCGGCCAACACCGATACCAATGTCATCGGCCAGGAGCTGACCCAGCGGCTGGCCGCACTCAAGCAGGATCATCACGGAATCCGCCTCGGGCTGCCATCGGCGCTGATTGCCTACGCCCAGGGCGACCGCCCGCGCGCCCTGCTGGCAAGCCTCGACGGCGCGCTCTCCACCGCCGAGCACCGTGGCGACCTCGCCCAGTTGGTGGCCGAGGGACAACAGCGCCTGCCGCTCTACCAGAGCCATACCGAATGGCGCCAGGCCCTGACCCAGGCGCTGGAGGACGGCATCTACCTCGGCCGCTTCCCGGTGCTCGACGCTGAGGGCAAGCTGCTGCACCTCGAGTGCCCCTCGCGCCTGCGTCTCAAGGGGGAGTGGAGGCCGGCCGGCATCTTCATGCCGTGGATCTCGCGGCTCGGCCTGGATGCCCGCCTCGACCTGGCGGTGGCCCGGGAGACGCTGCGCGAGATCAACCGTCACGGAAAGCCACTCGGCATCAACCTCTCACCCGCTTCGGTGCACGACGGACGCTTCGTGATGGACTTGATCGGCCTGCTGCAGGGCAACCGCGAGGCCGCCCGCCAGCTGTGGATCGAGGTCCCCGAGGCCATGGTGATCCACGACCTGGAGAGCTTCCGCAGCCTGTGCCGACAGCTGCAGCCCTTCGGCTGCAAGCTCGGCCTCGAGCATGTCGGCCGCGAGTTCCGCCGTATCTCCGACCTCAAGGACCTGGGGCTCGCCTACCTCAAGATCGACGCCTCGCTGGTCAAGGGCATCGCCGAGAGCCCCGAACGCCAGACCCTGCTGCGCGGCATGGCCACCCTCTGCCACTCCATCGGCATCCTGGCCATCGCCGAGGGGGTCGACAGCCTGCAGGAATCCGAGCTGGTCCACGAGCTCGGCATCGATGGCGTCACCGGCCCCGGCATCCGGCAGCACGACAAGCCCGCCTGACGGCAGGCCCGCAAAAACGACAGCGCCTCACATCGGATGTGAGGCGCTGTCGAGAGCTTGACTATTCTCAGCCCCAGGAGCCAGCCATGAGAGTGATGAAAGTCACTCCATGGGA
>DATGNS010000291.1:0-5107 GCA_035306625.1 Pseudomonas sp. | reverse complement strand
CGCGGTCTGGGTGGAGCGTCGCGCCAAACTGTCGGCGCGGGTGGTGTACTGCCGATCCTTGATCACGTCCAGATAGAAGCTGCCCAGCTCGATCACGCAGAAGTTGTGTACTTTCTGGTAAACCCCCAGGAAGTGATAGTTCTCGTAGTCCTGGGTGACCTGCTCCTGCAGCAGCTGCGCCTGACGGGTGATCCAGTAGTCCAGCGCCAGCATGTCACCGGGCGCCACCGGATGCTGCGCCGGATCGAAGCCGTTGAGGTTGGACAGCAGGAAGCGCGCGGTATTGCGGATGCGGCGATAGGCATCGGCACTGCGCTGCAGGATCTGCTTGGACACTGCCATCTCGCCGGAATAGTCCGTCGAGGATACCCACAGATGTAGGATATCGGCGCCCAGGCTGTCATTGACTTCCTGCGGTGCGACCACGTTGCCCAGCGACTTGGACATCTTGCGGCCATTCTCGTCGACCACGAAGCCGTGGGTCAGCAGGCCACGATACGGCGCATGACCATCGATGGCGCAGCCGGTCAGTAGCGACGAGTGGAACCAGCCGCGGTGCTGGTCGGAACCTTCCAGGTACAGGTCGGCGCGTGGCCCCTGGTCGTGGCCCATGGGGTGCGAGCCGCGCATCACGTGCCAGTGGGTGGTGCCGGAGTCGAACCAGACGTCCAGGGTGTCGCTGATCTTCTCGTACTGCTCGGCCTCGGCGCCCAGCAGCTCGGCCGGGTCCAGCTTGAACCAGGCCTCGATGCCCTCGCGCTCGACACGCTGGGCAACCTCTTCCATCAGCTCCACGGTGCGCGGATGCAGCTCGCCGCTCTCCTTGTGCAGGAAGAAGGGGATCGGCACGCCCCAGTTGCGCTGGCGCGAGATGCACCAGTCGGGACGCCCGGCGATCATGCCGTGCAGGCGCGCCTGGCCCCAGGCCGGCACGAACTGGGTCTTCTCGATGGCGTCCAGGGCGCGGGCGCGCAGGGTGCTGCCGTCCTTGACCACCTTGTCCATGCCCACGAACCACTGCGCTGTGGCGCGGTAGATCAGCGGAGTCTTGTGGCGCCAGCAGTGCATGTAGCTGTGCTGGATGCTGGTGTGCTTGAGCAGGGCGCCCACTTCACGCAGCTTGTCGACGATGGCCGGGTTGGCCTTCCAGATGAACTGGCCGCCGAAGAACGGCAGGTCGGAGACGTACACGCCGTTGCTCTGCACCGGGTTGAGGATGTCGTCGTTGGACATGCCGTAGTGCTTGCAGGAGCGGAAGTCGTCCTCGCCGTAGGCCGGGGCGGAGTGCACGATGCCGGTGCCGGCGCCGGTTTCCACGTAGTCGGCCAGGTACACCGGGGCGAAGCGCTCGTAGAACGGGTGGCGGAAGCGGATCAGCTCCAGTTTGGCGCCTTCGGTGCGGGCGATGACGGTGCCGTCCAGCTCGTAGCGCTGCAGGCAGGACTCCACCAGTTCCTCGGCCAGCACCAGCAGCTGCTCGCCGGTGTCCACCAGGGCGTAGATGAATTCGGGGTGGACGTTCAGCGCCTGGTTGGCCGGGATGGTCCAGGGGGTGGTGGTCCAGATGACGATGCTGGCCGGCTTGGGCAGGGTGGCCAGGCCGAAGGCCTCCGCCAGCTTGTCGGCGTCCTCCACCGGGAAGGCCACGTCGATGGCGTCCGACTTCTTGTCCTGGTATTCCACTTCCGCCTCGGCCAGGGCCGAGCCGCAGTCGAAGCACCAGTTCACGGGCTTGAGGCCCTTGAACACGAAGCCGGCCTCGACCATCTTCGCCAGCGCGCGGATTTCCCCTGCCTCGTTGGGGAACTCCATGGTCTTGTAGGGGTTCTTCCAGTCGCCCAGCACGCCCAGGCGGATGAAGTCGGCCTTCTGGCCCTCGATCTGCTCGGCGGCGTAGTCGCGGCAGCGCACGCGGGTCTGGTCGGCCGGCTGGTTCTTGCCGAAGGTGGTTTCCACCTTGTGTTCGATGGGCAGGCCATGGCAATCCCAGCCCGGCACGTAGGGGGCGTCGAAGCCGGCCAGGGTGCGCGAGCGGACGATCATGTCCTTGATGACCTTGTTCACCGCGTGGCCGATGTGGATGCTGCCGTTGGCGTAGGGCGGGCCGTCGTGCAGGATGAACTTCGGACGGCCCTCTCCGATCGCGCGCAGCTTGCCGTACAGGTCAATGCTGTCCCAGCGCTGCAGCATCTCCGGCTCGCGCTGCGGCAGGCCGGCCTTCATCGGAAATGCCGTTTCCGGCAGATTGAGGGTCGCTTTGTAGTCGGTCATCGTCGTTCAGGCTCGTGATTGAAGCGGTTGGCCCAGCCAGTAGGCGCGGGCGGCAGCGATATCGGCGTCGATAGCCGTTTTCAGTTCGTCCAGCGAGGCAAAGCGCTGTTCGTCGCGCAGCTTGTGATGGAACGCCACGCTGATGCGCTTGCCATACAGGTCGCCGGTGTAGTCCAGCAGATGCACTTCCAGGTGGGCACGGCCGTCACCCTGCACGGTGGGGCGCATGCCGATGTTGGCCACGCCCGGATGACGCCGGCCGTCGAACAGCGCGGAAACCAGATAGACCCCCTGCAGCGGCACGCGGGTGCGCTTGAGCTGCACGTTGGCGGTGGGCGTGCCCAGCTGGCGGCCGAGCTTCTGGCCGTGCATCACCCGGCCGGCGATGGCGTAGGGCCGGCCCAGCAGGCGTTCGGCCAGGGCAAAGTCGGCTTCGGCCAGGGCCTGGCGTACCCGGGTACTGCTGATCCGCTCGCCGTCCAGCTCGATGGTGCTGGCGGCCTCCACCGAGAAGCCGTGGCGCTGGCCGGCCTGTTGCAGGAAGGCGAAGTCGCCGGCGCGGTCGCAGCCGAAGCGGAAGTCATCGCCGATCTCCAGATGCCTGACCGCCAGGCCGTCGACCAGCACCTGCTGCACGAAGTCGTGGGCCGACAGTTCGCGCAGGCGACGGTTGAAGGCCAGGCACAGTACGCGGTCTACGCCCTCGGCGGCCAGCAGCTCCAGCTTGTCGCGCAGGCGCGCCAGGCGTGCCGGAGCCTTGTCCGGGGTGAAGAATTCCCGGGGCTGCGGCTCGAAGATGACCACGCAGCTGGGCAGGCACAGCTCCGCCGCGCGTTCGCGCAGGCGCTTGAGAATGGCCTGGTGGCCACGATGCACCCCATCGAAGTTGCCGATGGTGGCGACGCAGCCCCGATGCTGGGGCCGCAGGTTGTGGAGGCCTCGAACCAGCTGCATAGCGGACGTCTTGATTGAAAAGTGGCCGATTATACGCACAGCATCCCGGCGCGGGTAGGGCGCGGCGGCACGCGGCTACAGCGCGCGCCGGGCGAAATGCCGGGGACGGAAGCCCAGCAGCGCCAGGGTGGCGAAGTAGGCGATCACCCCGGCGCCGATGAGCAGGCCCAGGCGGGCGAGGCGCAGCGGCATGGTGCCGTCCGACCACCCCGGCAGCAGCTGCATCACCGCCAGCAGCGCCGCCACCATGGCGCCCAGGCCCAGCAGCAGCTTGAGCAGGAATGCCGGCCAGCCGGGCTGCGGCTGGTAGAGGTTCCCGGCGCGCAGCCTCCAGAACAGCAGGCCGGCGTTCAGGCAGGCGGCCAGGCCGATGGCCAGCGCCAGTCCGGCGTGTGCCAGGGGAATCACGAACACGAACAGCACGTTCATCACCTGGGTCATGGCCAGGGTGAACAGGGCGATGCGCACCGGCGTCCTGACGTTCTGCCGGGCATAGAAGCCGGGCGCCAGCACCTTGATGAGGATCAGGCCCAGCAGGCCGACGGAGTAGGCGATCAGCGCGCGCTGGGTCATCTCGGCGTCATGGGCGGTGAACAGGCCGTACTGGAACAGCGACACGGTCAGCGGTTCGGCCAGCAGCGCCAGGGCCACGGCGCAGGGCAGCACCAGCAGGAAGCACAGGCGCAGGCCCCAGTCGAGCAGGCGCGAGTAGTCCTCGCGGCTGCCGCTGGCCACCGACTTGGATAGCGAGGGCAGCAGGATGGTGCCCAGGGCCACGCCCAGCACCCCGGTGGGCAGCTCCATCAGGCGGTCGGCGTAGTACATCCAGGACACCGATCCGGCCACCAGGAACGAGGCGAAGATGGTGTTGATGATCAGCGACAGCTGGGCGGCGGAGACGCCGAGGATCGCCGGTGCCATCAGCTTCATCACGCGCCAGACGCCGGTGTCCCGCAGGTTCAGGCGTGGCAGCACCAGCATGCCGATCTTCTTCAGGTGCGGCAGCTGGTAGGCCAGCTGCGCCAGGCCGCCGGCCAGCACCGCCCAGCCCAGCACCATGATCGGCGGGTCGAAGTAGGGGGTGAGGAACAGGGCGAAGCCGATCATGCAGACATTCAGCAGGGTCGGCACGAAGGCCGGCACGGCGAAGCGGTTCCAGGTGTTGAGCACCGCGCCGGCCAGCGACGACAGCGAGATCAGCAGGATGTAGGGAAAGGTGAGGCGCAGCAGCTCGGTGGTCAGTTCGAAGCGGTCGGTCTCATCGGCGAAGCCGGGGGCGGTGGCCCAGACGATCCAGGGCGCGGCCAGCACGCCGAGCAGGCTGACCAGCGCCAGCACCAGGGTCAGCAGGCCGGCCACGTAGGCCACGAAGGTGCGCGTGGCTTCCTCGCCCTGCTGGGTCTTGTATTCGGCCAGGATGGGCACGAAGGCCTGGGAGAAGGCACCCTCGGCGAAGATGCGGCGCAGCAGGTTGGGCAGCTTGAAGGCCACGAAGAAGGCGTCCGAGGCCACCCCGGCACCGAAGATGCGGGCGATGATGGTGTCGCGCACGAAGCCGAGCACCCGCGAGAGCATGGTGATGGAGCTGACCGCGGCCAGGGATTTGAGTAGATTCATGTCCGATCGATGCGCAGGAGCAGGCGGCGAGTGTAGCGGCAAACCGCGGCGGATTGTGAGCAGGCGAAGCGGCGGCCATGCATCGCGCCGCGTCGCGCGTGCGCTTGACAAGGCTTCGGGGCATCGGCATCATTCGCGGCCTTATTTACCTGCATCCCCAGTTTTCGAGGAGTTCGACGGTGGCCAACAGCCCTTCCGCCAAGAAACGCGCCCGCCAGGCTGAGAAGCGTCGCAGCCACAATGCCAGCCTGCGTTCCATGGTTCG
>DATGNS010000290.1:0-5977 GCA_035306625.1 Pseudomonas sp. | reverse complement strand
CGCCTTCCTCGCCGCCGTGCTCTTCGGCATCGCCATCGAGTATGCGCAGATCCCGGTGCCGGGCCGCAGCGGCGGTGACTGGGCGGATATCCTCGCCAATACCCTCGGTGCCGCCTTCGCGGTGCTGTTGCTCAGACTTGTGCGTCGCCTGCTGGAGCGCGTCCCCTCCTAGCGACCCTCGACCCGCTTCGCCCCCCCCACTCGCCATACCCGACCTGCTTGCGCCTGTGGAAATTTCGCACTTGCCGATGGAATGAACCATGCTGCCATGAGGCGGTGCGCGCGGCGCTGGTCCGCTGGCGGCATCGGACACAACGGGAAGGAGGGATGACGAGATGCGAAACAGGCTGTCATGGGGCGCGGGAGCGCTGCTGCTGATCGGGCCCCTGCTGGTGCAGGCGGCGACCCTGGACAAGGTGCGCGACCGGGATGCCCTGCGCTGCGGGGTGAACGCTGCCCAACCGGGGTTCTCTGCGCTGGATGACGACGATGTCTACCGCGGCCTGGATACCGATGTATGCCGGGCCGTTGCCGCAGCGGTGCTGGGCGATGCCGAGAAGGTCATGTTCGTGCCGCTGGACTCGGTTGAGCGCTTCACGGCGATTCAGGCCGGTGAGGTGGACCTGCTGTCGCGCACCACCACCTGGACCTCCAGCCGCGACACCTCCATGGGCCTCAACTTTACCGGGGTGAGCTACTACGATGGCCAGGCCTTCATGGTGGCCAGCAGCCTGGGCGTGCAGAGCGCCCTGGAGCTCGACGGTGCGGCGGTCTGCACCCAGTCCGGCACCACCAGCGAGCTCAACCTGGCCGACTACTTCCGGGTCAATGGCATGGAGTACTCGGCGGTGGTGTTCGACTCTCCCGAGCAGTCCATCGCCGGCTTCGAGGCAGGGCGCTGTGATGTACTGAGCTCCGACGCCTCCCAGCTCTATGCCCAGCGCATGCAGCTGGCCGACCCGGAGAGCGCCGTGGTGCTGCCCGAAATCATCTCCAAGGAGCCGCTGGGGCCGGCGGTGCGCCAGGGCGACGATCAGTGGTTCAACATCGTGAAGTGGTCGCTGTTCGCCATGCTCAACGCCGAGGAGCTGGGCATCACTGGCGACAACGTCGACGCGATGCTCGATTCCGAGGACCCGGACATCGCCCGCCTGCTGGGTCAGGACGGCAACTACGGCGAGGGCATGGGGCTCTCCGCCGACTGGGCCTTCCAGATCGTCAGGCAGGTTGGGAACTATGCCGAAATGTTCGAGCGCAACGTCGGCGCCGGCTCCGAGTTCCATATCGCCCGCGGGCTGAATGCCCTGTGGAGTGACGGCGGCATCCAGTATGCTCCGCCCGTTCGCTGAGTGAACCCTGAGGGAGCACGGAGGCTTCCCGCTTGCACCCTGACGGTGCGGCCGGAGGGCCTCCGTGCGTTGAAAGCGCGATATCGGCCGCCGATTCCTGACCTGGAACGATCCTTGCTACTGTTCCGTGACATGCTCCGGCATGACGCGATTCGAAGAAGACCAACAATACACGCGAGGAATGATCCCCATGCTGAACAACAACAAGCTGCTCCTGCTGGCCTCCGCCGGCGCTCTGTCTTTCGCGGCCACCTCCGTCGCCCAGGCCTCCACCCTGGACGAAACCCGCGACCGTGGCGCCGTGCAGTGCGGCGTCAGCGATGGCCTGCCGGGCTTCTCGGCCCCGGATGACGAAGGCGAGTGGCAGGGCCTGGACGTCGACGTCTGTCGCGCCGTGGCCGCTGCGGTCTTCGGCGACGCCGAAGCGGTGCGCTACGTGTCGCTCAACGCCGTGGAGCGCTTCACCGCGCTGCAGTCCGGCGAGGTGGACGTGCTCTCCCGCAACACCACCTGGACCACCACCCGCGACACCACCCTGGGCCTCAACTTCACCGGGGTGACCTTCTACGATGGCATCGGCTTCATGATCCACACTGAGATGGGCATCGACAGCGCCAAGGAGCTCGACGGGGCGGCGATCTGCGTGCAGTCCGGCACCACCACCGAGCTCAACGTCGCCGACTACTTCCGCGCCAATGGCATGGAGTTCGACCCCATCGTCTTCGATACCTCCGAGCAGACCGTGGGCGGCTACGAGGCCGGCCGCTGCGACGTGCTCACCTCGGATACCTCCCAGCTGGCCGCCCTACGCATCCAGCTCTCCGAGCCGGACGCCTCCAAGATCCTGCCGGAGATCATCTCCAAGGAGCCGCTGGGGCCGGTGGTGCGCCAGGGCGATGACCAGTGGTTCAACATCGTGAAGTGGTCGCTGTTCGCCATGCTCAACGCCGAGGAGATGGGCATCACCAGCGACAACGTCGACGAGATGCTCGAGTCCGATGACCCGGACATCGCGCGCCTGCTCGGCCAGGACGGCAACTACGGCGAGGGCATGGGCCTCTCCGCCGACTGGGCCTACCAGATCGTCAAGCAGGTGGGGAACTACGGCGAGAGCTTCGAGCGCAACGTCGGCATGGACTCCCCTCTGGAGATCGAGCGCGGCATCAACGCCCTGTGGACCGAGGGCGGCATCCAGTACGCTCCGCCGATCCGCTGAGCGGCCTGCCCCGGTGCCGCTCGGCACCGGGCAACCGACCCGACCGTCGCCCCGGGGATCCCGGGCCGGCGGTCCCGCACGCTGCTTGACGGATCCAGGCGGAGACCTTCCCCATGTCCACAAGACCCCAGGCCCGGCCGGCGGGCCCCAAGCCGCCGTTCTGGCGCGATCGCGCCAAGCGGGCGCTGATCTTCCAGCTGCTGCTGGTGGCCGCCGTGGCGGCCTTCCTGCTCTTCATCATCGGCAACACCCAGGCGAACCTCGCCCAGCGGGGCATCACCACCGGCTTCGGCTTCCTCGGCAACACCGCGGGCTTCGGCATCGTCCAGAGCCTGATCGACTACTCCTCCCAGAGCACCTACGGTCGCACCTTCCTGGTGGGGCTGCTCAATACCCTGCTGGTCTCGGCGCTGGGCGTGCTGGCGGCGACGGTCATCGGCTTCACGGTGGGGATCGCCCGGCTGTCGCCCAACTGGCTGATCGCCCGGCTGGCCAGCGGCTACATCGAAATCTTCCGTAACATCCCGCTGCTGCTGCAGATCTTCTTCTGGTACTTCGCCGTGCTGCGTGCCCTGCCGAGCCCCCGGGACAGCATGTCCCTGGGCGAGGCGGTGTTCCTCAACGTGCGCGGCCTGTTCCTGCCTGAGCCGCTCTTCGAGTCCGGCTTCGGCCTGATCCCGCTGGCCCTGGCCGTCGCCGTGGTCGCCAGCATCGCCCTGGTGATCTGGAACAAGCGCCGCCACGAGGCCACCGGCCGGCGCCTGCCGGCGGGCTGGATATCCCTGGCGCTGATCGTCGGCCTGCCGCTGGCGGTGCTGGTCGCCACCGGGGTGCCGGTGACCTGGGACGTGCCGGAGCTGCGCGGCTTCAACTTCCGCGGCGGCATCACGGTGATCCCGGAGTTCCTGGCCCTGTGGCTGGCGCTCTCCATCTACACGGCCTCGTTCATCGCCGAGATCGTGCGCTCGGGCATCCAGGCGATCCCCCACGGCCAGACCGAGGCGGCCCAGGCGCTGAGCCTGCCCCAGGGGCTGGTGCTGCGGCTGGTGGTGGTGCCCCAGGCGCTGCGGGTGATCATCCCGCCGCTCACCAGCCAGTACCTCAACCTGATCAAGAACTCCTCGCTGGCCACCGCCATTGGCTACCCGGACCTGGTCTCGGTATTCGCCGGCACGACCCTCAACCAGACGGGGCAGGCCATCGAGGTGATCGCCATGACCATGGCGGTCTACCTCACCATCAGCCTGCTGGTGTCGATGTTCATGAACTGGTTCAACGCCCGCGTGGCGCTGGTGGAACGCTAGGAGAGGCGCCATGACACACAACGACAAGATGATCGAGGCGCGGCCGGCGCCGATCCGCACCGTGGGCCCCCTGGCCTGGCTGCGCGCCAACCTGTTCAGCGGTCCGGTCAACACGGTGTTCACCCTGGTGGGTCTCTATCTGCTCTACGTGCTGCTGACGCCGACGATCCAGTGGGCCTTCATCAACGCCGACTGGATCGGCACCAGCCGCGACGACTGCTCACGGGAGGGAGCCTGCTGGGTATTCGTCAACGCCCGCCTGACCCAGTTCATCTACGGGCTCTACCCCCGCGACGAGCTGTGGCGGGTGAACATCGTCTTCGCCAGCTTCGCGGGGCTTATCGCCTGGCTGGCGATCCCGCGGTTGCCCTTCAAGCGCTGGGTGGCCATCACCACCCTGCTGGCCTTTCCGGTGTTCGCCTACATGATGCTCTACGGCGGCCACTTCGGCCTGCGGCTGGTGGAGACCCACCGCTGGGGCGGGCTGATGCTGACCCTGATCCTGGCCGTGGTGGGGATGGTGGCGGCCCTGCCGATCGGCATCCTGCTGGCCCTCGGGCGCCGCTCGCAGATGCCCATCGTCAAGAGCTTCTGCGTGGTGTTCATCGAGTTCTGGCGGGGGGTGCCGCTGATCACCATCCTCTTCATGGCCTCGGTGATGCTGCCGCTGTTCCTGCCCACCGGGGTCAGCGTCGACCGCCTGGTGCGGGCGCTGATCGGCATCACCCTGTTCCAGAGTGCCTACATGGCCGAGGTGATCCGCGGGGGCCTGCAGGCGATCCCCCGGGGGCAGGAGGAGGCGGCAGCGGCGCTGGGCATGAGCTACTGGATGCGCATGGGGCTGATCGTGCTGCCCCAGGCGCTGAAGATGATGATCCCGGGGATCGTCAACACCTTCATCTCGCTGTTCAAGGACACCACCCTGGTGATGATCATCGGGCTCTTCGACCTGCTGGGCATCGTCCAGGCGGCGCTGTCCGACTCCCGCTGGCTGGGCTTCGCCCTGGAGGGCTATGTGTTCGCCGCGTTCATGTTCTGGATCTTCTGCTTCAGCATGTCGCGCTACAGCCAGTACCTGGAGCGGAAGCTGCATACCGGCCATCAACGCTAGGCAGCGGCGCCACCCGAATCGAGGAACGACGACAATGAGTGAACAGGCAACCCAGTCCCAGGCCGGCGCCGAGACCCCGATGGTCGAGATGCGCGGCGTCAACAAGTGGTACGGCGACTTCCACGTGCTGCGGGATATCAACCTCACGGTGAAGCGCGGCGAGCGCATCGTCATCTGCGGCCCCTCGGGGTCCGGCAAGTCGACGCTGATCCGCTGCATCAACCACCTGGAGGAGCACCAGCAGGGCGAGATCGTGGTGGGCGGCGTGCCGCTGACCCAGGACGTCAAGCGCATCGAGCAGGTCCGCCGCAGCGTCGGCATGGTCTTCCAGCACTTCAACCTCTTCCCGCACCTGACGGTGCTGGAGAACTGCTGTCTCTCGCCCATGTGGGTGCAGAAGAAGTCCCGCCGCGAGGCCGAGGCCCAGGCGATGCAGTACCTGGAGCGGGTGCAGATCGCCGAACAAGCGCGCAAGTACCCGGGGCAGCTCTCCGGCGGCCAGCAGCAGCGGGTAGCCATCGCCCGCTCGCTCTGCATGCACCCGGAGGTGATGCTCTTCGACGAGCCCACCTCCGCGCTGGATCCGGAGATGATCAAGGAGGTGCTCGATGTCATGGTGGAGCTGGCCAGGGAGGGCATGACCATGCTCTGTGTGACCCACGAGATGGGCTTCGCCAAGACCGTGGCCGACCGGGTGATCTTCATGGACCAGGGGCAGATCATCGAGGAGAACGCCCCGGAGCCCTTCTTCAACGATCCCCGGTCGGAGCGCACCCGGCTGTTCCTCAGCCAGATCCTGGGCCACTGACGCCTAGGGACGGGCCTAGCGTTCGGGCTCCCGCGAGCCCTCGCCGAGATCCAGCGAGGGCTCGCGGGGGCGCAGCCGGTCGGCCGGCCGCCTCACCCGGGCACTGCCCACCACGCTGTCGTCGGGCTCCAGCGCCCGGGCGTCGCTGGTCCAGCTGGCATTCGGGTCGTGTACCGCCGGGCGGCGCTC
>DATGNS010000289.1:0-2896 GCA_035306625.1 Pseudomonas sp. | reverse complement strand
AAGAAGGCCCGCGGCCTGATGGCGGCCTGGATGATCCGCGAGCGCCTGGACGACCCGGAGGGCCTCAAGGACTTCAACGTCGCCGGCTACGCCTACAACCCGGCCATGAGCGAGGGCGACACCCTGGTCTTTACCCGCCCGGAAGGCGCCGCCTGACTCGCTTCAGGAGCACAGAGCGCGCCCTCCATCGCCGACCACTCGGGCTCCCACACCGAGGCGTAGGAGCGCAGATTCTGCGCGATATGGAGGGCGTAGGCCCCGGGGAATGGCCACCACGCTAGGCAAACACCAGCGGCCGCGCCGAGCGGCCCTTGAGAAAACGGCGATGGGCCTGCTTGAAGCGTTCATCGTCGCAGCGGTGCAGCCACTCGTAGGCCACCATGTCGGCGCTGACCGGTACGGCCCCCGCCTGCACCATGCGCTCTCGGGCCAGGCGCGCCTCGCCGGCACGGCGGCTGGCGCAGGCCTCGACCAGCCAGTAGACCTCATAGCCCGCCGCCAGCAGCCCGAGCCCCGTCTGCATCACGCAGATATGCGCCTCGGTGCCGCACAGCACCACCTGGCTCCGGCCGCTCTCGGCCAGCGCGGCCGAGAACTCGGGGTTGGCGCAGGCATCGAAGGTCAGCTTCTGCCACAGCCGGTGGCCGGGCAGCGCCTCCAGCAGGCGCGGCTCGCTGCCGCCGAGCCCCTCCGGATACTGCTCGGTCACCCACACCGGCACCTCGATGGACTCGGCCAGGCCGCCCAGCCAGGCCGCCTCGGTCACCGCCTGGTCACCGTGTTCGATCAGCGGCATCAGTCCCGCCTGCAGGTCGACGATCAGCAGCAGGCTCTCCTCGCGCGTCAGGCGCATGGCGTTACTCCTTTCGTTATCGTTGTCGGTTTTCGGCTATCAACGTCGGTTTGTAGTGGTGGCCACCAGCATAGCCGGTAGAATGAACCGACTCGACTCCTCACCACTCAATCACAACGAATCACTCACCATTGGAGACCCTCTGATGCGACACCTCCTGGTCATGCTGGTCGTCGGCCTCTTTACCCTCGGCCCGGCCCTCGAATTCGCCGAAGCCCGCCGCATGGGCGGCGGCGGTAACGTCGGCAGCTTCTCCCGCTCCGCCGACCGGCCCTCCTCTTCACCCAGCCAGCAGCAGGCCACCCCCAGCCAGGGCCAGCAGCAGGGCGCTGCCGCCGGCGCCCGCCGCGGCGGCATGGGTGGCATGCTGGGCGGCCTGCTCGCCGGCGGCCTGCTCGCCGCGCTCTTCTTCGGCGGCGCCTTCGACGAGCTGCGCATGATGGATATCCTGCTGATCGCCGGCCTGGCCTTCGCGGTGATCTGGTTCCTGCGCCGCCGCGCCGCCATGGCCGGTGCTGGCGCAGGTGCCGGTGGCGCGGCGCCCCAGGCGCGCACCGAGCAGCCTCCCCAGCATGAGACCGCCGCCACTGCCCAGGCCTTCCAGGCCGACGCTCCCGTCGGAGGCGGTGCCGCCTTCGCCAGCGAGCCGGAGTGGTTCGACCGCGAACGCTTCCTGGGCGGTGCCAAGGAGCACTTCATGACCCTGCAGCGGGCCTGGGACAACAACGACTTCTCCGGCATCCAGGAGTACGTGACGCCGGAGCTCTACAACCTGCTGCGCGCCGAGCGTGACAAGCACCCGGCCAACAACCGCACCGAAGTGGTGCGCCTGTTTGCCGAGCTGGGCATGGTTCAGGAGGTCGGCAAGCAGGCCGAGGCCACCGTGATCTTCCACGGCATCCTCGACGAGAACGGCGAGCACAACGAGTTCAACGAGACCTGGCACCTGGTGCGCGACCTGCGCGACGACGCCCCCTGGTACGTCCAGGGCATCGAGCAGAACGGGTGAACGCAGAGAGGCCGGGCGCTGGCGCCCGGCCTCTCTCGTCATGGGCCCTTGGTCATGGGTCCTTGAGCAAACACCGAGGATCAGTCGCCTTCGGCGGCCTCCTGGATCGACTCGCCCATCTCCTCCACGCCCTCGCCGGCGTCCTCCATCGCCTCGTCGATCTCCTGGCCGGCCTCCTCGGCGGGGCCCGGGTCATCCTGGCAGCCCGCCAGGCCCGCCGCCAGCATGGCCACCAGCAGCGCCAGTCCGAGTTTCTTCAGCACGTCATGGGTCATCTCTTCTCCTCCTGAGAATAGGTCCGGGAAGGGGCCGCCAGCGGCGGCTGCTTCCTCACCCTAGCCGAGACGCCCTGCCCCCGCCAACGTCGCCACTCGGCGACAGTCGAGGCGGGAAATACAGGCAAGGCCATATCAAAACCACGAAAAAAAGGGTGCACCCCCAGCGGGACACACCCATGACCACTCGTATAACTCAAACAGCCGTTTTATCCTGGCATAGCCCATCGCCACATTCAAACAAATGTTTCATTTTCGCCCGCTCCACAAGCCGCGGCGGCCGCATGACGCCGCCGCAGGGCGGGTGCTATGATCCATGCTCTGATACCTATAACGACTCGACACCACTCGTAGACACCAACAGCACAACGAGGAACCCGGCTTGTCACATTTACCGGTGATCGTCGGCATGGGCGGCGTGAACCCTGCCGGCAGAACCTCGGGCCACCAGGCGTTTAGACGCACCGTGCTCGACACCCTGCCCGACGACGATCAGGCCCGCACCCTGCTCGGGCTGGCGGCGATGATGCGCCTGGCCAGCGTCGGCAACGACGGCGGCTGGCATGACGCCGAGGGCAACGCCCTGGACGCCGCCGAGATCGTTGCCCTGACCCGCCAGCAGGTGCTCGACCACACCCTGGTACGGCGCATCGAGGACCCGAGCTTCAACGAGGCTGGCCTGCCCGCCAACCGTCGGGCCAACCTGGCCCTGGACGCCCCCCTGACCTTCCGCATTCGCCGCCGCCAGCTGCCGGAAGC
>DATGNS010000288.1:0-3145 GCA_035306625.1 Pseudomonas sp. | reverse complement strand
GGGGAATTGCCCCACAGGGTTTCGGTCTGATCCAGATCCAGCTTGACCACCAGCACGCCGACCCGTTCGCGGCCATGCTCGATGGCGTGGCCAAAGTAATAGCCGCGCTTGCCGGAGGTGTTGCCCAGGCCGAAGAAGCGCCCCAGGCGTCCGTCCATGGCGTCCAGGAAGTAGGGCCGGAAGGCGAAGTTGCGTCCGGTGAAGGCGTCCGGCTGGTCCCAGTTGGAGGACGCCAGCGTCAGGCCGTCGCTGCGCATCAGATAAATCACGTCGGCGCCGGTCTGGTGCTTGAGACGGGTGAGCAGGTGGTTGGCCAGCTCCAGCGAGGCGGTGTTGGGATCGCCCAGCAGGGCGTTGCGCAGCACGGGCAGGTTGCCGAGGATGGCCGGCAGCGTCTCGTAGCTGCGCAGCGTGCCCAGCAGGTTGCCCACATAGAGATCCAGCGTCTGGCGGTTCTGCTCGGCCAGGCGTGCGCTGTAGTACCGCTGGGCCAGCTCGTGCAGCGGCCAGAGCAGCAGGGAAAGCAGTACGGCGAGGATGCCCAGGTTGTGCCAGTGGGGGCGGCGGTATGCGGAGGTAGGGTCGGTCATGGCGGCTAGGTTCGCTGGAACGCCGGCCAGGTTCAAGCGCGACGGATGGGTTGCTTGAATGTGACGCCCCCCGTCCCCATGTAGGAAGACGCCGGCTTGCATTGCCCTAATCTATTACGCGCATTTAGTTAATAAATTAGAGCTTGCAGGCCAATCGGCTAAGATGGCCCCCATCGAATGTTTCAACCCACCCTCCAAGGAGAGTCAGTGATGTCCGTTATCAACACCCAGATCAAGCCGTTCAAAGCCCAGGCGTTCAAGCAGGGCAAGTTCATCGAAGTTACCGAAGCTGACCTGAAGGGCAAGTGGGCGGTCTTCTTCTTCTACCCGGCCGACTTCACCTTCGTCTGCCCGACCGAGCTGGGCGACCTGGCCGACAACTATGAAGAGTTTCAGAAGCTGGGCGTGGAAATCTACTCCGTTTCCACCGACACCCACTTCACCCACAAGGCCTGGCACGACAGCTCCGAAACCATCGGCAAGATCCAGTACACCATGATCGGTGACCCGACCCTGCAGATCAGCCGCAACTTCGAAATCCTGCGCGAAGACCAGGGCCTGGCCAACCGCGGCACCTTCATCGTTGACCCGGAAGGCATCATCCAGGCTGTGGAAATCACCGCCGAAGGCATCGGCCGTGACGCTTCCGACCTGCTGCGCAAGGTCAAGGCTGCCCAGTACGTCGCCGCTCACCCGGGCGAAGTCTGCCCGGCCAAGTGGAAGGAAGGCGAAGCCACTCTGGCTCCGTCCCTGGATCTGGTCGGCAAGATCTAAAAACGGCGTCCAAGCCGCTCGGCTTCGCCGATGCGGCGTTGCAATCAGGCTCGGGCTGCTCATTTACAGCTCGTAAACTCCGCGCCCTCGCCTGATTGCGCCTTGCCTCGGCTTCGCCGAACGGCTTGGCAGTCCGTTTTATGCTACGGGAGTTCTTAACGATTCCCTGCTAGCCCGACGCCCGGGCGCGATCCGTCCGGGCGTTCTGTTTCTGGAAAACACATTTTCACGGGGTACCGCACACCATGTTGGACGCCAATCTGAAAACCCAGTTGAAGGCCTACCTCGAGAAGGTCACCCAGCCGTTCGAGATCGTCGCGTCCCTCGATGATGGCGCGAAGTCCCAGGAGATGCTGAGCCTGCTGCAGGACATCGCCGGCCTGAGCGACAAGATCACGCTGCGCACCGACGGCAACGATGCCCGCAAGCCCTCGTTCTCCCTCAACCGTATCAACGGCAACATCAGCCTGACCTTCGCCGGTCTGCCGATGGGCCACGAATTCACTTCCCTGGTGCTGGCCCTGCTGCAGGTTGGCGGCCATCCGTCCAAGGAAAGCCAGGAAGTCATCGAACAGATCCAGGGTCTGGAAGGCGAATTCAACTTCGAGACCTACTTCTCCCTGTCCTGCCAGAACTGCCCGGACGTCGTGCAGGCGCTGAACCTGATGGCCGTGCTGAACCCGAACGTGCGTCACGTCGCCATCGACGGCGCGCTGTTCCAGGACGAGGTCGAAGCCCGCCAGGTGATGTCGGTTCCGAGCATCTACCTGAACGGCGAACCCTTCGGCCAGGGCCGTATGGACGTTGCCCAGATCCTGGCCAAGCTGGACACCGGCGCCTCCGCCCGCGCCGCCGAGAAGATGAACGCCAAGGCGCCCTTCGACGTGCTGGTGGTCGGTGGTGGGCCGGCCGGCGCCTCCGCCGCCGTGTATGCCGCGCGCAAGGGCATCCGCACCGGCGTGGCCGCCGAGCGCTTCGGTGGCCAGGTGCTGGACACCATGTCCATCGAGAACTTCATTTCCGTGAAGGCGACCGAAGGCCCGAAGCTGGCCCGCGCCCTGGAAGAGCACGTCCGGGAATACGACGTCGACATCATGAACCTGCAGCGCGCCAGCAAGCTGATCCCGGCGGAAGGCGCGGGCGCTCTGCACACCGTCGAGTTCGAGAACGGCGGTCGCCTGCAGGCCAAGACCCTGATCATCTCCACCGGCGCCCGCTGGCGTGAAATGAACGTGCCGGGCGAGGCCGAGTACAAGGCCAAGGGCGTGTGCTTCTGTCCGCACTGCGACGGCCCGCTGTTCAAGGGCAAGCGCGTGGCGGTGATCGGCGGCGGCAACTCCGGCGTCGAGGCGGCCATCGACCTGGCCGGCATCGTGTCCCACGTGACCCTGCTGGAGTTCGGCGAGAGCATGCGTGCCGACGCCGTGCTGCAGGAGAAGGTGCGCAGCCTGCCGAACGTCACCATCCACACCATGGCACAGACCACCGAGGTGCTGGGCGATGGCCAGAAGGTGACCGGCCTGGTCTACAAGGATCGCAACACCGAGCAGATGCACACCCTGGAACTGGAAGGCATCTTCGTGCAGATCGGCCTGCTGCCCAACAGTGACTGGCTGAAGGGCACCGTCGAGCTGAACCGCTTCGGCGAGATCGTGGTGGACGCCAAGGGCCAGACCAACATCCCGGGTGTGTTCGCCGCCGGCGACGTGACCACCGTGCCCTACAAGCAGATCGTCATTGCGGTCGGCGAGGGCGCCAAGGCCTCCCTGAGCGCCTTCGAT
>DATGNS010000287.1:0-2514 GCA_035306625.1 Pseudomonas sp. | reverse complement strand
ATTATCGTGTCCAGTACTCGGGAGTGTAATGGGGAGCACCCCGGTCATGATCAGCAAGAGTGTTGCGATTTGTCACCGGGATGCCCGATATCTCTTCGGGAAGCGCCTTCCACTGCCGGCTGACGCCGCGACCAGCCGATCAGCGCCGCGCCTGCCACCATCATCGGCAGGGTCAGCGCCATGCCCATGGTCACCCAGCCGAAGGCAATGAAGCCGATATGGGGATCGGGCAGGCGCACGAACTCCACGGCAAAGCGGAAGACGCCGTAGAGCAGCAGGAAGAGCCCGGAGATCAGCCCGGTGCGGCGCGGCTCGCGGGAGAGCCACCAGAGCACCGCGAACAGCACCACCCCCTCCAGGGCGAACTCGTAGAGCGCCGTGGGGTGGCGCGGCTCAGGCCCCATATGCGGGAAGGGCATCGCCCAGGGCAGCTCACTGACCCGGCCCGGAAGCTCGTGATTGATGAAGTTGCCGATCCGCCCCGCCCCCAGGCCGATCGGCACCAGCGGCGCGATGAAGTCGGTCAGCGACAGGAAGCCGATCCGCTTCTTGCGCGCGAACAGCCAGGCCGCCACCAGCACCCCGATCAGGCCGCCGTGGAAGCTCATGCCCCCCTCCCAGAGTCGCAGCAGCCACAGCGGGTCGGCGAGCCACTGCTCGCTGCCGTAGAAGAGCGCATAGCCCAGGCGGCCGCCGAGCACCACGCCAACGGCGCTGTAGAAGATCAGGTCGCCGATGTCGTCGTGGGTCAGGCCCAGGCGATGCGCGCGCAGACGCCCCAGCCACCAGGCGGCGACGAAGCCGACCACGTACATCAGGCCGTACCAGTGAATCGCGAACGGCCCAAGGCTGATGGCCACCGGATCGATATTGGGGTATTGCAGCATCTCGTTCTCCTCTCGGGCGTCCCCGGGGTGGCAAGGCCCCCCGGGGCGCCTCGGCAACAGGGGCGGCCTCAGCTCACGCGGATCGTCGCCATCATGCCCAGCTCCTCGTGCTCGATGATGTGGCAGTGGAACAGCCAGTCACCGGGCTCGCGGAACACCATGCGGAGTGTCAGGCGCTGGTAGGGCGCCAGGTTGACGGTGTCCTTCCAGGCCAGCCAGGGGGCTTCGCGCCACTCGCCGTCGGCATCGCGGGTGGCGATCACCTGGAAGTGGGTGCCGTGCACATGGAAGGGATGGTCCATGTGGGAGTTGTTGAAGACCTCCCACTCCTCCACCTCGCCGACCCTGCCCTCGAAGAGGATCTCGTCCATGGCGAAGGCGCGCCCGTTGATCAGGAAGTCCACCTCCGGGCGAGCATCGCCGCCCTGGCCGGCTCCGTGGGCCGCATGGCCGGCGCCCGGGCCATGGGTACCATGGTGGCTGCCGCCGCCGCCGTGCGCGGCATGGGGGTCAGCATGTCCTGCCCCATGGCCGGCATGGGGGTCACCGTGGCCCGCGCCGTGGTCGTCATGGCCCGGCATCACCTCGGTGAGCTCCACCTGGCGACGCACGTCCGGCTCGCCCAGGGGCTCGACGCGCCCCAGCCGCTCAGGCAGCGCCACCGGAGGCTGCACGCCGGCATTCAGGGTATGAAGCGTCAGCAGCGGCGCGACCCGATCCAGGTGGGAGGGCCGTTCGCCCATCCAGCCCCGCTCGTAGGGATGGCTGGCCAGCTGGAACCGTCCCTCGGCCTGCTCGCTCACCCGCACCAGCAGGTCGGCGCGCTCGCCCGGGGAGAGCAGCAGCTCGTCGAGGGGCTGCGGGCGCTCGATCAGCCCGCCGTCGGTACCGATCAGGGTGAGTTCATGCTCGTCCAGGCGCAGGCGCAGATAGCGCCCGGCACAGGCATTGATCAGGCGCAGGCGCAGGGTGGTGCCCGGTGCCACGTCCAGGCGCGGCTCGCGCTGGCCGTTGACCAGCAGCAGCTCGCCTTCGCGGCCGTTCATCCAGTCCTCGGCGGTATGCGGCGCCACCTCACCGCTCGCCATCAGGCGCAGGTCGCTGACCACCAGCAGGTGCTCCTCCACCTCCAGGGGCAGCAGATCCTGGGGCGGGCGCACCAGCAGCGCCCCGGCCAGGCCGTGGGCCACCTGCCTGGCGGTGCCCTCGTGGGGATGCGGATGGAACCAGTGCAGGCCGGCGCTGCCGGCGGGGAAGGTGTAGCGGTACTGGCGCGACTCGCCCGGCGCCACGGCGTCCCAGGGAGCGCCATCCTGGGCCTTTGGCACCGCCACGCCGTGCCAGTGAAGGGTGGTCTCCTGCGCCAGCTCGTTGAACAGGGTGATGTCCAGCTCATCCCCCTCGCGCACCTCGATCAGCGGCGCCACCTTGCCGTTGTAGAGCCACAGCCGGGCCTCGAACTCGTCGCCGAGCGACACCGCATGGAGGGCCGGCGTCAGCGCGCTGCGAAAGCGGCCGGCCGTCTCGCTCAGGTTGGCAATACGCGGCAGGGGCCGAAGCGGCGCTCCGCGCTCAGGGAGCGGCGCCAGGCCACTGGCCGAGGTGTGGGGATGCTTGCGAGCGGCGG
>DATGNS010000286.1:0-2697 GCA_035306625.1 Pseudomonas sp. | reverse complement strand
CCTGGACCTGGCCGGCCTCAGGGTGCTGGCCCTGGACAACGCGCAAGGCGTCGCCGCGCGCCTGGGTCGCGACTGGCCGGGCGTGGTGGTCAGCGACATCCGCATGCCCGGCCTGGATGGCCTGCAGCTGCTGGCGCAGATCCACGAGCGCGACCCGGAGCTGCCGGTGCTGCTGATCACCGGCCACGGCGATGTGCCGCTGGCCGTGCAGGCCATGCGCGCCGGCGCCTACGACTTCCTGGAAAAGCCCTTTGCCAGCGAACAGCTGCTCGAAAGCGTGCGTCGCGCCCTCGACCTGCGCCGCCTGGTGCTGGACAACCGCAGCCTGCGCCTGGCCCTGGCCGATCGCCAGCAGCTGGATGTGCGCCTGCTCGGCCGCTCGCCGGTGATGCAGCGCCTGCGCGACCAGGTCGCCGCGCTGGCCGCCACCTCGGCGGACGTGCTGATCCTGGGCGAGACCGGCGCCGGCAAGGAAGTGGTGGCCCGCGCACTGCACGACCTGTCGAACCGCCGGGACGGGCCGTTCGTGGCCATCAATGCCGGCGCCCTGGCCGAGTCGGTGGTGGAAAGCGAGCTGTTCGGCCACGAGGCCGGCGCCTTCACCGGCGCCGCCAAGCGCCGCATCGGCAAGTTCGAGCATGCCAACGGCGGCACCCTGTTCCTCGACGAGATCGAGAGCATGAGCCTGGACGTGCAGGTCAAGCTGCTGCGCCTGCTGCAGGAACGTGTAGTGGAGCGCATGGGCTCCAACCAGCTGATTCCCCTGGATATCCGGGTGATCGCCGCCACCAAGGAAGACCTGCGCCAGGCGGCCGATCAGGGCCGCTTCCGCGCCGACCTCTATTACCGCCTGAACGTCGCGCCGCTGAAGATCGCCCCGCTGCGCGAGCGAGGTGATGACATCCTGCTGCTGTTCGAACACTACGCCCAGGCCGCCAGCCAGCGCCACGGCCTGCCGCCGGTGCCCCTGGACGCCACCCAGCGCGCCCAGCTGCTGCGCCATACCTGGCCGGGCAACGTACGCGAGTTGCAGAACACCGCGGAACGCTTCGCCCTGGGCCTGGGTCTGGGCCTGGAAAGCGAGGCACCGGAACTGCCCAGTCCCGGGAGCGGCAGCCTCAGCGAACAGGTGGAGGCGTTCGAACGCTCGCTGATCCTGGCCGAGATGGCCCGTTCGCATGCCTCCATGCGTAGCCTGGCCGAGGCCCTGGGCATTCCCCGCAAGACCCTGCATGACAAACTGCGCAAGTACGGCCTGAGCATCCAGGAATCTGGCGGAAACCCGCCAGATTCCCTGGACTGACCGGGCGGAAACCCGCCAGTCCCGCCCTTCACCGGCAGTCGTCGGCCGCTCCGGATCATCCGAACGACCGACGACCTGCTTTCGCGAACCGCGACAATTGGCTGCTTGCCTTGTAGTAATACCAATGGACTACTACATGAGCGCAAGGCATGGCATACCAATTGCTAATCGTTATCCCGCGATTTTCGGTCCAAGCTCTGCAAGGTATCCGTGCCAAAGAAGTTCCAGAGAAACCAGGGCATGGGTATCGCAACGACCGATCTGCGGTTGTCGCCACAGCGATACACACAACAAAGAGGAAGCACTCACATGTTCAAGCTTACTGCCAAGGCTCTCGCTTGCGCGCTGTCCCTCAGCGTCGCCGGCCTGGCCCATGCGGCCGATCCGATCACCATCAAGTTCTCTCACGTGGTGGCGGAAAACACCCCGAAGGGCCAGGGCGCGCTGATGTTCAAGCGTCTGGCCGAAGAGCGTCTGCCGGGCAAGGTGAAGGTCGAGGTCTACCCGAACTCCTCCCTCTACGGTGACGGCAAGGAAATGGAAGCCCTGCTGCTGGGCGACGTCCACATCATCGCCCCGTCCCTGGCCAAGTTCGAGCACTACTCCAAGCAGCTGCAGATCTTCGACCTGCCGTTCCTGTTCGACGACATCGAAGCCGTGGACCGCTTCCAGCGCAGCGAGGCCGGCCAGAAGCTGCTGACCTCCATGCAGGACAAGGGCATCACCGGCCTGGGCTACTGGCACAACGGCCTGAAGCAGCTGTCCGCCAACAAGAAGCTGGTTGAACCCAAGGACGCCCGCGGCCTGAAGTTCCGCGTGCAGGCTTCCGCCGTGCTGGACGAACAGTTCAAGGCGCTGAAGGCCAACCCGCGCAAGATGAGCTTCGCCGAGGTGTATCAGGGCCTGCAGACCGGCGTGGTCAACGGTGCCGAGAACCCCTACTCCAACATCTACTCCCAGAAGATGCACGAAGTGCAGAAGTACATCACCGAGTCCAACCACGGTCTGCTGGACTACATGGTGATTACCAACACCAAGTTCTGGGAAGGTCTGCCGGCTGACGTGCGTAGCGAGCTGCGCAAGATCATGGATGAGGTCAGCGTCGAGGTTAACCGTCTGGCCTACGAACTGAACGAGGGTGACAAGCAGCGCATCCTGGCTGCCGGCACCACCGAGATCATCACCCTGACTCCCGAGCAGCGTGCCAAGTGGCGTGAAGCCATGCAGCCGGTGTGGAAGAAGTTCGAGGGCGAGATCGGCGCCGACCTGATCAAGGCAGCCCAGGCCGCCAACAAGAAGTAACTCATGCTTGACGACACGGGCGCGCCTCGGCGCGCCCGTTTCGATGCCGCGGGACCTGCGGTACTGCACAACGGAACTGCCAGGTAAGGCTT
>DATGNS010000285.1:0-2744 GCA_035306625.1 Pseudomonas sp. | reverse complement strand
TGACAGCATCATGACAGCGGAGCCTGCCGGTGCCCAGGCGGCAAAAAGAACGGCCACCGCGGCGAGATGCCGGGTGGCCGTCATGAATTCGGTGGCGCCCCCTTCAGGATTCGAACCTGAGACCTTCCCCTTAGGAGGGGGGCGATTTTATCAAAAAGATCAATAGATCAAAGCACTAGCGCGTCTGGCCCCGCGTATTCGTGACAGAACATGCCACCAATGCTCCCAAGGGATCTCTCGTGTGTCACGTTTTGGTCACGTGTGACAGATCGCCCGGATAGTCAGCAGGAGTTGCACATAGCCATCCCTGTTGACCTCACCGGGCAGCGAAATGGAGGAGAGCGCATGCCATTCGTCTTCCGTGATGCGCAGCATGACAACCAGGTCGACATCCTGGGCCAGCTCGCGCAAGCCGGAGGGGGTGAGCTGATCACCAATGATCCGCGCCTGTTCGCCTTGCGGTTCCTGGCTGAGGGTGTCCGCATCCCTTTCGTTGAGGTCGGTACCCAGCAGGAAGTCAGTGGTGACCTCGAGAATTCGAGCGGCTCGCCTGATCTGTTCGCTGGAAAGGCCCCGGATGCCTTTCTCGGCTCGCGACACATTGGCCTGGTCCATCTCCAGGGCAGCAGCAAGTTGTTGCTGATTGAGCCCCTTTCTCAGCCGTGCCGCTCTCAACCGTGCAGAAACGATTTCCATGTAGAGATCACCTGACCAGAACTGCCGTGGATATGCCGTATTGGCATCATAATGCCTTGATATATGCCAATTTGACAACCATTATGCCATAAGCCGGAGGCGACGATGAATCTCAAACAGGCACGAGAGCAGGCGGGGCTGACCCAGATCGAGCTCGCTGAGAGGGTCGGCTGCGACCAGAGCGTTATCAGCCGGATCGAGAGCGGGCAGCGCGCGGTGACCCTCCAGCGGCTGAAGCACATTGCCAAGGCGCTCGGCGTGCCTCTGGCACAGCTGCTGGCAGACGAGGTGGCGTGATGGCGGCCCCGGCGTTTGCCTGGATGCCGACCGCCGCGTTCACCGACAGGCGATTGGGTGCCCGTGATCTGCGTGTCCTGGGGGTGCTGTACGCCCATGCCGGGAGCGACCGGATCTGCTGGCCCGCGGTGAACACCCTGGCGGAGCTCACCGGCATCGACAGGCGAGACGTGCAGCGCACCATTCGACGCCTCGAGGACTTCGGCTGGGTTCGGGTCGAGGCCGGCGGTGGGCGGGCGTCGACCTCGCGCTACCGGCTGTGGGCGGCGCCGAGCAGCGGCGACGCAGAAAGAGCGGGTGATCCGCCCGCCGATCTCGAAGAAAGGGCGGGTGATGCCACCGCGGGTAAATCGCCGCAAACGGTGGGTGATGCACCCGCAGTAATGCCGGAAAGGGCGGGTGATTCACCACCGAAAGGGCGGGTGATCTGCCACGAATCCGCGGGTGATCCACCCGCCCGAACATACCAGAACAGATCAGGGAACAGAGATAACCCCTCCTGCGCATCGCCTGCGGCAAGCGCGAGCCAGGTCGAGTCGGCTGAGGCGGAGACGCGCCGGGGCGGTGCGCTCGGGGCGAAGCCCAAGGCGAAGAGCAGCGAAGCTGCTCGGATGGGGGACTTCGCGGTGTTCTGGGAGGCCTACCCTCGACGGCGTGGCAAGGCGGATGCGCTCAAGGCCTGGAAGGCGCTGAAGCCCGACGCCGCGCTGGTCGAGCAGATCCTGGCGGCGGTGGGGTTTGCCCGAGCGTCACCGGACTGGCGACGCGACGGCGGGCAGTTCATCCCGTATCCGGCGACCTGGCTGCGCCGCCGCGGTTGGGAGGACGAGCTCGAGGCGGACATCGAGCCGCTGCCGGCGGCCCAGCAGCCGCGCCACGGCGAGGGAGCGCGCATCAACGGCACCCTGGTGGCACTGGATTCCCTGTTCGGAGGAGGGCGGGAGCATGCAGAGCGCGACGTTTCAGAAGGGTATGGCGTACCTGTCAGCCGCCTATGGCACTGAGCTGTGCCGTGAGCGACTGGCCGTGTACTGGGACCAACTCCAGCACCTGGAGGACGGCGGTTTCCTGGCCGCGGTGAAGGCCCATGTGGCGGCCAAGCCGCGCTTTCCCGCAGTGGCCGAGCTGCGCGAGCTTTACCGCCAGCAGTGCCAGCCCCAGGCCTTGGTGCATCGCCTGCCACGGCCGCGGCGAGCGGATGCCGAACAGGCCCGCCGGGTGCTGGATGCCCTCAAGAGCGAGGTGCGGAGGGTGCGGCCATGACTGCCACGGAACACCAGGAACAGGTGGCCCTGTTCAAGTGGGCCACCTATGCCGTGGGGCGCTGGCCGGTGCTGGATCTGCTCTATGCCATCCCCAACGGTGGCCTGCGCCCCGCCAGCGAGCGCACCGACAAGCGCGGTCGTCGCGTTCGCTACTCGGTGGAGGCCCAGAAGCTGCGTGCCGAGGGGATGAAGCCCGGCGTGCCGGACATCTGCCTGCCCATGGCGAGCGGTCCTTTTCATGGGCTCTACATCGAACTCAAGACCCGCACCGGTCACCCCTCCGAGGCACAGCGGCGGTGGGTTGCGGCCCTGACGCGGCAGGGCTATCGCGCCGAGATCTGCCACGGCTGGGAGCAGGCCCGAGCCGTCATCGAGGACTACCTGGGGCCGGCACTCTCTGCCGATCCCGGTTGTCGGCCACCGGCACCGCCGATGGCCTATCCCGCGCCGCGCCAGGAGCGCCTGTGCGCCTGTGAAGCCGAGAGG
>DATGNS010000284.1:0-25725 GCA_035306625.1 Pseudomonas sp. | reverse complement strand
TGCCTTCGGAGTTCTCGAAGTCGATCGGGTTGACCTTGTGCGGCATGGTGGAGGAGCCGATCTCGCCGGCCACGGTCTTCTGCTTGAAGTAGCCGAGGGAGATGTAGCCCCACACGTCGCGGTCGAAGTCGATCAGGATGGTGTTGAAGCGGGCGATGGCGTCGAACAGCTCGGCGATGTAGTCGTGCGGCTCGATCTGGGTGGTGTAGGGGTTCCAGGTCAGGCCCAGATCCTGCTCGATGAATTCGCGGGCGTTGGCTTCCCAGTCCACCTGCGGATAGGCGGACAGGTGGGCGTTGTAGTTGCCCACGGCGCCGTTGATCTTGCCCAGCAGCGGCACGGCGGCCACCTGGGCGATCTGACGCTCCAGGCGGTACACCACATTGGCCATTTCCTTGCCCAGGGTGGTGGGCGAGGCCGGCTGGCCGTGGGTGCGCGACAGCATCGGCACGTCGGCGTACTTCACTGCCAGCTCGCGGATGGCGTCGGCCAGCTGGCGCATCAGCGGCAGCAGCACGGTGTCGCGGCCTTCGCGCAGCATCAGGGCGTGGGACAGGTTGTTGATGTCCTCGCTGGTGCAGGCGAAGTGGATGAACTCGTTGACGGCGGCCAGTTCGGGCAGCTGCCTGGCCTGCTCCTTGAGCAGGTATTCCACGGCCTTCACGTCGTGGTTGGTAGTGCGCTCGAATTCCTTGACGCGCTCGGCGTGCTCCAGCTGGAAGTTCTCGGCCAGGCTGTTCAGCAGGGCGTTGGCTTCGGCGGAGAAGGGCGCCACTTCCGGGATGCCGGGGTGCCGGGCCAGGCGCTGCAGCCAGCGCACTTCCACCAGCACGCGGTTCTTGATCAGGCCGAACTCGCTGAAGATCGGACGCAGAGCTTGGGTCTTGCTGGCGTAACGGCCATCGACGGGGGAAACCGCGGTGAGCGAGGAGAGCTGCATGGGGTTATCTCGGCAATCGGGGGCGAAAAAAACAGGGCGCATAGCATACCCGAAAGATCGGCATGCCGGGCGCCCCGGTGGCGATCAGGCGCTGCGCAGCAGCGGATAGAGCTCCTTCAGCAGCCTGTTGCGGCTGAAGATCAGTTGCCAGCGGCTGCCGCCCAGCTGGCGCCAGAGGCGCGCGGCGCGGATGCCGGCGAACAGCAGGGTGCGGATCTTGGCGGCGTTGCCGCTCTGCTGCAGGTAACGCATGTCGCCCTGTACCTGGATGCGCTGGCGGAAGGTGGACAGGGTGTCCTGGTACAGCGCGCCGAAGGAGGCGATGACGTTCTCGTGGGTGGGGCCGAAGTGCTGCACCTGCTGTTCGATCTGCTCCAGGCGCCTGGCGATCAGTTCCATCAGGTCGGCGCGCTTGTCCAGCTGGCGCTCGAGCACCAGCAGGGTGATCGCATAGCGCAGGGAGTCCCGCGGCAGGCTGCTCGGAGAGCGCTCCAGGGTGCTGGCCAGGGCGCGGTAGCCATCGCGCAGGGCCAGATCGTCGCCGCCGAACACCTCCAGGGTGGACTGTGGGTTGCGCACCAGCAGGCTGTTGACCAGGCAGGCCACGGCCGCCTCGTTGCACTGGCCGGTGCGGGCCAGGCGGTCCACCTGAATGGCGGCGGTGAACACGCCGCCGAGCGCGATCAGCTGCTCCTGGGTACGGGTCATGCCGCTGCTCCGTTGCGGGGATACCAGGGCTCGGCCTGCTCGATGACGCCACCACCGAGACAGACTTCGCCGTCGTAGAACACCACGGACTGGCCGGGGGTAACCGCCCGCTGCGGCTCGTCGAACACCACCCGATAGCCCTCGGCAGTGCGCTCCAGGGTGCAGGCCTGGTCGGGCTGACGGTAGCGGACCTTGGCGGCCAGGCGACGCGGCGCGGACAGCTCCACCGGGTTCACCCAGTAGATCTGCGAGGTGGTCAGTGCCCGGGAGAACAGCCAGGGGTGCTCGCCCTGGCCAACGATCAGCACGTTGCGCGCCAGGTCCTTCTCCAGCACGTACCAGGGCTCTTCGCTGGCGTTCTTCAGGCCGCCGATGCCCAGGCCCTGGCGCTGGCCGATGGTGTGGTACATGAGGCCGTGGTGGCGGCCGATCACCTGGCCGTCGGTGGTCTCGATGTCGCCGGGCTGGGCCGGCAGGTACTGCTTGAGGAAATCACGGAAACGGCGCTCGCCGATGAAGCAGATGCCGGTGGAGTCCTTCTTGCGGGCGGTCGCCAGGCCGTGCTGTTCGGCGATGGCACGCACCTGAGGCTTCTCCAGCTCGCCCACCGGAAACAGGCTGCGAGCGATCTGTTCGCCGCCCACGGCGTGCAGGAAATAGCTCTGGTCCTTGTTGGCATCCAGTCCCTTGAGCAGCTCGCTGCGACCGTCCACATCGCGGCGGCGCACGTAATGGCCGGTGGCGATCAGGTCGGCGCCCAGCATCAGGGCATAGTCCAGGAACGCCTTGAACTTGATTTCCCGGTTGCAGAGGATGTCGGGGTTCGGGGTACGCCCGGCCTTGTATTCGGCCAGGAAGTGCTCGAACACGTTGTCCCAGTACTCGGCGGCGAAGTTGGCGGTGTGCAGGTGGATGCCCAGCCTGTCGCACACGGCCTGGGCGTCCGCCAGGTCTTCCCGCGCGGTGCAGTACTCGGTGCCGTCGTCCTCTTCCCAGTTCTTCATGAACAGGCCTTCGACCTGGTAGCCCTGCTGCTGCAGGAGCAGGGCGGAAACGGAGGAGTCCACCCCTCCGGACATGCCGACAATGATGCGTTTGCCGTTCACGGAAAAACCTTTCAGAAAATCAGCGAGAGGGGGTAACGGTGGCCGGTCAGGTAGTGCTCGACCGCCTTGGCCACCAGCGGGCTGCGCAGGCGTTCGGCCTCGGCCTGCATCTCCTCGGGGGTCAGCCACAGGGCGCGTTCGATGCCGGTATCCAGCGGGCGCTGTGGATCATGGCTCAAGGGCCGGCCGAAGAAGGTGGTGCGATAGTAGGTCACCCCGTTGCTGGGTGCGGTGTACAGGCCGACACCCACCAGGCCGAGGATTTCCACCGTCCAGCCGGTCTCTTCAAGGGTTTCGCGCACCGCCGCCTCGATCAGGGTTTCGCCCGGCTCCAGGTGGCCGGCAGGCTGATTGAGCACCAGGCGACCACGCTGCTGTTCTTCGACCAGCAGGAAACGGCCATTGTCTTCGATGACTGTGGCGACTGTGACGTGGGCGTGCCAATTCATCCGCGCATTCCGAGGTTCTTCAGGGGAGCGGCATTATACGCGCTTGTCGTCGCAGGGCGAGCCGACGCCCGGAAATGACGAACCCCGGCGCGTGGCCGGGGTTCGGGAGCCGGTGGCAAGGCCACCGGATCGGGCGTGGCCTCAGGCCAGTTGTGCCAGTGCGCTGTTGAAGGTCGCGCTCGGGCGCATGGCCTTGCTGGCCAGGTCGAAGTCCGGCTTGTAGTAGCCGCCGATGTCCTGGGGCTTGCCCTGGGCATCGTTCAGCTCGGCCACGATCCTCGCCTCGTTCTCGGCCAGGGTCCGGGCCAGGCCGCTGAACTGGGCCTGCAGTTCCGCATCCTCGCTCTGCTCGGCCAGAGCCTGCGCCCAGTACAGGGCCAGGTAGAAGTGGCTGCCGCGGTTGTCGATCTGGCCGACCTTGCGCGCCGGGGACTTCTTGTTGTCCAGCAACTGGCCGGTGGCCTTGTCCAGGGTCCTGGCCAGCACCAGCGCCTTGCTGTTGTCGTAGCTGTTGCCCAGGTGCTCCAGGGAGGCGGCCAGGGCCAGGAACTCGCCCAGGGAATCCCAGCGCAGGTAGCCTTCCTGGTTGAACTGCTGCACGTGCTTGGGCGCGGAGCCGCCGGCGCCAGTCTCGAACAGGCCGCCGCCGTTCATCAGCGGCACGATGGACAGCATCTTGGCGCTGGTGCCCAGTTCCATGATGGGGAACAGGTCGGTCAGGTAGTCGCGCAGCACGTTGCCGGTCACCGAGATGGTGTCCTTGCCTTCACGGATGCGCTTGAGGGTGGCGCGGGTGGCCTCGACCGGGGACAGGATGCTGATGTCCAGACCGCTGGTGTCGTGGTCCTTCAGGTACTGCTGCACCTTCTCGATCACCAGGGCGTCGTGCGGGCGGTTGCTGTCCAGCCAGAAGATCGCCGGGGTGTTGCTCAGGCGGGCGCGGGTCACGGCCAGCTTCACCCAGTCACGGATCGGGGCGTCCTTCACCTGGCACATGCGCCAGATGTCGCCGGCTTCGACCGCGTGCTCCATCAGCACCTTGCCGTTCAGGTCGGTGACGCGCACGGTGCCGTCGACCGGGATCTGGAAGGTCTTGTCGTGGGAACCATACTCCTCGGCCTTCTGGGCCATCAGGCCGACGTTCGGCACGCTGCCCATGGTGGTCGGGTCGAAGGCGCCGTTGGCCTTGCAGTCCTCGATCACGGCCTGGTACACGCCGGCGTAGCAGCGGTCCGGAATCACGGCCTTGGCGTCCTGCAGCTGGCCTTCGGCGTTCCACATCTTGCCGGAGTCGCGGATCATGGCCGGCATGGAGGCGTCGACGATCACATCGCTGGGCACGTGCAGGTTGGTGATGCCCTTGTCGGAGTTGACCATGGCCAGCTTGGCGCTGGAGGCGTAGACGGCCTGGATGTCAGCTGCGATCTCGGCCTGCTTGTCGGCCGGCAGGGACTGGATGCGGGTGTACAGGTCGCCGATGCCGTTGTTGGCGTTGAAGCCGACTTCCTTCAGCACGTCGGCGTGCTTGGTCAGCACGGCGTCGTAGTAGGCCTCGACGAACTGGCCGAACATGATCGGGTCGGAGACCTTCATCATGGTGGCCTTCAGGTGCACGGAGAACAGCACGCCCTGCTGCTTGGCGTCCTCGATCTGTGCCTCCACGAAGCTGCGCAGGGCCTTCCTGCTCATCACCGAGGCGTCGATGATCTCGCCGGCCAGTACCTTGGTCTTTTCCTTGAGCACGCGCACGCTACCGTCGGCGGCAAACAGCTCGATCTTCACGCTGCCGTCGGCGTCGATCAGGGCGGCCTTTTCGCTGCCGTAGAAGTCACCGGCGTCCATGTGTGCGACATGGGACTTCGAGTCGGCGGTCCAGGCACCCATCTTGTGGGGGTTCTTGCGGGCGTAGTTCTTCACCGAGAGCGGCGCGCGGCGGTCGGAGTTGCCTTCGCGCAGCACCGGATTCACGGCGCTGCCCTTGATCTTGTCGTAGCGGGACTTGATGTCCTTCTCGCTGTCGCTGGTCGGCTCTTCCGGGTAGTCGGGCAGGGCGTAGCCCTTGTCCTGCAGCTCCTTGATGGCCGCCTTCAGCTGGGGGATGGAGGCGCTGATGTTGGGGAGCTTGATGATGTTGGCGTCGGGGGTGGTGGCCAACTGACCCAGCTCGGCCAGGTCATCGGCGATGCGCTGTTCGGCGCTGAGGCATTCGGGGAAGGCTGCGAGGATGCGTCCGGCGAGGGAGATGTCGCGAGTTTCTACTTGGATGCCGGAAGACTGGGTGAAGGACTTGATGATCGGAAGCAGGGAGTAGGTGGCTAGCGCAGGTGCTTCGTCGGTAATGGTGTAGATGATCGAGCGATTGGACATTTTTCGAATCGAGCCCTTGTGGGTGCTGTGGTTACGAAAAGCCGGAATGCGCGCCAGCAGAAGCCTGCGGCGATCCAGGGCGCATCTGAGTGGCTGAACAGGCGGATGTCTGTGGCAGGTCGATCAGGGGTGGTTGATGACCATGGAAGGGGGTAACTTCGATCAGACAGGGATATCCATATGCTCCCGCGGCTGCGCACTATATCACAAGCCGATGGTCCCTTCGGAACTGCTCACCTATCGCCGAAGGTCGGTGTGACCAGTCGGTCGCTGCCGGCAGGGCTCGGGCTCCGACCTGCGTATAGGTTTCCTCGGTCGGGGCAATTGGCTAAGCTCAGCGGCGGCAACACTCATCCGCATGAAATGGAGTCCAGTATGGGTTACCAAAAGATCCAGGTTCCCGCGCAAGGTGACAAAATCACTGTAAACGCGGACCTGAGCCTCAATGTTCCGAACAACCCGATCATCCCCTTTATCGAAGGGGACGGCATCGGTGTTGACATCACTCCGGTCATGATCAAGGTCGTCGATGCCGCGGTGGAAAAGGCGTACGGCGGCCAGCGCAAGATCTCCTGGATGGAGGTCTACGCGGGCGAGAAGGCAACCCAGGTCTACGATCCGGATACCTGGCTGCCCAAGGAAACCCTGGAAGCCGTGCGTGATTATGTGGTGTCCATCAAGGGCCCGCTGACCACTCCGGTTGGCGGCGGCATCCGCTCCCTGAACGTCGCCCTGCGTCAGGAACTGGACCTGTACGTCTGCCAGCGCCCGGTTCGCTGGTTCGAAGGCGTGCCCAGCCCGGTGAAGAAGCCTGGCGATGTGGACATGGTGATCTTCCGCGAGAACTCCGAAGATATTTATGCCGGCGTGGAATGGAAGGCCGGCAGCCCCGAGGCCGAAAAGGTCATCAAGTTCCTCACCGAGGAAATGGGCGTCAAGAAGATCCGCTTCACCGAGAACTGCGGCATCGGCATCAAGCCGGTCTCTGAAGAAGGCACCAAGCGCCTGGTGCGCAAGGCCCTGCAGTATGCCGTGGACAACGATCGCAGCTCCGTGACCCTGGTCCACAAGGGCAACATCATGAAGTTCACCGAAGGTGCCTTCAAGGAGTGGGGCTACGAGATCGCCCGTGACGAGTTCGGTGCCGAGCTGCTGGACGGCGGCCCCTGGATGCAGTTCAAGAACCCGAAGACCGGCAAGAACATCGTGGTCAAGGACGTCATCGCCGACGCGATGCTGCAGCAGTTCCTGCTGCGTCCGGCCGAGTACGACGTGATTGCCACCCTGAACCTGAACGGTGATTACCTGTCCGACGCCCTGGCAGCGGAAGTGGGCGGTATCGGCATCGCTCCCGGCGCCAACCTGTCCGACAGCGTGGCCATGTTCGAGGCCACCCATGGCACCGCGCCGAAGTATGCCGGCCAGGACAAGGTCAACCCCGGCTCGCTGATCCTCTCCGCCGAGATGATGCTGCGCCACATGGGCTGGACCGAAGCCGCAGACCTGATCATCAAGGGCACCAACGGCGCCATTGGCGCCAAGACGGTCACCTATGACTTCGAGCGTCTGATGGAAGGGGCGACCCTGCTGTCCTGCTCCGCCTTCGGCGATGCCATGATCAAGCACATGTGATGCATGTGCCTGTTCGGCAGGCAGATAAAAAGAAGCCGGCCCTTGTGGCCGGCTTCTTTTTTATGGTGGATCTTTGTGGTGGGTGGCTAGGGAGCGTCAGGCACCCTGCGTCTGGGGAGTCTTGGCCTGGGCCGCGGGAGCTTCGGCAGGGGAAATCGAGCGAATGTTCACTGCATGCAGGCCCTTGGGGCCCTGCAGGATTTCGAAATGCACCGGCTGACCCGCCTTGAGCGTCTTGTATCCGTCCATCTGGATTGCTGAGTAGTGGGCGAACAGATCCTCATCTCGGCCATCAGCAACGATGAAACCGTAGCCCTTGGCGTTGTTGAACCACTTGACCTTACCGCTGAGCATGCTGATTTTCCCTCTGCAAAGGACTCCATCACTGGAGTATCATCGACTTCAATTCCATGTGAAGGCGAAACGGCCGTGGCATGGAACCACCGGTTGCCCGAAGGGGCATACTCATTGTTTGTATCACTGATTCTCGGAGAGTCAAGGAAGTGAGCAGACAGCTGAGAAACCGGTCAAAACCATCATCAGACAGTTTCCGCCCCCCACTTCAAGGCATGCGAGTAGATCAGCAGATTCGACTAACATTCAATCAGGACCGTCCAGATTGGCATGAAGATGACGACTCCGGCCTGCTTGTCGAGGAGAGCCGGCCCAAGCTGCACGTTCCACCGCTGTACAAGGTCGTCATGTACAACGATGACTACACGCCGATGGATTTCGTGGTGGAGGTGCTGGAGCGGTTCTTCGGATTCCCCCGGGAGCAGGCGACCAGGATCATGCTGGCCGTTCATACCGAGGGTCGGGCGGTTTGCGGGGTGTTCACGCGTGATATCGCCGAGACCAAGGCCGAACAAGTCAACGAGTACGCTCGCTCATGCCAGCATCCGCTACTCTGTGAGATCGAGAAGGACGGCTGATTCCGGCCGCGCGGGGAGGTAAGCCATGTTGAACCGAGAGCTCGAAGTCACCCTCAATCTGGCGTTCAAGGAGGCTCGGGCCAAGCGTCATGAGTTCATGACCGTGGAACATCTGCTGCTCGCGTTGCTGGACAACGAGGCGGCGGCGACGGTCCTGCGTGCCTGTGGCGCCGACCTCGACAAGCTGCGCCATGACCTGCGGGAATTCATCGACTCGACCACGCCGCTGATCCCGGCCCATGACGACGAACGAGAAACGCAGCCGACCCTGGGCTTCCAGCGCGTGCTGCAGCGTGCCGTATTCCACGTGCAGAGCTCCGGCAAGCGCGAGGTGACCGGCGCCAACGTGCTGGTCGCCATCTTCAGCGAGCAGGAGAGCCAGGCCGTGTTTCTCCTCAAGCAACAGACCGTGGCGCGTATCGATGTGGTCAACTACATCGCTCACGGCATCTCCCGTGTACCCGGCCACTCCGATCAGGTGGACAACGAGGACATGCCGGACGAGGAGGGCGGCGAGTCTACCAGCAGCGGTCATCCGCTGGACGCCTACGCCGCCAACCTCAACGAGCTGGCTCGCCAGGGTCGTATCGATCCGCTGGTGGGCCGCGAGCACGAGGTGGAACGGGTCGCGCAGATCCTGGCGCGGCGCCGCAAGAACAACCCGCTGCTGGTCGGTGAGGCGGGCGTTGGCAAGACGGCCATCGCCGAAGGGCTGGCCAAGCGCATCGTCGATCGCCAGGTGCCCGACCTGCTGGCCGACAGCGTCGTCTATTCCCTGGACCTGGGCGCGCTGCTGGCCGGTACCAAGTACCGGGGTGATTTCGAGAAACGCTTCAAGGCGCTGCTCAACGAATTGCGCAAGCGGCCCCACGCCATCCTGTTCATCGACGAGATCCACACCATCATCGGTGCGGGTGCCGCCTCGGGTGGGGTGATGGATGCCTCCAACCTCCTCAAGCCGCTGCTGTCTTCCGGCGAGATCCGCTGCATCGGCTCCACCACCTTCCAGGAATTCCGCGGCATCTTCGAGAAGGATCGCGCGCTGGCCCGTCGCTTCCAGAAGGTCGACATCGTCGAGCCTTCCGTGGAAGACACCATCGGCATCCTGCGCGGACTCAAGGGACGCTTCGAGAGCCATCACGAGATCGAGTACACCGACGAGGCGCTGCGGGCCGCCGCCGAGCTGGCGGCCCGCTACATCAATGATCGCCACATGCCGGACAAGGCCATCGACGTGATCGACGAGGCGGGTGCCTACCAGCGCCTGCAGCCGCCCGAAAAGCGCGTCAAGTGCATCGACGTGCCGCAGGTGGAGGACATCGTCGCCAAGATCGCGCGCATTCCGCCCAAGCATGTGTCGAGCTCGGACAAGGAGCTGCTGCGCAATCTGGAGCGCGATCTCAAGCTGACCGTGTTCGGCCAGGACGAGGCCATCGACTCCCTGGCCACTGCCATCAAGCTGTCTCGCGCCGGCCTCAAGGCGCCGGACAAGCCGGTGGGCTCCTTCCTGTTCGCCGGACCCACCGGCGTGGGCAAGACCGAGGTGGCTCGCCAGCTGGCGCGCTCTCTGGGCGTGGAGCTGGTGCGCTTCGACATGTCCGAGTACATGGAGCGGCATACCGTGTCCCGCCTGATCGGCGCACCGCCTGGCTATGTGGGCTTCGATCAGGGCGGCCTGCTCACCGAGGCGATCACCAAGCAGCCCCACTGCGTGCTGCTGCTGGACGAGATCGAGAAGGCGCACCCGGAAGTCTTCAACCTGCTGCTGCAGGTGATGGACCACGGCACCCTGACCGACAATAACGGCCGCAAGGCGGATTTCCGCAACGTCATCCTGATCATGACCACCAACGCGGGGGCAGAGACCGCCTCGCGGGCCTCCATCGGCTTCACGATGCAGGATCACTCCTCGGACGCCATGGAGGTGATCAAGAAGACCTTCTCGCCGGAGTTCCGCAACCGCCTGGATACCATCATCCAGTTCGGCCGGCTCAGTCACGAGGTCATCAAGAGCATCGTCGACAAGTTCCTCACCGAGCTGCAGGCCCAGCTGGAGGACAAGCGCGTGCAGCTGGATGTCAGCAACGAAGCGCGCGGCTGGCTGGCCGAGCGTGGTTACGACGTGCAGATGGGGGCCCGGCCCATGGCGCGGCTCATCCAGGACAAGATCAAGCGGCCGCTGGCCGAGGAGATCCTGTTCGGCGAGCTGGCCGAGCATGGCGGCGTGGTGCACGTGGATGTGGTGAACGACGAGCTGGTGTTCGAATTCGAAACCAGTGTCGAGGTTGCCTGAGCCGATTGGCTCCTCGAAAAAGCCCGGGATCATCCCGGGCTTTCTTGCGCGCCAACGAAAACGCCCGGCAGGGCCGGGCGTTCGGGCGACTCGGTATCAGCGGGCGCGGTAGGTGATGCGTCCCTTGCTCAGGTCGTAAGGCGTCAGCTCGACGCGCACCTTGTCGCCAGTCAGGATGCGGATGTAGTTCTTGCGCATCTTCCCGGAGATGTGCGCGGTAACGACATGCCCGTTCTCCAACTCCACGCGAAACATGGTGTTGGGGAGGGTGTCGATGACAGTGCCTTCCATTTCCAAGCTGTCTTCTTTCGACATGCAGTAGTGCCCTCGGTGTTCATGAAAAGCCGGTTCAACCTGTGGAGCCCGGCATAAAGCGGCGTGCATTGTGCCCGAAAATGGCCCGCAACGCCAAGTCTCAGGTCAGAGACACCCAGCGCTGGTTCATCAGCAGCTCGATCGGCCGGTACTCGGTCTTGTAATTCATCTTGCGGCAGTTCTTGATCCAGTACCCCAGATAGACATCGGGAAGCTCCAGACGCGCGGCCTCGGCGATCTGCCAAAGGATGGCGTAGCGACCCAGGCTGCGATGTTCCTCTTCCGGAGCGTAGAAGGTGTAGACCGCGGACAGGCCGTTGCACAGCACATCGGTCACGGCCACCGCCAGCAGGTAGCCGTCCTTGCGGAACTCGTAGAAACGGGCAAACGGCAGGTTGCGCACCAGGAAGGTCTGAAACTGGTCGCGGCTCGGGGGAAACATGTCACCGTCGGCATGGCGCTGCTCAATGTAGCGAGCGTAGAGGCCGTAGACTTCCTCGTTGAAATAGGGGCGGGTGGCGGTGACCTGAAGGTCGGCGTTGCGTTTGAAGATGCGTCGCTGCTGGCGGTTGGGGGTGAAGCGGTTGACCGGGATGCGTGCCGGGATGCAGGCGTTGCAGTGCTGGCAGTGGGGCCGGTAGAGGTGATCGCCGCTGCGCCGAAAGCCCATCTCCGACAGCTCCGCGTACATGCGTGCATCCATCGGCTGGCTGGGATCCAGGAAAAGCGTGGTGGCCTGCTCCCCTGGCAGATAGCTACACGGATGGGGCTGGGTGGCATAAAACTTCAGGCGTGCCAGCTCGGTCATTGATCACGCACCTCATTCAGCAGAGGAAGAGTGTAAGTCAGACGATCCGGAACGCCTAGGCAGGCCAGTGGGCCGCGCTGGGCTGGTCCAGGTGGCGCCGCAGGTAGGAAGCGAATTCGGTGCGTGGGATGGAACGGGCACCCAGGCTTTCCAGATGTCGGGTCTGCATCTGGCAATCGATCAGAACGAACCCCCAATCCTGCAGCTGCCGCGCCAGCGTGACGAACCCGACCTTGGAGGCATTGCTGGTTCGGCTGAACATGGACTCCCCAAAGAACAGCCGCCCCATCGCCAGCCCGTACAGGCCGCCCACAAGCTGATCGGCTTGCCATACTTCGACCGAATGGGCGATGCCGAGTTCGTGCAGCTTGAGGTAGGCCTGCTGCATGGAGGCGGTGATCCAGGTGCCGTGGGCATCTCGCCTGGGCTGGGCGCAGGCGTCGATCACCGCGGCGAAATCCTGGTCGAAGGTGACCCGGAACGGTTGCCGCCGCATGAGCTTCGCCAGGCTGCGGGAGACGTGGAGCTCCTCGGGAAACAGCACGGTGCGCGGGTCCGGGGACCACCAGAGCGGCGGCTGGCCGTCCTGGAACCAGGGGAAGCAGCCGTGACGGTAGGCCCGGATCAGGCGCTCGGGGCGCAGGTCGCCACCCGCGGCAAGCAGCCCGTCGGGCTCTCGCAGCGCCTTTTCCAGGGGAGGAAAATCGAGATTGTCCCGATCCAGCCAGGTCAGCATCGTCAGAGGAGGGCGGCCCGCGGGCCGCCACGGTGCATCAGAGACTGTCGAGGTATTTTTCCGCATCCAGCGCCGCCATGCAGCCGGCGCCCGCGGAAGTGATCGCCTGGCGATACACATGGTCGGCCACGTCGCCCGCGGCGAACACGCCGGGAATGCTGGTGGCGGTAGCGTTGCCCTCGCTGCCGCCGTTGATCACCAGGTAGCCGTCACGCATGGCCAGCTGGCCGGCGAACAGCTCCGTGTTCGGCTTGTGGCCGATGGCGATGAACACGCCGGCCAGCTCCAGGGACTTTTCCGCGCCGCTCTGGGTGTCCTTCAGGCGCACACCGGTCACGCCGCTTTCGTCCCCCAGCACCTCTTCCAGGGTATGGTTCCAGTGCAGGCGGATGTTGCCGTTGGCAGCGCGCTCGAGCAGCTTGTCCTGCAGGATCTTCTCGGCGCGCAGCTTGTCGCGGCGATGGATCAGGTGCACTTCCCGGGCGATGTTGGCCAGGTACAGGGCTTCCTCCACGGCGGTGTTGCCGCCGCCCACCACGGCGACCACCTGATTGCGATAGAAGAAACCGTCGCAGGTGGCGCAGGCGGAAACGCCCTTGCCGGCATAGGCCTCTTCGGAGGGCAGACCCAGATACTGGGCCGAGGCGCCGGTGGCGATGATCAGGGCGTCGCAGCTATAGGTGCCGCTGTCACCCTTGAGAATGAAGGGGCGCTGCTGCAACTCGGCGGTGTGGATGTGGTCGTAGACGATCTCGGTGTCGAAGCGCTCGGCATGTTTCTGCATGCGCTCCATCAGTGCCGGACCGGTCAGGCCTTCGACATCACCCGGCCAGTTGTCCACTTCCGTGGTGGTGGTCAACTGACCGCCCGGCTGGATGCCGGTGATCACCAGGGGCTTGAGGTTGGCGCGCGCGGCATACACGGCAGCGGTATAACCGGCCGGCCCGGATCCCAGGATGATCAGCCGCGAATGCTTGACTTCATTCATAAAAAAACCTCATAAGCCTTTGTTCGATAAGGAGGGCGTGGTCCAATTTCAGGCCGGCCTGGAAAAACTGCCGGTAATCCTACACCGAAGGTTGCGAACGCGGGAACGCGCTCGGCTCTATCATGGCGATAGGCTTCCGTGGCCAGGGCCTCCCCATGCCGTAGAATGCGACCTGGTCCACCTCCGCCCCAGAAGCAGGAAACGTGTCTTGAAGAAATCCTCTCCGAGCAGAGTTGAGACTCCCGAATGGCGCCGGCAGTTGCCGGGGCGCCTGAAGGAGGGCGCCCTGATCGCCCTGGCGGCCTTCTGTCTCTACCTGACCATGGCGCTGCTCACCTATGAGCGCACCGATCCCGGACTGTTCCGCAGCGGCGTCGATCAGGTCCAGAACGCGGCAGGCAGGGCCGGCGCCTGGATCGCCGACCTGCTGTTCGCGGGCGTCGGCTATTTCGCCTATCTGTTCCCCGTGCTGCTGGCGCTCAAGTGCTGGCGCATGTTCCGCCAGCGCCATGCGCCCTGGCATGTCAACGGCTGGCTGATCTCCTGGCGTACCATCGGCCTGGTATTCCTGGTGCTCTCCGGCGCCGCGCTGACCAACCTGCATTTCGAGGCAACGGCGGCGCTGCCCGCTTCCGCGGGCGGCGCCCTGGGCGAGAGCCTGGGCTACCTGGCGGAGCGCGCGCTCAACGTGCAGGGCAGCACTCTGCTGTTCCTGGCACTCTTTCTGTTCGGCCTCACGGTGTTCACCGACCTGTCCTGGTTCCGCCTCATGGACCTGCTGGGCAAGATAGTGCTGGACCTGTGGGACCTGATGCAGAGCGCGGTCAGCGACTGGTGGGCCGGGCGGGCACGGCAGAAGACGGTGGCCGCCGCCGCGAATGTTGCCGAGGAGCCGGTGCTGGGTGATCTGCGCGAGCCCGTGCTGGAAGAGGATCCCCAGGCGCTCGGTCGTGCGCGCCAGCGCCTGCTGGCCCGCGAATCCCGGCCGGCGGCCGCACCCGAGCCGGTGGCAGTGGCGCCCAGGGCGAAGCAGCCCTTGGCGGATGTGCCGCAGCGCAAGGCCCCGGTGATCGGCGAACTGCCGCCGCCCCCGCGCCTGGCGGATCCGGTGGTTGCCACGGCGCCCCGCAAGGACCTGGTGGTGCCAGGCAGCGCCCTGGAAGGCACTCTGCCGCCGCTGTCCATCCTGGATCCGGTGGAAAAGAAGGACACCGGCTATTCCGAGGAAGCGCTGCAGGCCATGTCCCGGCTGCTGGAGGTCAAGCTCAAGGAGTTCGGCGTCGAGGTCTCGGTCGAGAACGTCTATCCCGGTCCGGTGATCACCCGCTTCGAGATCCAGCCGGCGCCCGGCATCAAGGTCAGCCGCATTTCCAACCTGGCCAAGGACCTGGCGCGCTCCCTGGCGGTGATCAGCGTGCGGGTCGTGGAAGTCATCCCCGGCAAGACCACCGTGGGCATCGAGATTCCCAACGAGGACCGGCAGATCGTGCGCTTCTCCGAGGTGCTGGCCGCGCCCGAGTATGAAAGCGCCAAGTCGCCGGTGACGCTGGCGCTGGGCCATGACATCGGCGGCCGCCCGGTGTTCGCCGACCTGGCCAAGATGCCCCACCTGCTGGTGGCCGGCACCACCGGCTCGGGCAAGTCCGTCGGCGTGAACGCCATGATCCTGTCGATCCTGTTCAAGTCCACGCCCGAAGAGGCGCGGCTGATCATGATCGACCCCAAGATGCTGGAGCTCTCCATCTACGAGGGCATTCCGCACCTGCTGTGCCCGGTGGTCACCGACATGAAGGAAGCCGCCAATGCCCTGCGCTGGTGCGTCGCCGAGATGGAGCGCCGCTACCGGCTGATGGCGGCCATGGGCGTGCGCAACCTGGCCGGCTTCAACCGCAAGATCAAGGAAGCCGAGGAGGCCGGCACCCCGCTCACCGACCCGCTCTACAAGCGGCAGAGCATGGAGGACGAGCCGCCGCTGCTGGGCAAGCTGCCCACCATCGTGGTCATCGTCGACGAGTTCGCCGACATGATGATGATTGTCGGCAAGAAGGTGGAGGAGCTGATTGCGCGCATCGCCCAGAAGGCCCGCGCCGCCGGCATCCACCTGATCCTCGCGACCCAGCGGCCCTCGGTGGACGTGATCACCGGCCTGATCAAGGCCAACATCCCGACTCGCATGGCCTTCCAGGTGTCCAGCAAGATCGACTCGCGCACCATCCTCGACCAGGGCGGCGCCGAGCAGTTGCTTGGCCATGGCGACATGCTGTTCCTGCCACCGGGCACCGGTCTGCCGATTCGCGTGCATGGCGCCTTCGTGTCGGATGACGAGGTGCATCGGGTGGTGGAGGCCTGGAAGCAGCGCGGCGCGCCCGATTACATCGAGGACATCCTCTCCGGTGCCGACGAAGGCGGCGCCGGCGGCTTTGAGGGCGGTGGCGAAGGCGGCGAGGGCAGCGAGGAGGACCCGCTCTACGACGAGGCGGTGCGCTTCGTCACCGAGAGCCGGCGCGCGTCGATTTCCGCCGTGCAGCGCAAGCTGAAGATCGGCTACAACCGCGCCGCGCGCATGATCGAGGCCATGGAAATGGCCGGGGTCGTCACCCCGATGAACACCAACGGCTCGCGCGAAGTGATCGCGCCGGCGCCGATCCGCGACTGATTGCGAGGACTCCGATGACCCTTTTACGCCTCCTCATGCTGGCCGTTGGCCTTGCCGTGCTCCCCGTTCAGGCAGACAATGCCGGCGCAGCGAAGCGCCTGAGCGAGCTGCTGAGCCAGTCGCAGACCCTGACCGGCAAGTTCTCCCAGCTCACCCTGGACGCTTCGGGCACCAACCTGCAGGAATCCACCGGAGAGATGTTCCTCAAGCGGCCCGGCCAGTTCCGCTGGCACACCGATCCGCCGCTGGAACAGCTGCTGGTTTCCGATGGCAAGCAGGTGTGGTTGTACGACCCGGACCTGGAGCAGGTGACCATCCAGCAGCTGGATCAGCGTCTGACCCATACCCCGGCGCTGCTGCTGTCCGGCGATGTGTCGCGGATCAGCGACAACTTCGAGGTCAGCTATCAGGAATCCAGCGGCGTGGCCGACTTCGTGCTGCGCCCCAAGGCCAGGGACAGCCTGTTCGACAACCTGCGCCTGTCGTTCCGCAATGGCGTGATCAACGACATGCAGCTGATCGACAGCGTCGGTCAGCGCACCAATATCCTGTTCTCCGGCGTGCGCATGAACCAGCCGCTGGAGCAGAAACTGTTCAGTTTCCAGCCGCCGCCGGGAACCGATGTGATTCACGACTGATCGAGGTACACCAGCGTTTCCATGGACCTGTTCCAGCAACCCCCGCCAGCCCAGCCCCTGGCCGCCCGCCTGCGAGCGACCAGCCTCGACGAGTATGTGGGGCAGGAGCATCTGCTGGCACGGGGCAAGCCGCTGCGTGAGGCGCTGGAGCAGGGCGCGCTGCATTCGATGATCTTCTGGGGCCCGCCCGGGGTGGGCAAGACCACCCTGGCGCGCTTGCTGGCCCAGGTCTCCGATGCCCATTTCGAAACCATCTCCGCCGTGCTCTCGGGCGTGAAGGAGATCCGTCAGGCCGTGGAGATCGCCCGACAGCATGCCGCCCAGGGCCGGCGCACCATCCTGTTCGTGGACGAGGTGCACCGCTTCAATAAGAGCCAGCAGGACGCCTTTCTGCCCTACGTGGAAGACGGCACCCTGATCTTCATTGGCGCCACCACCGAGAACCCGTCCTTCGAGCTGAACAATGCGCTGCTGTCCCGGGCCCGGGTCTACGTGCTGCGCAGCCTGGACGAGGCGGCGCTGCGCAGACTGGTGCAGCGCGCCCTGAGCGAGGAGCGGGGCCTGGGCACCCGAGGGCTGGAGCTGCCGGAAGAAAGCCTGCAGATCCTGCTGGCCGCCGCCGACGGCGATGGCCGGCGCCTGCTCAACCTGCTGGAGAACGCCGCCGACCTGGTCGAGGATGGCCAGGCCATTGCCCCGGAAACCCTGCACAACCTGCTCGGCGATACCCGCCGTCGCTTCGACAAGGCTGGCGAGGCCTTCTACGACCAGATTTCCGCGCTGCACAAGTCGGTGCGCGGCTCCAACCCGGATGCGGCCCTCTACTGGTTCGCCCGCATGCTCGACGGTGGCTGCGACCCCCTGTATATCGCCCGCCGCGTGGTGCGCATGGCCAGCGAAGAGGTGGGCAATGCCGACCCGCGGGCCCTGACCCTGTGCCTGAATGCCTGGGATGTGCAGGAGCGCCTCGGCAGCCCGGAGGGCGAGCTGGCCGTGGCCCAGGCGATCGTCTATCTGGCCTGCGCGCCCAAGAGCAACGCGGTGTACGTGGCCTACAAGGCGGCGCGCCGCGACGTGGAGGAGAACGGCTCGCTGGAGGTGCCGCTGCACCTGCGCAACGCGCCGACACGGCTGATGAAGGAGCTGGGTTACGGCGAGGAATACCGCTATGCCCACGACGAGCCGGACGCCTATGCCGCCGGCGAGGACTATTTCCCCGAGGCGCTGGAGCCGCGTCGCTACTACCAGCCCGTGCCGCGCGGCCTGGAGCTGAAGATTCGCGACAAGCTGGAGCACCTGGCCGAGCTGGACCGCAACAGCCCGCGGCAGCGGAGGAAGCGCTGATGATCGGAGTCGTGCTGGCCGTGGCGGGAGGCGGGGCGCTCGGCAGCCTGCTGCGTTTCGCCAGCGCCCAGTGGGTGAGCGCTCACTGGCCGCAGCATTTTTTCCTCGCCACCCTGGCGGTAAATATTGCCGGCTGCCTGCTGATCGGCTATCTATTCGGCCTTTTCATGCTGCGCCCGGAACTGCCCCTCGAGCTGCGCGCCGGCCTGATCGTCGGCTTCCTGGGCGGCCTGACCACCTTTTCTTCCTTTTCCCTGGACACCATGCGCCTGCTGGAAAGCGGCCAACTGATCACCGCACTCGGCTATGTCCTGGCCAGTGTGCTGGTCAGCCTGCTGGCCACCTGGGCAGGCCTGGCGTTGAACAAACTCTGACAGACGAGAACCGACATGCTCGATTACAAACTGGTACGCACCCAGCTGCAGGAAGTCGCCGCCCGCCTGGCGACCCGCGGCTACGAACTGGATGTGGCACGCATCGAGGCGCTGGAAAGCCAGCGCAAGAGCGTGCAGGTGCGCACCGAGCAGCTGCAGGCCGAGCGCAACAGTCGCTCCAAGGCCATCGGCCAGGCCAAGGCCCGGGGCGAGGACATCGCACCGCTGCTGGCCGAAGTGGACCGCATGGGCGGTGAGCTGGACCAGGCCAAGCGCGATCTGGACGCCATCCAGGCCGAGCTGGATGCCCTGATGCTGAGCATTCCCAACCTGCCGCACGAGTCCGTGCCGGTGGGCAGCGACGAGGAGCAGAACGTCGAGGTTTCCCGCTGGGGCACTCCGCGCACCTTCGACTTCGAGGTCAGGGACCACGTGGCCCTGGGCGAGCAGCACGGCTGGCTTGACTTCGAAACCGCCGCCAAGCTCTCCGGTGCCCGCTTTGCCCTGATGCGCGGCCCCATTGCCCGCCTGCACCGTGCGCTGGCGCAGTTCATGATCGACCTGCACACCCGCGAGCATGGTTACGAGGAGTGCTACACCCCCTACCTGGTGCAGGCGCCGACCCTGCAGGGCACCGGCCAGCTGCCCAAGTTCGAGGAAGACCTGTTCAAGATCCAGCGCGGCGAGCAGGCCGACCTGTACCTGATCCCCACCGCCGAGGTGTCGCTGACCAACATCGTGGCCGGGGAGATCCTCGATGCGAAGCAGCTGCCGCTGAAGCTCACCGCCCACACGCCGTGCTTCCGCAGCGAGGCCGGCGCCTCCGGCCGGGATACCCGCGGCATGATTCGCCAGCACCAGTTCGACAAGGTCGAGATGGTGCAGATCGTCGAGCCGTCCAGGTCCTTCGAGGCCCTGGAAGAACTGACCGGCCATGCCGAGCGCGTGCTGCAGCTGCTGGGACTGCCGTACCGCAAGCTGGCGCTGTGCACCGGCGACATGGGCTTCGGCGCCACCAAGACCTACGACCTGGAGGTCTGGATCCCCAGCCAGAACAAGTACCGGGAGATCTCCTCCTGCTCCAACTGCGGCGACTTCCAGGCTCGTCGCATGCAGGCCCGCTACCGCAACCCGGAAACCGGCAAGCCGGAACTGGTCCATACCCTCAACGGCTCCGGCCTGGCGGTGGGCCGTACCCTGGTGGCGGTGCTGGAGAACTATCAGCAGGCCGACGGCACCATTCTGGTGCCCGATGCACTGAAGCCGTACATGGGCGGCATCGAAGTGATCGGTTAAGGGTCACAGGACAGGCCGGCGCAAGCCGGCCTGTCTCATTTGGGGGCAGTGGCACGGAAACTGCTCGACTTGATTTCCGACAAGCGCTGAATTTGCGCGCATGGGCTTTGATGAAGCCTGGCCCCACAAGGTAAAGATTCCATGGACTTTCTTCCCCTGTTCCACAACCTCAAGAAGGCCCCGGTGCTGGTGATCGGCGGCGGCGAGGTGGCATTGCGCAAGCTGCGCCTGCTGACCGACGCGGGTGCCGTGCCCCGGGTGGTCACCCACGAAGCGCTGGACGAGGTGGCCGCCGTGGTGACCCGCCATGGCGGCGAGCTGCAGCTGCGCGACTACCGCGAGGAGGACCTTGAAGGGGTGCGCCTGGTGATCGCCGCCACCGACGACGAGCCGCTCAACGCGCGGATTTCCCGCGACGCCCAGGCGCGCGGCATTCCGGTCAACGTGGTGGATTCGCCCGAGCTGTGCTCGGTGATCTTTCCGGCCATCGTCGATCGCTCGCCGCTGATGGTGGCGGTGTCCAGCGGAGGGGATGCGCCGGTGCTGGCACGCCTGATCCGCGCCCGCATCGAGACCTGGATTCCCGCCGCCTATGGACAGCTGGCCGGGCTGGCCCGGAAGTTCCGTGCCCGGGTCAAGGCGGCACTGCCCGACGTGCAGCAGCGCCGAGTGTTCTGGGAAGAGATTTTCCAGGGACAGGTGGCCGAGAGCCTGTTCGCCGGCAAGCCGGCCGAAGCCGAGCGCCTGCTGGAGGCCAAGCTGGCCGGCAGCACGGCCAGGTCGCTGGGAGAGGTGTACCTGGTGGGCGCCGGGCCCGGCGATCCGGATCTGCTGACCTTCCGTGCCCTGCGTCTGATGCAGCAGGCCGATGTGGTGCTGTACGACCGCCTGGTGGCGCCGGCCATTCTCGAGCTGTGTCGCCGCGATGCCGAGCGCATCTACGTCGGCAAGCAGCGCGCCAATCACGCGGTGCCTCAGGACCAGATCAACCGCCGTCTGGTGGAATTGGCCAAGGAAGGCAAGCGCGTGCTGCGCCTGAAGGGCGGCGATCCGTTCATCTTCGGCCGTGGCGGCGAGGAAATCGAGGAACTGGCCGCCGAAGGCATTCCGTTCCAGGTGGTGCCGGGCATCACCGCCGCCTCCGGCTGTTCCGCCTACGCGGGCATTCCGCTGACCCACCGGGACTATGCCCAGTCGGTGCGCTTCGTCACCGGGCACCTGAAGGATGGCAGCTGCGACCTGCCGTGGCGGGACCTGGTGGCGCCCGGGCAGACCCTGGTGTTCTACATGGGGCTGGTGGGCCTGCCGGTGATCTGCGAGCAGCTGATCCGCCACGGCCGCGCCGCCGATACGCCGATCGCCCTGGTGGAGCAGGGCACCACCGCCAACCAGCGGGTCATCACCGGCACCCTGGCCGACATGGCGGCGAAGGTGGCCGAACAGCAGGTACGCGCGCCGACCCTGCTGATCGTCGGGGAGGTGGTGCAACTGCGCGACAAGCTGGCCTGGTTCGAGGGGGCGCAGCGCTGACGCGCCACCGGCGGGACGCTGGGCTTCGGCCTTCTTCTACGTGGGCGTGCGTTGCCAGATGCCCTTGCTGGGCAGGCGCTCCCGCCCGTGGGGGGCGAGCAGGTCCTGTATCGGGCCCTTGGGCACGATGCCGGTCGGGTTGATGGTCTGATGGCTGGCGTAGTAGTGGTGCTTGATGTGGTGGAAGTCCACGGTGGCCGCCACGCCGGGCCATTGATACAGCTCCCGTAGCCAGGCGTGCAGGTTCGGGTAGTCGAGGATGCGCTGCCGGTTGCACTTGAAGTGGCCGTGATAGACGGCATCGAAGCGGATCAGGGTGGTGAACAGTCGCCAGTCGGCCTCGGTCAGGTATTCGCCCGTCAGGTAGCGCTGGCGACCGAGCCGCTGCTCCAGCCAGTCCAGCTCGGCGAACAGCTCGTCATAGGCCTCCTCGTAGGCGTCCTGGGTGGTGGCGAAGCCGGCGCGGTACACGCCATTGTTGACCCGCGGATAGATGCGCGCGTTGAGCGCGTCAATCTCACCACGCAGCGGCTCGGGGTACAGGCTCAGGGTCGAGCCGGTCAGCCCGTCGAACGCGCTGTTGAACATGCGCAGGATATCCGCCGACTCATTGCTCACGATGCGTTGCTGGCGCTTGTCCCAGAGCATCGGCACCGTTACCCGGCCGGTGTAGCGCGGGTTGTCCTGCTGGTAGCGCTGGTACAGGAAACCGAGGTCGTTCAGCGCGTCGCCGGTGGATCCGGTCGCGCGGTCGAAGGTCCAGCCGTTCTCGCGCATCAGCCAGCTCACCACCGAGACCTCGATCAGCGACTCCAGCCCCTTGAGGCTCCGGGCGATCAGGGTGCGGTGCGCCCAGGGGCAGGCCAGGCTGACATACAGGTGGTAGCGTCCCGGTTCGGCCGCGAAGCCGCCGGTTCCGGTGGGGCCAGGGGCACCATCCGGGGTGATCCAGTTGCGATGCTGCGCGGTTTCGCGCTGGAAACGGCCGTCCCGGGCGGTGTCATACCACTGGTCATGCCAGCGGCCGTCAATCAGAAGCCCCATGTCGTGTTTCCTCGTTTGCAGTGCGGAGAAGTCTAGCGGCATGGGAGCTGCTGATGGTTGCGATGTTCCGGCCGTTCCTATCGATCAGTTCGATCGGTTGCGTTCCGCCCAGTAGCGCTCGGCCAGGGCAATGGCTTCCGCGCGCTCGTGTCCCAGGCCGCGCAGCGCCAGGGCGATGGTGGCCCGGGTGGCCAGCTCGCCGTAGGCGTCCTCGGCCTCGCCGCGCCAGACGGCGAGCAGATGCGCCGGGTCCAGTTGTTCGGGCTTCATGTGGCGCTGGGCGGAGAAGGCCGGCCAGACCTCGTCCCGTGCTTCGCCCGCCGCGGTCAGATAGAGCTGGCCGGGGTTGTCCGGGTTGATCTCGATCTCCCCGCCTTCGCCCTTGATGACCACCGCCGTGTCGCCGAGCAGCTGGCTGGCGGAGCGGTGAATCTCCTGGTAGCCGGGGTGGAAGATGCTCTGCAGGCCGCAGCGGGCGCCCAGGGGATTGAGCAGGCGCGCCAGGGAATGGATCGGCGAACGCAGGCCCAGCAGGTTGCGCAGGCCGATCAGCTGCTGCAGGCGCGGCATCCAGGCGCCCAGCGGGATGAAGGCCAGATTGTGGCGGTCGAGCGCCTCGCCGACCTGCCGCCAGTCCTGGCAGCGGGGGATGTTCAGCAGGTCCAGGAAGTCCTCGGTGTACAGGCGACCTGCGGTATGGTCGCCGGCCCCGTGCAGCAGGATGCGCACACCGTTGCCGGCCAGGCACTTGACGGCCAGCAGGTACCAGGGCAGATGGCGTCGCTTGCCGGCATAGCTGGGCCAGTCCAGGTCCACCGCGATCGGCGGCGCCTCGATCCGGGCGCGAACCGCCTCGGTGAAGCCGGCCATTTCCTCGGCGCTTTCCTCCTTGTGGCGCAGCAGCATCAGGAAGGCGCCGAGCTGCACCTCCTCGATGCGGCCATCGAGCAGCATGCCCATGGCGTCACGGGCCTCCTCGCGGGTCAGGTCGCGGGAGCCGCGCTGACCCTTGCCGAGGATGCGGATGTACTGGGCGAAGGGATGTTCGGTAGTCATATGCAGTTCGTCGGCTTCGGCAGGCCGGCCAGCTTGGCGGCCAGTTTGGCAGGGGCGCCCTTGAACAGGCGGTTGAGATGCAGGCTGTTGCCCTTGTCCGGGCCCAGCTTCAGGGCCACGTACCGGATCAGCGGCCGGGTGGCCGGTGACAGCTGGAACTCGCCATAGAATTCCTGCAGCAGGCGCAGGATCTCCCAGTGCTCGGCGGTCAGCTCCAGCCCCTCGCGGGCGGCCAGGGCCTCGGCAACGGCCTCGCTCCAGGCGTTCCGGTCGGCCAGGTAGCCGTCCTTGTCCAAGGCGATGCTCCGCCCGTTGATGTCCAGGGTACTCATAGCCAGCCGTTCACCTTGTCATACTGCACGCAGAGCGCCACGAAGGCCGGGTAATCCACCGCCGTGACGCCTTCGGGAGCGGCCAGGCCGCGCGTGAGCAGGTCTTCCTCCAGCGCATAAAGGCGTGTCCTGCCCCGTAGCTGGGTCCAGGCGTCGCTGCCGGGTTGCAGGGCATGACAGGCGTCGCCGCACAGCAGCAGTCCGTCATCGGCGCCGAGCAGGCGCAGCACGCTGTCCAGCGGCTGGCGCCAGGGGGATTGGCTGAGCAGATGCAAAGTGGCCATCAGAGAGTCATCACCAGGTCATAGCGGGCAACCAGCGCCGGCAGTTCGGCGCCTTGCAGCGGAGTGGTCGGCAGGGCCAGCGCGGCATCGGCCAGGCCGCGACGTGCCAGGCTGTCCCGGCAGACGTACAGCTGGTCCACGCCGAACAGCGGCAGCGCCTGCAGGTTGGCGCCCAGGTCCTTCTGCTCCAGCAGCGCCGGCTGCTGGTCGGGCAGCAGTTGCAGCACGCCGTCGTCCATGAACAGCAGGGCGATGGGCAGCTCGAAGGCCCCGCCGGCCAGGGCGATATCCAGGGCCTCGCGGGCGGCGGTGCCCGCCCAGGGGGACTGACGACAGATCAGCAGCAGCGACTTGGCCATCAGTCGCCTCCGAAGCAGACCAGACGGTCCGCCATCTGCGCCGCTTCGTGCAGCTGGCCCAGGCCGGACAGCTCCCAGGGGGCCGTCACGCTGACTGCCTCGCGGCCGTAGCGGCCGGCTTCCTCGGCATTGAGCACGCCCCGGCGCAGCGCGGCGGCGATGCACACCACGGCATCCAGCTGGTGATCGCTGACGAAGGCACGCCACTGCGCCGCCAGATCCGCCTCATCCTGCGGGGCGACCAGGGCGCTGGAGGCGTTGTAGACGCCATCCCGGTAGAAGAACAGGCGAACGATCTCGTGCCCGCCGGCCAGCACCGCTTCGGCAAAGCGCAGGGCGCGCCGCGAGGCGGGCGCGTGGGGAGGGGAGAACAGGGCGATGGCAAATTTCATGGCTCGGATACCGCGAAAGCAGGCCGCCATCATAACCGGGGCGGCGGGTGGCGGAAACGAAAAGGCCCGCGCGCGGCGGGCCTTCTCTGGAGCGACCGCTCGATCAGTCGTCGCCGCCCATGATCCCGAAGATCTGCAGCAGGCTGATGAACAGGTTGTAGATGGACACGTACAGGCTGATGGTGGCCATGATGTAGTTGCGCTCGCCGCCGTGGATGATCTCGCTGGTCTGGTAGAGGATCACCGCGGAGGAGAAGAGCACGAAGCCGGCGCTGATGGCCAGCTGCAGGCCGCTGATCTCGAAGAACAGGCTGGCCAGCACCGCCGCCAGCAGCACGAAGAAGCCGGCGGTGATGAAGCCGCTCAGGAAGCTCATGTCCTTGCGGGTGGTCAGCACGTAGGCGGACAGGCCGAAGAACACCAGGGCGGTCATGGCGAACGCGGAGCTGATGACCTCCGCGCCATTGGCCATGCCCAGATAGTGGTTGAGGATCGGGCCCAGGGTGTAGCCCATGAAGCCGGTCAGCGCGAAGGTGGACAGCAGGCCCCAGCCCGAGTTGCGCAGCTTGGCGGTCAGGAAGAACAGGCCGTAGAAGCCGATCAGTACCACGAGAATGTTGGGGTAGGGCAGACGCATCTGCTGGGAGACATAGGCGACGATGCCGCTGAAGGCCAGGGTCAGCGCCAGCAGCCCGTAGGTGTTGCGCAGCACGCCGCTGACTTCGCGCTGTTCGACCTGCGCGTGGTTCAGTGCGTAGTTACGTTCTTGCATGAGGCTCTCCTGTCGAGGAAGGCATGTTTGAGATGGCCGGATCATAGCAAAAGCGGGCGCCAGCGGTATCCGCAGTGTTTGACAGTGTGTTGCGTTCCGGTACTATTGCCGCCCGCGCCGCAGGGCGCGGTTCCTTTCGGAAGTGTGGCCGAGTGGTTTAAGGCAGCGGTCTTGAAAACCGCCGACGGGCAACCGTCCGTGAGTTCGAATCTCACCGCTTCCGCCATCCGATTCCTCGAAAGCCCCGCATTGCGGGGCTTTCGCGTTTCCGGGCCTGGCTCCGGCCATTGGACAACCCGGCATCGTTTCCGCAAGCTCCTGAATCCTTTCCGCAATTGGGGGTACGACAACCGCAACGCTCGGAGTAGACATAA
>DATGNS010000283.1:0-4422 GCA_035306625.1 Pseudomonas sp. | reverse complement strand
TGACCTCAATGCGCTCAATGGCTGACATTGGGGGCATGAAGCTGGTGCCGGTCTCGTTGAAACCGTTGGGCGTTACGTTGCCCGCCGCCTTCTGGCGGCGGCCATCGATGAGGATAAGCGTGTAGTCGCTGGGCATGCCGCGAATGCTGATGTTCAGGCCGCCGGTCTTGCCGGTGCCCTGGCCGATGTCCACGCCTTCCACGTCGCCCAGCGCCTCGGCGAGGTTGGCGTACTGCTTTTCCCTCAGTTCGGCATTGCTGATCACGCTGATACTCGCCGGCGCCTCGGTAACCTTCTGCTCGTAACCGGCAGCACTCACTACGGTATCGCCGAGTACCAGGGGATCCTGGGCGAGGGCGGTAACGCTGGCGCCCAGCAGGGCGGTGGCCAGCGCAGTGCGGGCAAACGGCAATGACATCGCGAAACTCTCCTTGGTGTTTGGCAGGACGGGTCGTTCGACCTTCTGGCGCGGCATGATAATGATTCTCGATTCAGTTGAGAAGTATTTTCAATTTCTTTCGTGATCTTTTTTTCGGAAGGGGCCAACGTCTCTGGCGCAAGGCCCGGCGAGGCGTGCCGGTTTGCCAGGTTTCACGTCGTACAGCAGGGCCTGGGCTGACCTACGGTTCGCCCAGGGAGCCTGGCAAGGGTGGCGATGGGCCATCAGCAGGGCGGAAGCGGGCGCGCAGCGCTTGGTAGGCGGGGCACAGGAACTCTCCATGGCAAGGCGCAGTCGGCCGACACGATGAACGCGGCTGAGACGTTTTTGCATTTGCCAGAGAGTCTATTCAGCACTGGGAAAACGCACCGGCGTCCCGACGAGAGGTCGAGGCGCGGGTGCGGAGCAGGGGAAGGGGTGGGACGGTTTGAGTCGCGAGCTTTTCCGGCAGGCAGGTGCCGCGGCTCCTGCGCTGACTGCCGATTCAGGGCATCAGCACTTCGATCACCCCGTCGGCCTGGATGCTGATGCGGGTGGTGCCGGCTTCCACCTGCGGGGCGATGGCGTCGCTGGCCGCTTCCATGGCCAACTTGGCGGGCGCGCGATACAGCGCCGGCTGGGGGAAGCCGCTGCTGTGCAGGTTGAGGTTGACCAGCCGGTAGCCGGTGCCGCCCAGGGCTTCGCTGGTCAGCCTGGCGCGCGCGCCGAAGGATTTAACAGCCTCGCGCAGCAGCTCGTCCTCGTGGCGCTTGCGCACCTCGTCGGAGATGCTGAAGTTCATGCCGCCCATGTTCAGGGTCTGCAGCAGTTCGCCGGTCAGCTGTGAGAGGGCGGTGAAGTCGGCGCTTTCCAGGCGCAGTTCCGCCCGTTCCCGCCAGGCGCGGATCTTGTGGCCCTTTTCCTCGTAGATGGGGTAGCTGCGGCGCGTCCCCTGATGAAGGGTGACCTCCTTGACCTGGCGCGCCCTGTTCAGTGCGCCGTTGAGGGTTTCGGTCACCTTTTTGGCCAGACGGGCCGGATCGCTGTCCTGCGCTTCGGTGTAGAGTGTCACCTGCATGCGATCATGGCTGACTTCCAGACTGACCTCGCTGCGCAGGGAAACCTGGTTGTAGCGGGGCTCTTCCGCCACTGCGGGCAGGGCAGTACAGGTGAGCAGGGCGAGCAGCGGCAGGCGAGGCAAGAGGGACATGGGATCTCCAGATAAGGCGCGTTCGAGCGGGGGCGTGGAAATGACTTTCGCCCGAAGTACCCCCGAGCGCAAGTGGAATGCCGTCGGGCTTGCGGCGCTATGCCGCAGCAGCACGAAAAGGTCGCTGTATATACTCGGGCAACTGCCCGGAGCCACTATGCGAGCCCCTCTTTTCCTGCTTTCCGCCAACCGCCAGAACCTGGGGCGGCTGGTCCTGATCCGTACTCTGGTGCTGAGCGCCCAGGCCGCCTCGGTCGGTGTCGCCTGGTTGTCGGGCGTGGTGGTGCTGCCCTGGATTGCGCTGGCCATCACCCTGGGTGTTTCCACGCTGCTGTGCCTGTTCACCGCCCTGCGCCTGCGTCAGCAGTGGCCGGTCACCGAGCAGGAGTACGCCGTGCAACTGGCCGGCGACCTGATCATCCACAGCGTGCTGCTGTATTTCTCCGGCGGCTCCAGCAACCCCTTCGTGTCCTATTACCTGGTGCCGCTGACCATCGCCGCGGCAACCCTGCCCTGGCTGTATACGGTAGCGCTGTCGGCGCTGGCGCTGCTCAGCTATAGCGTGCTGCTGTTCGTGCATCATCCCCTGATGCTGCTGATCACCCTGCCGGGCGAGATCATGGCCTACGGCATGTGGCTGAGCTTCGCCCTCTCGGCCCTGCTGATCACCCTGTTCGTGGCGCGCATGGCCGAGGCGCTGCGCTTCCAGGAGCAGGTGCAGGCGCAGCGTCGGGAGGCGGACATGCGCGACCAGCAGCTGCTCGCCGTGGCCACCCAGGCCGCGGGCGCGGCCCATGAGCTGGGCACGCCCCTGGCCACCATGAGCGTGGTGCTCAAGGATCTGATGCAGGATTGCCAGGATCAGCCCGCGCTGCAGGAGGAGCTGAAGGTCCTCAAGGACCAGGTGATGCTCTGCAAGGAAACCCTGCAGAACCTGGTGCGTGCCGCGGAAGCGCAGCGGCGCCAGGAGATTGTCGAACAGACGGTGCGCGAATGGATCGAGGCGGCGCTGGAGCGCTGGCACCTGATGCGCCCCGAGGCCACCTATCGCTACGAATGCCGCGGCAAGGGCGCCCCGCCGACCCTGATGCCGCCCGCCGAACTGACCCAGGCCCTGCTCAACCTGCTGAACAATGCGGCCGATGCCTGTCCGGATGACCTGGAGATCCGCCTGACCTGGGATCACCAGTGGATCAAGGTGGCCATCCGCGACCATGGCCCGGGTGTGCCGCTGGCCATCGCCGAGCAGTTGGGCAAGCCGTTCTTCACCACCAAGGGGAAGGGCTTCGGTCTGGGACTGTTCCTCAGTCAGGCCGCCGTGACGCGGGCCGGCGGCACGGTGAAGCTCTATAACGAAGAGAGTGGTACGCTCACCGAGCTGCGCCTGCCGCGTCTCTATGGTCTGCACTGACCCATCGAAGCCATAGCCAAGGAGCCTGCATGTCCGAAGAAGTCCTGTTCGAGGGAGATGAGCAACCGCATCTGCTGCTGGTGGATGACGATCCGACCTTCACCCGGGTGATGGCGCGTTCCATGGAGCGGCGCGGCCTGCGCGTCAGCGTGGCCTCGAGTGCCGAGGAGGGCCTGGAGATCGCCACCCGCGACACGCCCGACTACGCCGTGCTGGATCTGAAGATGGAAGGGGATTCCGGCCTGGTGCTGCTGCCCCGGCTGCTGGAGCTGGACAGCGAGATGCGGGTGCTGATCCTCACCGGGTATTCGAGCATCGCCACCGCGGTAGAGGCCATCAAGCGCGGGGCCTGCAACTACCTGTGCAAGCCGGCCGATGCCGATGACGTGCTGGCCGCGCTGATGTCCGATCACGTGGAACTGAGCTCGCTGGTGCCGGAAAACCCCATGTCCGTGGACCGTCTGCAATGGGAGCACATCCAGCGAGTGCTGGCCGAGCACCAGGGCAACATCTCCGCCACGGCGCGCGCCCTGGGCATGCATCGTCGCACCCTGCAGCGCAAGCTGCAGAAGCGTCCGGTCCGGCGCTGATCGTTCACGCCTGCTGCGCGAGGGGGGCGGCGCGCGCTACCATGCACGCCGTTTTCGGCGTTTCGGGTAGTAGTCGTGCTCGCTCTCTTTCAGCAAACGCTGGCGGTGACCGCTCCGGTCTTCGCCATGCTGTTCCTCGGTGTCCTGCTCAAGCGCCTCGGCTGGATTGACAGCGCCTTCGTCAACACCGCATCCAGCCTGGTGTTCAAGGGCACCCTGCCGGCGCTGCTGTTCCTGGCCATCCTGCGCGCCGACCTGAGCGCGGCGCTGCGGCCCGGGCTGCTGATCTACTTCACGGTGGCCACCCTGGCCGGCTTCCTGCTGGCCTGGGGCTGGTCCCTGTGGCGCTGCCCCCAGGCCGACCGCGGGGTGTATGTGCAGGGTGCCTTTCGTGGCAACAACGGCATCGTCGGCCTGGCCCTGGCCAGCAGCCTGTATGGCGATCTGGGCCTGTCGCTGGGCGGCGTGCTCGCCGGGCTGGTGATCCTCTGCTACAACGCGCTCTCGGCGCTGGTGCTGGCGCTCTATGCCCCAAACAGCAGGACCGATCCCTGGAGCATCGCCAAGAGCATCCTGGGCAACCCGCTGGTGCTCGCCGTGCTGGCGGCCATTCCCTTCGCCTACTGGCGCATCCCGCTGCCCGACTGGCTGCTGACCTCCGCCGGCTACTTCGCGCAGATGAGCCTGCCGCTGGCACTGATCTGCATCGGCGCCACCCTGTCCCTGGCCTCGCTGCGGGAGAGCGGCGGCACGGCCATGAGTTCCAGTCTGATGAAGATGGTCTGGCTGCCGG
>DATGNS010000282.1:0-2293 GCA_035306625.1 Pseudomonas sp. | reverse complement strand
GCCGGCGAACTGAGTCCCGGTATAGATGACGTCGACGGTGCCGAGCTCCAGGCCCTCGTTGATGTCTTCCTCTTTGCCCAGCGATGAAGCCGGATGGACTTGCATGGTGTAGCGTCCTTCGGTGCGCTCTTCGATCTGCTCTGCGGCCCACTCGGCCCACTTGTGGAAGGGCTCAGAGGTCTCGTAGACGTGTGCGAAACGTAGGGACTCCTGAGCCTGAGCCATCCCGGCGATGCCGATGCTCGAGGCTAGCAGCGTCATGGAAATCCAGCGAGCCAGCTTGAATTGGCATGGTTGAATCATCTTATTGTTCTCCTTATGCTAGGCATCGTACTGTATACGTATCATACCACTAGAGACATTAAGTTAGACGCTCATGCGGGGACGCGCAATACCCCGAACCGTCAACCTTGGGACAGTCAGTCGTGGCATGGGCAAAGGCCCCCAGCTCGCGTTCGAGTGCCACTAGCATGTCGGGCTCTCCGAAGCCCCCCGCCTTTGTGATCACCGGTCGCGCCGGGTCGCCGTCAAGGCGCCCCAGGGGCACGCCTGGTGCCCACTCAGCCACCACCTCGATAGACGCCACATCGAGCCGCTGCAGCACAGCCATGGCGGTGTCCCCACCGGTCAGCAGCAACTGCGTCAGCGGGATGCTCCACTCCGGCCGGATCACCCATGGTGATGGCGAGGTCGTAGCGCCTAGCGGTACTCATGGCATCAGTTGCCCCCCATTGACCTCGATGATCTGACCGGTGACATAACCGCTCAGCGCATCGGTCGCCAGGAAGAGGTAGGCTCCCACGCACTCCTCCGAGGTACCCAACCGCCCCATTGGGATCGAGGCGCGGGCGGTCGCCAAGTGATCCTCATTGGAATGTCGACCATGGAAGTCGGTGGCGATGGTGCCCGGGGCCACGCCGTTGACGCGGATGTTGTCGCCGGCCAGCTCCTTGGCCATGTTACGGGTCAGGGTGCTAACAAAGCCCTTGGCCGAGGCATAGAGGCCGGCACCGGCCCCCCCGCCGTTACGCGCAGCGATTGAGGTGGTATGAATGATGTTGCCGCCGCCTTGCTTGCGAAAATAAGGCAGCGCTGCCCGACTCGCCATCACCACAGAACGAACGTTGAGGTCCATGACCCGGTCGTACTGGGCATCGTCTATTTCGCCCAGCGGGACCCTGCCCAGCATGTCACCGGCGTTATTGATCAGCACGTCCAGCCCGTCAAGCCCGCTGGCGGCCTCATCGACGATCCGCGTCGCCTCGCCGACGCGACTGACATCGCCCTTGACCGTGAAGGCCTTGCCACCGGCCTCACGGATCGCTTGCACTACCGTCTCGGCCGGCGCTTCGCTGGCATGGAAGTGCACAGCCACACTCGCCCCCAGCTCCCCCAGCTGCCTGGCGACTGCTGCGCCAATGCCCCGGCTAGCACCGGTAACTAATACCCGCTTGCCCTTCCACTCGTCGAACATTTCACGCTCCTGAAGGCTGGAGTGATAAACCTCCGCTGAATGGCCCGAGGCGATTGCCTGTCGACCCGGAACCGGAGGGACGGTAGAGTGAACCATAGATGGCATACCTGTCATACAACAAGACATCAATAACATGATAGGCACTGGTGGACCAACCGCCAACTTGCTGACCCGGAGGCGCCAATGAACCCCCTATCCGTTGCAGATTCTCTTCCTCATGACCTGACCGAGGCACAGCTGGTCGGCCGCGTCTGGTGCAATGCCGCCCGGCCTGGTCCGGCGCTGGTCACGGTGCGCCAGGACGAGGTAATCGACATCACCCCATTGGGGCCAACAATGGCCGACTTGCTGGAGCAGGACGACCCACCGGCGCTAGTGCGCAATGCCGAGGGTCCCTCGTTAGGTAGTCTCGAAGATCTGATTGCCAACTCCCAAGCGAGCCCGGCCCGGGCACCCTACCTGTTGGCGCCCAGCGACCTCCAGGCTGTAAAGGCCTGCGGCGTGACCTTCGCGGTCAGCCTGCTCGAGCGAGTCATTGAGGAGCAGGCCGGCGGTGACCCAGCCCGCGCCACCGAGCTGCGCAACGAACTCCAGACATTAATCGGCACCGACCTGTCGCGCATCACTCCCGGGTCCGAAGAGGCAATGGCCCTCAAGCAGGCCCTGCTGGCACGGGGGGCCTGGTCCCAGTACATGGAGGTCGGCATCGGGCCTGATGCCGAAGTGTTCACCAAGGCCCAGCCACTCTCCTCGGTGGGCTTCGGTACTGCCGTGGGCCTGCATCCCGCCTCACGCTGGAACAACCCGGAACCGGAGATC
>DATGNS010000281.1:0-10033 GCA_035306625.1 Pseudomonas sp. | reverse complement strand
CAGCAAGGCCAGGAAGACCTTGCTTTCCAGGTGTGAGTTGGCCATGGATGTCCCTGTCTGGGTGATCCATGGCTTAGGCATTGGCGGCAGGCGGAAGTGCGATGCCTGCCGCCCGCCGTCCCGGCCTTACAGCACCATGGCGGCAATCCAGCCGAAGGCCAGCAGCGGCAGGTTGTAGTGCAGGAAGGTGGGCACCACGGTGTCCCAGATGTGGTTGTGCTGGCCGTCCACGTTCAGGCCGGAAGTCGGGCCGAGGGTCGAGTCGGAGGCCGGCGAGCCGGCATCGCCCAGGGCGCCGGCGGTGCCCACCAGGCTGACGATGGCCAGCGGACTGAAGCCCAGCTCGATGCCCAGCGGCACGAAGATGGCCGCGATGATCGGCACGGTGGAGAAGGAGGAACCGATGCCCATGGTGACCAGCAGCCCGACCAGCAGCATGAGCAGCGCGGCCAGCGCCTTGCTGTTGCCGATCCAGGCCACGGACGCTTCGACCAGCGCCTGCACCTGACCGGTTTCGCGCATCACCTCGGCAAAGCCCTGGGCGGCGATCATGATGAAGCCGATCATGGCCATCATCTTCATGCCTTCGGTGAACAGGTCGTCAGCCTCGCGCCAGCGCACCACACCGGACACCGAGAAGATCACGAAGCCCACCAGGGCGCCGATGATCATCGATTCCAGCCACAGCTGCACCACGAAGGCGGCGGCCACGGCCAGGCCGGCGACCAGCATGGTCCAGGGACTGTAGCGCACGTCCACCTGCTCGGTGCGCTCGATGCGCTGCATGTCGTAGTCACGGGCCTTGCGGTAGCTGAACAGGGCCAGCAGCAGGCCGGTGACCATGCCCAGGGCGGGAATCAGCATGGCTTCGGTGACCCGCACGCCGCTGATGTCCACGCCGGAGCGCGCCACGTTGGCCAGCAGGATGTCATTCAGGAAGATGCTGCCGAAGCCCACCGGCAGGAACATGTAGGGGGTGATCAGGCCGAAGGTCAGCACACAGGCGATCAGCCGACGGTCGATGCGCAGCTTGCTGCACACATACAGCAGCGGCGGCACCAGCAGCGGAATGAAGGCGATGTGGATCGGCAGGATGTTCTGGGAGGAAATGGCCACCGCGGCGAGCAGGCCGATCATGGACCATTTGAGCAGGCCGGTGCCCTTGGCTTCCTGGCGAGCCACCATGGCCAACGCCCGGTCGGCCAGCGCGTGGGCCAGGCCCGACTTGGCGATGGCCACCGCGAAGGCACCCAGCAGCGCATAGGACAGCGCAACGGTGGCACCCGCTCCCAGACCCTTGTTGAAGGCACTCAGCGAGCCCTCCAGGCCCAAGCCTCCCATCAGGCCACCCGCCAGGGCCCCGATGATGAGGGCAACCACCACATGCACGCGGCACAGGCTGAGAAGCAACATGAGGCCGACGGCAACGACAACAGCATTCATAAGGTTTCCTGCGCGCTTCAGGCTGAAAAAAGCGCGCATTTTGCGCGTCCGCGGCGCTGAAATCCAGCCCCGACGACCTCGGAACGGGGCCGACTCCTGTGGAACGGGCACGCAATCCGCTAGAGTAGGCGGCATCCATCCGCGGAGTCCGATCATGCGCCTGTTCCTCACCCTGCTGCTGCCCGCCCTGCTCGCTCTGGGCGGCTGCCAGTCCGCCTACTACGCCACCCTGGAAAAGGTGGGCGTGCACAAGCGCGACATCCTGGTCGACCGGGTGGAGGCCGCCCGGGACAGCCAGCAGGAGGCCAGGAAACAGTTCCAGAGCGCCCTGGATCGCTACCGCAGCGTGGTGCAGGTGCAAGGCGGCGAGCTGCAAGCGCGCTACGAGGCGCTGAACAAGGAGTACCAGGCCAGCGAAGCGGCCGCCAGGGACGTGCGCAAGCGCATCGAAGCGGTGGAGGATGTGGCCGAAGCCCTGTTCGACGAATGGGAAAGCGAACTCAAGCTGTACAGCAATGCCAGCCTGCGCAACGCCAGCGCGGCGGAACTCAAGCGCACCCGCGCCCAGTACAAGACCCTTGTAGACCGCATGCGCGCCGCCGAGCGGCGCATCGAGCCGGTGCTGAGCGTGCTGCGCGACCAGGTGCTGTTCCTCAAGCACAACCTCAACGCCCGCGCCATCAGCGCGCTGCAGGGCGAATACCGCACCCTGCAGGGCAACGTCGACCAGTTGCTGCGCGACATGCAGCGCGCCATCGACGAGGCCGACAGCTTCGTGCGCAACCTGCAGGCCGGCCGCTGATCAGCGGGACAGCCGGTAGGCCGCCTCTTCCAGCCAGGGGATGCCCTGCTGCATGAACTTCCAGTTCTCGTTCAGCACATCCCGCGATTCCAGCAGGGTCACCTCCCACTCCCGGCCCCACAGGCTGCGCACCTCCTCCGCGCCGACCGCGAAGGGCGGGCCCGGACGCCGGCTCTGATCGTAGGCCACGCTGACCAGCAGCCCCTCGCAGCGCGCCGGCAGGATGGCGGTCATGTGCGCCACGTAGCGAGCCCGCATCTCCGGCGGCAGGGCAATCAGCGCAGCCCGGTCGTAGAAGTGGGCGCAATCGGCCACATCCTCGGCGCGCAAAGCGAAGAAGTCACCGCACCAGAGTTCGATGCCGCCCGCGCGATAGCAGCGGAAGCGGCCGTTGTCACCGATCTCGGGCACCAGCCCCTGTTCCGCGAAGAACGCCTGCACGGCCGTCTCCATCAGCTCGACGCCCACTATCTGCAAGCCCTGCCCGGCCAGCCATGCCATGTCCAGGCTCTTGCCGCACAGCGGCACCAGCACGCGCCCGCGCGACGCCCTCGGCCAGTGCCGCAGCAGCCAGGGGTTGACCTCCGGCAGATGGAAACCGATTTCGTTGCGGCTCCAGCGCGCGCGCCAGAAATCCTCGTGCATGCACCGTCCCCCGGAATGAATGACGCGGCGATTCTCGCACGAAAGTCCCGTCGGCTCAGCGGAACATGCGGCGCCGCACAGCCTCTACCGCAGACCACTCCCTTGCAGAGATAACGGTCATGAGCATTGTCGTTCACACCCTCACCAGCGCCAGCTACCGCCACAGCATCATGGTGGACGGCCGCCACGAACTGGCCACCGACCTGCCGATCAGCGTCGGTGGCCAGGGCAGCGCTCCGGAGCCCCATGACTACTTCGATACGGCCCTGGCCACCTGCAAGGCCTTGACCGTGACCCATTACGCCCGGCAGCACGAGATCCCCCTCACGGGCATCACCGTGGAAGTCAGCCGCGACAGCAGCCAGGAAAAGGAAGGGCTCTACACCCTGAGCGTGGAACTCACCCTGCGGGGCGCGCTCACCGACGACCAGCGCGCCACCCTGCTGCGTGTGGCCGAACGCTGCCCGTTGCACCGACTGATGACCGAGACGCGCATCAGCATCGAAAGCCGTCTTGCCGAGGGCCCTTTCAGCGAATGAATCAACTGCCGTTCATGGATGAACGGTTTGATATCAGTTTTAACCATTGGCCTGGCATGGTTATTTGAGACATCATGCGCGCCTTCTTCCGGAGCCCTCCTCCGGTGCGTTGTCGCGCCTCGTTGCGTCAATCCGAATAACTCCAACGAACCCCCAATCCGCGCGCTTCCCTCTGCGAAGGGATGTGCGCGTTTTTCCATTTGCAGGCAAGAAAGGTAATGAACCCCCATTCAACCAATCTGCAACGCCACTACATGCAGGCCGACCGTGTACTGCTCGCCGTGCTGTGGGGCATGTTCGTCTACGCTGTGGCCCTGGCCCTGTGGTTCGGCAACCTGGGGCAGGCCCTGGTTATCGGCGGCGGCACGACCCTCGTCCTGACCCTGCTCGGCGGACTGATTCCCGGCGAGCGCCTGCTGCGCTGCCTGGTGGGGGTCGCCTTCATGGTCATGGCCGCCCTGCACATCAACCTCGCCCATGGTGTGGTCGAGTTCCATTTCGGCATCTTCGTGCTGCTGGCCTTCCTGCTGTCCTATCGGGACTGGCTGCCCATCGTCGTGGCCGCCGGCACGGCGGCGGTGCATCATGTGGTCTTCTATGCGCTGCAGACCCGCGGCTTCGACCTGGCGGTGATCCAGCAGGGTGGCTGGGGCACCATCTTCCTGCATGCCTTCTACGTGGTGCTGGAAACGGTGATCCTGGTCTATCTGGCCCAGCGCAGCCACGCCGCCGCCACCGAGGGCGAGCACCTGAGCAGCGCCACGGACCATCTGGTGACCGAGGACGGGATCGACCTGACCTATCGGATTCCCGCCGCGGGCAGCATCGCCACCCGCTTCAATGCGTTTCTCGACGAGCTGGACGAGCTGACCGGCCAGGTGGTGCGCGACAGCCGCCAGCTGGAGCAGTCCGCCGATCACCTGGCGGCCACCACCGACCAGCTGCGCAGCGGCGCCGACCGCCAGCTGGAGGAAACCGCCCAGATGCTGGCCGCCATGGACGAGATGGTCGCCAGCGTGGAAGACGTGGCCGATCACGCCAGCCGGGCGGCTCAGGCCACCCAGGGCATCAACGAAAAGTCCGCGATCGGCGACCAGTTGCTCAAGAGCTCCCAGCAGGCCATCGAGGCCCTGGCGGCGCAGCTGGACGAGGCCAACCGCACCGTGCAGAGCCTGGCGGATCAATCCGAACAGGTCGGCCAGGTGCTGGAAGTGATCGGCAGCATCGCCGGACAGACCAACCTGCTGGCGCTCAACGCGGCCATCGAGGCGGCCCGCGCCGGCGAGGCGGGCCGCGGCTTTGCCGTGGTGGCCGACGAGGTGCGCAACCTGGCGCAGCGCACCGCCGACTCCACCCGCGAGATCCATGACATCCTGGGTCGCCTGCAGGACGGCAGCCAGGCGGCGGCGCAGGTGATGTGCAGCAGCCGGGAAGCCGCGCTGGACTGCGTGACCGGCAGCCGCCGGGCCGGCGAGCTGCTGACCGCCATGGGCGACGAACTGGAAGCCATCAGCCAGATGAGCACGCTGATCGCCTCCAGCACCCAGGAACAGAGCCATGTCAGTGTGCGCATCAGCCAGGGCCTGCAGGGCATCCGCGAGGTGGCCGAACGCAACGCCGGCGATGCCCGGCGCCTGGACCAGGAAAGCGAACGTCTGCAGGCGCTCACCGAGCGGCTGCAGCGCCTCGGCTCGCGTTTCCAGGTCAATGGGTGAGTTCGGACGAACGCGGGGAGCATCTCGTGCACTTGCTGGTCACAGCCCTGTACGCCGCGTGGCGTGTCACTGGTGAGGAGCCAAGCAATGAAGCACTGGATCATGGCCGCATGCTGCGCCCTGGCCCTGACGGGTTGCGCCAGCGATTACATCATCGCCACCACCGATGGCCAGATGCTGGCCAGCCAGAGCAAGCCGGAACTGGACAAGAAGACGGGCCTGATCGAATACGAGGACAGCGAGGGTCGCATCCGGCAGATTCCCAAGTCGCAGGTACGGCAGATCCTCGAGCGCTGACCGTTGCGTGACGTTTCTGGCACGGCAGTTGCTCCACCAGGGGCATCAGAACCATAACGGCGTACCAACGCCTTGCCGTGCCCAGTGAACCGCCCCTGTGGGGGCGGGACCTCTTTCCGGAGGTCGTGCCGACGACGCACTCCCAAGGTGCGGAGTCGCCCGTGCATGCACCGCGGGCGCGCTTTTGCGGAGAACCGCCATGCTGCGCATCCTGCTGATCAACGACACCGCCCGCCGCGTGGGACGCCTGCGGCAGGCGCTCGGCGAAGCCGGCTTCGAGGTGATCGCCGAATCCGGCCCCACCATCGACCTGCCCGAACGGGTGGAGACCCTCAAGCCGGACGTCATCCTCATCGACAGCGAGTCCCCCGGGCGCGACGTGCTCGAACAGGTCGTCATGGTCTCCCGCTCCAAGCCTCGCCCCATCCTGATGTTCACCGACGAGCAGGACCCGCAGATCATGCGCCAGGCCATCCGCTCCGGGGTCAGCGCCTATATCGTCGAGGGCATCCAGGCACAGCGCCTCAAGCCCATTCTCGACGTGGCCATGGCCCGTTTCGAAAGCGAACAGGAGCTGCGCAACCAGTTGCAGGTGCGCGAGGCCCAGCTCAACGAGCGCAAGCGCATCGAGCAGGCCAAGGGGATCCTCATGAAGTTGCGCCAGTGCGACGAGGAAGAGGCCTACACCTTGATGCGCCGGCAGGCCATGAGCCGCCAGCAGAAGCTTATCCAGGTGGCCGAGCAGATCATCGCCATGCAGGCGCTGATGCACGGCTGAGCGGCCTGTTGCCGCCGGCCCGCTTCCGGCGTATCGTCGCTGTCGGCTGCACGGGCAGCCAGCGTCGCTCGGACGGTTCCGGGCGCTTACGTCACATCGAGGAAATCATGGCCGAACACGGCAAGCGCCGCTTTGCGCGCATCGATCGTCTCCCCCCCTACGTTTTCAACATCACCGCCGAGCTGAAGATGGCCGCCCGCCGCCGTGGCGAGGACATCATCGACTTCAGCATGGGCAACCCGGACGGCGCCACCCCGCCGCACATCGTCGAGAAGCTGTGCACCGTCGCCCAGCGCGAGGACACCCACGGCTACTCCACCTCCCGCGGCATCCCGCGCCTGCGCCGCGCCATCTCGCGCTGGTACAAGGATCGCTACGACGTGGATATCGATCCGGAAACCGAGGCCATCGTCACCATCGGCTCCAAGGAAGGCCTGGCACACCTGATGCTGGCCACCCTGGACCAGGGCGACACCGTGCTGGTGCCCAACCCCAGCTACCCGATTCACATCTACGGTGCGGTCATCGCCGGCGCCCAGGTGCGTTCGGTGCCGCTGATCCCCGGCGTGGACTTCTTCGCCGAGCTGGAACGGGCCATCCGCGAGTCCATTCCCAAGCCGAAGATGATCATCATCGGCTTCCCGTCCAACCCCACCGCCCAGTGCGTGGAACTGGACTTCTTCGAGCGGGTGGTGGCCCTGGCCAGGCAGTACGACATCCTGGTGGTGCACGACCTGGCCTACGCCGACATCGTCTACGACGGCTGGAAGGCGCCGTCGATCATGCAGGTGCCGGGAGCCAAGGACGTGGCGGTGGAGTTCTTCACCCTGTCCAAGAGCTACAACATGGCCGGCTGGCGCATCGGCTTCATGGTCGGCAACCCGGAACTGGTCGCCGCGCTGGCGCGCATCAAGAGCTACCACGACTACGGCACCTTCACACCCCTGCAGGTGGCGGCGATCGCCGCCCTGGAAGGCGACCAGCAGTGCGTGCGGGACATCGCCGAGCAGTACCGCCAGCGGCGCAACCTGATGGTCAAGGGACTGCACGAGGCCGGCTGGATGGTCGAGAAGCCCAAGGCTTCCATGTACATCTGGGCGAAGATTCCCGAGCCCTATGCGCACCTGGGGTCGCTGGAGTTCGCCAAGAAACTGCTGGCCGAGGCCAAGGTGTCGGTCTCCCCGGGCATCGGCTTCGGCGAGTACGGCGACGACCATGTGCGCTTTGCCCTGATCGAGAACCAGGACCGCATCCGCCAGGCCATCCGCGGCATCAAGGCCATGTTCCGCGCCGACGGCCTGCTGCCACCGAAACCCGCCAAACTCCGCAAGGCCGAGGCCTGATCCACCCGGGGCCGGCGCAATGCCGGTCCTGTAGGGCGGTCGGCGCCTTTCCGGCCGCCACTGCGGTGTACTTCCATGCGGCGGCCAGAAAGACGCTGACCGCCCTACGCTTCTTCCCGTTACCAAGCCCTCAACGCCTCGACTGTCATGCCGGGTGTGTTACGTCGTGGCAGCCGCCTTGGCATCCCGCCCCACTTTCACGCACCCGTGCGCCGCGCTGGCGCGTCCCTTCTCCTTCGCAGCATGGCAAAACACCGCCCGGCCACCCTCTACGTTGGTAAGCAACTGTATTTAAAGGTTTTTATTCGACGCAAAACACTTGGCAAGGCCTTTGCTTTGTTCAGGCTGAACTTCGCAGCACGCCAACGGCGGCGGGCCGCGATCGCGGACAACGGCGTCCGTCGGGTTGCCTTCCCCCTCGCAGGGAGCCCGGCGTGGCGCCGTTTTTTATTGCCCGAAAAGGAAGTTCCTCCATGAACGAGCGTGATTCGACCCGTCGTACCTTTCTCAAGCAGTCCATCGCCGTGGCCGGCCTGAGCCTGGCGGCACCGGCCTTCCTGCGCAGCGCCGCCTGGGCCGCCGGCTCGGATGCGCCGGAAAAGACCGACCTGCGCATCGGCTTCATTCCGCTCACCGACTGCGCCTCGGTGGTGGTCGCCGCCACCCAGGGTTTCGGCAGCAAGTACGGACTGAACATCACCCCCAGCAAGGAAGCATCCTGGGCCGGAGTGCGCGACAAGCTGAACACCGGCGAGCTGGATGCCGCCCACGTGCTGTACGGCATGATGTACGGCGCTCAGCTGGGGCTGGCCGGGCCGCAGCGCGACATGGCGGTGCTCATGGGCCTGAACCAGAACGGCCAGGGCATCACCCTTTCCAAACAGCTGCAGAACGCGGGCGTCACCACCGGCGAGCAACTGGCCGCCCATGTGAAGCAGTCCGCCAGCCCGCTGACCTTCGCTCAGACCTTCCCCACCGGCACCCATGCCATGTGGCTCTACTACTGGCTGGGCGCCCACGGCATCAATCCCATGAGCGACGTGAAGACCATCGTGGTGCCGCCGCCGCAGATGGTGGCCAACATGCGCGTGGGCAACATGGACGGCTTCTGCGTGGGCGAGCCCTGGGGGGCCCGCGCCATCTTCGACAAGGTGGGCTTCACAGTCGCCACCAGCCAGCAGATCTGGCCGGACCATCCGGAGAAGGTGCTGGGCACCACCCGCGCCTTCGTCGAGCAGTACCCGAATACCGCCCGCGCCCTGATCATGGCGCTGCTGGAAGCCAGCCGCTTCATCGATGCCAGCGAGGAAAACCGCCGCAGCACCGCAAAGCTGATCTCCGGCAAGGCCTATGTGAACGCGCCGACCCAGGTGATCGAGCAGCGCTTCCTGGGCAACTACGAGGACGGCCTCGGCAACAGCTGGAAGGACCCGCACAGCATGCGCTTCTGCCGTGACGGCGCCGTGAACTTCCCCTACCACTCCGACGGCATGTGGTTCCTGACCCAGTTCCGCCGCTGGGGCCTGATCACCGAGGACCCCGACTACGCCAAGGTCGCCGCCGCGGTGAACCAGACCCGCCTGTTCAGCGAAGCCGCCAGCGCCCTGGGCATGGCCATACCGGCCAGCCCCATGCGCAGCAGCACGCTGATCGACGGCAAGGTCTGGGACGGCAGCGATCCCGCCGGCTACGCCCGATCCTTTGCCATCAAGGTCTGACCGAGGAGGCCATCATGTCCATCCCCCTGAATCCGCCGCCGGTGGCCGAACACGAAACCCACCCCCTGTATCGACGAGCGCTGGCCCTTCGGGTTCGCCAGGGCCTGCAGGCCGTGCTGCCGCCGCTACTGGGCATCCTGCTGTTCCTGTTCCTCTGGTCGCTGCTGGCGGCCCGCAGCGAGGGTCTGCCCGGCCCGCTGGTCACCGGCCAGGCCGCTCTGGAGCTGTTTGCCGATCCGTTCTATGACAACGGCCCCAACGACATGGGCATCGGCTGGAACATCCTGCACTCCCTGGCCCGGGTCGGTGCCGGCTTCGGCCTGGCCGCACTGGTCGGCATTCCACTGGGGTTCGCCATCGGCCGCTTCGCCTTCCTGGCCCGCATGCTGGCGCCCATCATCAGCCTGCTGCGCCCGGTGTCGCCGCTGGTCTGGCTGCCGATCGGCCTGCTGGTGTTCGAGGCCGCCGGCCCGGCATCCATCTGGGTGATCTTCATCAGCGCCATCTGGCCGATCATCCTCAACACCGCCGCCGGTGTGGCCAGCGTGCCGCAGGACTACCTGAATGTGGCGCGGGTGCTGAAGCTCTCCGAGTACAAGGTCCTCACCCGCATCCTCTTCCCGGCGGTGCTGCCGCACCTGATGACCGGCATCCGCCTGGCCATCGGCGTGGCCTGGCTGGTGATCGTCGCCGCGGAAATGCTCACCGGTGGCATCGGCCTGGGCTTCTGGGTCTGGGACGAATGGAACAACC
>DATGNS010000280.1:0-5016 GCA_035306625.1 Pseudomonas sp. | reverse complement strand
GATCCAGGTCCGCCAGCTTCGGCGTACCCACCAGGCCCAGCACCCGGCGCAATTCCTGCTCCAGCAGGCCGAGGGCATGGGCCGCGCCGGCCTGGCCGCCCACCGCCACGCCGAACAGGGTGGCGCGTCCCAGCAGCACCGCATCGGCACCCAGGGCGCAGGCCTTGGCAATGTCGCTGCCGCGGCGGATGCCGCTGTCCAGCAGGATGACCAACTGGCCGCGCACCGCCTCGGCGATCGCCGGCAGGCAATCGATGGTCGCCGGCGCGCCATCCAGCTGGCGACCGCCGTGGTTGGTCACCACGATGCCGTCCAGGCCCATCTCCACGCAGCGTCGGGCGTCGGCGGCGGTCTGCACGCCCTTGAGAATCAGCCGGTGCGGCCAGCGCTTGCGCAGTTGCGCCAGGCGGTCCCAGCACAGGCCCATCTCCATCTTGTGCGCCATGAAGTGCGCGGCACCGGCGGTGTTGCTGGCGTCCGCCGGCAGGTAGGGCAGCAGGTTGCCCATCTTCGGCATGCCCTGCGGCCACAGTGCCTGGCGGATCCAGCCGGGATGGCGGATGACGTCCAGCTTGTTGCGCCAGGTGAGCTGCAGCGGGCGGGCGAAGTTGCGCCGGTCCCACTCGCGGTTGCCGATCAGCACCGCGTCGCTGGTCAGCAGCAGGGTGCGCACCCCGGCGGCCTCGGCGCGGCGCAGCAGGTCCTCCTGCACGTCGGCGTCGTTGAGCCAGTAGAGCTGGAACCACAGCTCGCCATCGGGCACCGCGGCGGCGACTTCCTCCAGGGAGTTGCTGGACACGGTGCTCAGGCTGAAGGGAATGCCCTTGTCCCGGGCGGCGCGGGCCAGGGCGATGTCGGCATCCCTGTGCAGCATGCCGTTGAAGCCGGTGGGGCCGATGGCCAGCGGCAGCGGGCGGGTCTGCCCGAACAGCTCGCGGGAGGTGTCCAGTTCCGCGCAGGACACCAGTGTGGAGGGCAGCAGGCCGATCTCGGCAAAGGCCTGGCGGTTGCGTCGCAGGGTGATCTCCTCCTCGGCGCCGCCGGCCAGGTATTCCCAGGCGAAGTGGGGCAGGCGGCAGCGGGCCATGTGTTCCAGTTCGGCGATGCTCTGGGCCTGGTCGAAACGGGTGTCGGAGCGGTAACGGCGCATGGTGGGAATCCTGGTACGGCAGATGGGCGACAGGTTACCCGAAGCCTGCCGCCGGTCGGCAGGTGCGTTGCGGACAAAGCCGGCGACTAAGCTGATTTGTTTGATAAAACGCACGCGCGGGCCGCTGCGTCAAAAATATTGAAAAGGTCCGGCCCTCTGGGTAGGGTTCGAGCCTTGCAGAGCACAAGAAGAGGATTCGCCATGAGCCTGACCCGCCAGGATTGGGAACGCCGCGCCAGCGAGCTGCGCATCGAGACGCGGGCCTTCATCGATGGCCAGTATGGCCCGGCGGCCGGCGGTGCCACCTTCGACTGCCTGAGCCCCATCGACGGCCGCAGCCTGGGCCAGGTGGCCAGCTGCGAGCAGGCCGACGCCGACCGGGCGGTGCGCGTCGCCCGCGAGCGCTTCGAGTCGGGCGTCTGGTCCCGCCTGGCGCCGGTGAAGCGCAAGCAGGTGATGATCCGCTTCGCCGAGCAACTGGAGGCGCACCGCGAGGAGCTGGCGCTGCTGGAAACCCTGGACATGGGCAAGCCGATCAGCGATGCCCTGAAGGTGGACATTCCCGCCGCCGCCCGGGCCATCCGCTGGAGCGGTGAGGCCATCGACAAGCTCTACGACGAGGTGGCCCCCACGCCCCATGACGAGCTGGGCCTGGTCACCCGCGAGCCGGTGGGCGTGGTGGCGGCCATCGTGCCCTGGAACTTCCCGCTGCTGATGACCTGCTGGAAGCTGGGCCCGGCCCTGGCGGCCGGCAACTCGGTGATCCTCAAGCCCTCGGAGAAATCGCCGTTGACCGCCATCCGCGTCGCCCAGCTGGCGCTGGACGCCGGCATCCCCGCCGGGGTGTTCAACGTGCTGCCCGGCTACGGCCACACGGTGGGCAAGGCGCTGGCGCTGCACATGGATGTGGACTGTCTGGTGTTCACCGGCTCCACGCGCATCGCCAAGCAGCTGATGATCTACGCCGGCGAGTCCAACATGAAGCGTGTCTGGCTGGAGGCCGGCGGCAAGAGTCCCAACATCGTCTTCGCCGACGCGCCCGACCTGCAGGAAGCCGCCGAGGCGGCGGCCAGCGCCATCGCCTACAACCAGGGCGAGGTGTGTACCGCCGGCTCACGCCTGCTGGTGGAAAACAGTATCAGGGACGACTTTGTCGCCCGCGTGGTGGATGCCCTGAAAGGCTGGCAGGTGGGCCATCCGCTGGACCCGTCCACCCGGGTCGGCGCCCTGGTGGACCGCCAGCAGATGGAGACCGTGCTCGGCTATATCCAGGCCGGGGAGGCCGAGGGTGCGAAGCTGCTGTGCGGCGGTCGGCGGGTGTTCGAGGAAACCGGCGGCACCTACGTGGAACCGACCCTGTTCGACGGTGTGGACAACGCCATGAAGATCGCCCGCGAGGAAATCTTCGGGCCGGTGCTCTCGGTGATCGGCTTCGACAGCGACGAGGAGGCGGTGCGCATTGCCAACGACACGCCCTATGGCCTGGCCGCGGCGGTGTGGACCCGCAATCTGTCGCGGGCGCACCGGGTCGCCAAGGCGCTGCGCGCCGGCAGCGTGTGGGTCAATCAGTACGACGGCGGCGACATGACCGCGCCGTTCGGCGGCTTCAAGCAGTCCGGCAACGGCCGCGACAAGTCGCTGCACGCCTTCGACAAGTACACCGAGATCAAGGCCACCTGGATCAAGCTGTAGAACGGTGCCCTGGCATCGTGGGCGGACAATGGGCGTTTTGTTCGCTTGGTGATCCGTAGGGTGGACAACGCTTTCCTTGTCCACCATGGCCGCCGCACGCCGATCCCATGGTGGGTGCAAGCCCGATGGCGGCCGGAAAAGTGCCGACCGCCCTACACCCCATCTCCGCCGCGTTTCACAACATCTTCTCCAGCCCCAGCCGGCGCGCCAGCCAGGCGTGCAGGTGGCGCCACAGGCTGCCGGGCTCATGGCGCAGGGTCACCAGCTCGCCGTCCTCGTCGAGGGCCCGCCAGACCAGCCGGTCGCCTTCCAGGGCCACCTGATAGCTCACCCCGGGCGACATGCCCTCCAGCAGCAGCTCGCGCACCTGTCCGGCCAGCTCGGTGCTGTCCACCAGCACGCCCACCTCGGTATTCCACAGCACCGAGCGCGGATCGAAGTTGAACGAGCCGATGAACACCTTCTGCCGATCGATCACCAGGGCCTTGCTGTGCAGGCTGGACTCCGAGGAGCCACCGAAGCTGTAGCTGCTTTCCTCGTCCGGCTGGCGGCGCAGCTCCCACAGCTGGATGCCCTGTTCGATCAGCTCGCGCCGGTAGGGTGCATAGGCACCGTGCACGATGGGCACGTCGGTGGCTTCCAGGGAGTTGGTCAGCAGGCGCACGTCCACGCCGGCGCGGGCGGTCTCGCTCAGGTTGAGCAGCCCCTGGCGGGCCGGCACGAAATAGGAGGACACCAGCAGCAGTTCCTCCTCGATGTCCCGCAGGTGGGGCTCCAGCTGGGTGATCAGCAGCCATTCGGGATCCGGCTCGGCCTGGGCCAGCAGCTTGCTGGGCGCGTCCCACAGGGCCAGGCCATGGGCCCAGACCAGCGTGCCCAGCCACTGGTCCAGCAGCGGCGCGTGGCGATAGCGGGTCAGGCGCGCATGGCGCTCGGGGTCCTTGCGGCGCTCCGCGGCGATGGTCTCGGTGAGGCGCTGGCGGGCCTTGAGCAGCTGGCGTTCGCCGGGCGGACGGCGTACGAACTGCTGCAGCGGCACGCTCAGCCGGTGGTTCCAGTACTGATCGAAACTCACCGCCAGCTGCGAGGCCACCGGGCCGCCGGCCAGCAGGTCGATGTCGGTGAAATTGAGGTAGGGCTCGGCATCGAAGTACTCGTCGCCCAGGTTGCGGCCGCCGACGATGGCCAGGCTGCTGTCGGTCAGCCACAGCTTGTTGTGCATGCGCCGGTGCTGGCGGTTGAGGTTGAACAGGCGGCCGAGCACGCGGGTGACGCCCGTGGCGCGCCCCACGTGCAGCGGATTGAACACCCGCACCTCGATGTTCGGGTGGGCGGCCAGCTGGGCGATCTCGTAGTCGCGGCCGTCGCTGGTCAGGTCGTCGAGCAGGATGCGCACGCGCACGCCGCGGTCGGCCGCCGCCAGCAGTTCCTGCACCAGCAATGCGGTGCTCAGGCCGTCATGGAAGATGTAGTACTGCAGGTCCAGGCTGCTGCGCGCGGCACGGATCAGCTCGGCCCGGGCGCGGAAGGCATCGTCGCTGGAGGCCAGCAGATGGAAGCCGGAGTGGCCCGGCGTCTGCGCGCGGGCTTCCTGCCGCAGCCGTTCCGACAGCGGCGAATCGCCCGGCGCCAGCGCCTGGCTGATCTGCGGGGGCGGCGTGTGGGCACAGGCGGTCAGGCACAGCAGGCCGAGCAGCAAGACGTATCGCACCGTGAGGTCCCGTCCGGTGGGAGGTCACCTTCAGCGTAGCGGTGGATGGGCGATGTGCTGGCGCCGCCAGGTGGCGGGCGGCACACCGAAGTGATGGCGGAAGGCGCGGTTCAGGGCCGCCTCCGAGCCGTAGCCGACCTCCGCCGCGATGCTCGCCAGCATGCGCCCCTCGCGCAGCTGGCGGGCGGCCAGTTGCAGTCGCCACTGGCACAGGTAGCGCATGGGCGGCTGGCCGAGCAGGCGGGTGAAGCGCTCGGCGAACGCCGAGCGGGACAGGCCGACCTCTCGACCCAGTGCCTCGGTGGTCCAGGGTCGCGCCGGGTCGCCGTGCAACAGCGCCAGGGCACGGCCGATCTGTGGATCCCGCAGACCGGCCAGCCAGCCGGCCTGTTCCGCGGGCAGCGAATCCAGGTGGTTGCGTACTGCCTCGATGAACAACAGTTCCGCCAGCCGGGCCAGCACC
>DATGNS010000279.1:0-8674 GCA_035306625.1 Pseudomonas sp. | reverse complement strand
TCTTGACCTGGTTGACGCCCTGCAGCGCGGCCTTTTCCGATTTCCAGATTTCATCCAGATCGGCGTATTCCCGCTCGATGGCGTCGATATCCTGCTCGAGTTTTTCGAGGCGTTTTTTCGATGCTTCGTCCTCTTCCTTTTTCACCGCTTCGCGCTCCATCTTGAGCTGGATCAGGCGGCGTTCGAGGCGGTCCATTTCCTCCGGCTTGGAGTCGATCTCCATGCGGATGCGGCTCGCCGATTCGTCGATCAGGTCGATGGCCTTGTCCGGCAGCTGGCGGTCGGTGATGTAGCGGTGGCTGAGCTTGGCGGCGGCGATGATGGCGCCGTCGGTGATGGTCACCCCATGGTGCACCTCGTAGCGCTCCTTGAGGCCACGCAGGATGGCGATGGTGTCCTCCTCGCTCGGCTCGTCGACCAGCACCTTCTGGAAGCGGCGCTCCAGCGCGGCGTCCTTCTCGATGTACTGGCGGTACTCGTCCAGGGTGGTGGCGCCCACGCAGTGCAGCTCGCCACGGGCCAGGGCGGGCTTGAGCATGTTGCCCGCATCCATGGCGCCCTCGGCCTTGCCGGCGCCGACCATGGTATGCAGTTCGTCGATGAACAGGATGACCCGGCCTTCCTGCTTGGCCAGCTCGTTGAGCACCGCCTTCAGGCGCTCCTCGAACTCGCCGCGGAACTTGGCGCCGGCAATCAGCGCGCCCATGTCCAGGGACAGCAGGCGCTTGTCCTTCAGGCCGTCCGGCACCTCGCCATTGACGATGCGCTGGGCCAGGCCCTCGACGATGGCGGTCTTGCCCACGCCCGGCTCGCCGATCAGCACCGGGTTGTTCTTGGTGCGACGCTGCAGGACCTGAATGGTGCGGCGGATCTCGTCGTCACGGCCGATCACCGGGTCCAGCTTGCCCTCCTCGGCGCGCCGGGTCATGTCGATGGTGTACTTGTCCAGGGCCTGGCGGGATTCCTCGGCGTTGGGGTCATTGACCGCCTCGCCGCCGCGCAGGTTGTTGATGGCGTTTTCCATGGCCTTGCGAGTCACGCCCTGGCCGAGCAGCAGCTTGCCCAGCCTGGTGTTCTCGTCCAGCGCGGCGAGCAACACCAGCTCGCTGGAGATGTACTGGTCGCCACGCTGCTGGGCCAGGCGGTCGGCCTGGTTGAGCAGGCGCGCCAGGTCCTGGGACAGGCTCATGTCGCCGGTGGGGTTCTGCAGCTTGGGCAACTGATCCAGTTCACGGGTCAGTGCCTGACGCAGGCTGTTGATGTCGAAGCCAACCTGCATCAGCAGGGGCTTGATGGAGCCGCCCTGCTGTTCCAGCAAGGCCTGCATCAGGTGCAGCGGCTCGATGGCCGGGTGGTCGAGACCGACGGCGATGGACTGCGCGTCGGAAAGCGCGAGCTGCAGCTTGCTGGTCAAACGGTCGATACGCATGAAAAGGGTCCTCATGGGAAAGCAAGCGGGCGATGAACTGCCCGTGAATGCCTCTTAGATGAGGATGACGGCCAGGGATTCAAGGGACCGTGACGTCGGGTCGCAGAGGGCGACTGCAGGATTGGCTGTAGGAGCGACTTCAGTCGCGAGTTTTTGCCTGGTGCCCGCACTAGAGCATCGAGGCTGAATCCTCCTACCCGATCGGCGAGCGGTCGGTCAGCCAGATCAGCGAGGCAAACCGGCCAGTGCGAGCGACGCGGCGGTAGGAATAGAAGCGCGGGTCGCTCCAGGTGCACAGCCCGCCGCCGTAAACGGCGGTAACGCCCCGGGCGGCCAGGCGGATGCGCGCCAGCTGGTACAGGTCGGCCAGGTACTTGCCGGGATGGGTGCCGGGACGAAAGGCCGCTTCCGCCTGCGGATATCCGGCCAGAAACGCCTCACGCACCTCCGGCCCGACCTCGAAGGCATCCGGACCAATGGCGGGCCCGAGCCACACCAGAACCTCCTCGGGCTCACGATCCAGCGCATCGAGGGCAGCCTCCAGCATGCCCGCCGCCAGCCCGCGCCATCCGGCATGGGCCGCCGCCACGCGCGTGCCGGCGCGGTCGCAGAACAGCACCGGCAGGCAGTCAGCGGTCAGGATGGCGCTGGCCACGCCGGGCGTTTCGCTCCAGCTGGCATCGGCCTCCTGCACAAGGGCGGGATCGGCCTCCACCACGCGGATGCCATGCACCTGGCTCAACCAGGCGGGCCGGCAGTTCAGCGCCTGCTGCAGGCGGCGACGATTCTCGGCCACGGCCTGCGGGTCATCGCCCACATGGTCGCCGAGGTTGCAGCTGTCGAAGGGCGGCTGGCTGACGCCGCCGGCGCGGGTGGTCACGCAGGCGCGCACTCGCGCCGGAGCCGGCCAGTCGGGCGCCAGCCAGTCGGCGTTCATCAGACGAAAGACTCGTTGTCCTGGCGCAGCAGGGAGAGCAGCCAGACGAAATCCTCCGGCAGCGGCGATTCCCATTTCATGCGCTTGCCGGTGACCGGGTGCTCCAGCTCCAGGAAGCGTGCATGCAGCGCCTGGCGCGGGAAGGTCTTCAGGCTCTCGACCAGCGTGGGGCTGGCGGCCGGCGGAATGCGGAAGCGCCCGGCGTACACCGGATCGCCGACCAGCGGATAACCGATGTGGGCCATGTGCACGCGGATCTGGTGGGTACGGCCGGTCTCCAGCTTGACCCGCACATGGGTATGGGAGCGGAAGCGCTCCAGCACCCGGTAGTGGCTGACCGCCGGCTTGCCGCCCTGGGTGACCGCCATGCGCTGGCGCTGGGTGCCGTGGCGACCGATGGGGGCATCGATGGTACCGCCGGAGGTGATCACCCCGATGACGATGGCCTCGTAGGTGCGGCCGACGGTGCGCTTCTGCAGCTGCTCCACCAGGACGGTGTGGGCCTCCAGGGTCTTGGCCACCACCATCAGGCCGGTGGTGTCCTTGTCCAGCCGGTGCACGATACCGGCGCGCGGCACCTGCTCGATGCCCGGCACATGATGCAGCAGCGCATTGAGCAGCGTGCCGTCGGCATGCCCGGCGGCGGGATGAACCACCAGGCCGGCGGGCTTGTCGATCACCAGCAGCTGATCGTCCTCGTAGACGATGTTCAGCTCGATGTCCTGGGCCACCCAGTCGCCCTGCACCTCCTGCTCGGCATCCAGCTCCAGTACGGAGCCGCCGTGCACGATGTCGCGCGGGCGCAGCACCGCGCCATCGACGGTCAGGCGGCCTTCCTTGATCCAGCCGGTCAGCCGGGAACGAGAATGGTCGGAGAACAGCTGGGCGGCAATCTGGTCCAGACGCTGGCCGCCCAGTTCGTAGGGAACCTCGGCGCGCAGCTGGATGGCTTGAACGGGAGTCGATGACATGGTCGGCAACGATTGGGGGCTGTTGGCTGCCTCGGCGCGATGGTGCGCCAGACGTCAGACAACCTGGGAAGCGCAGCCTTTGGTCCGGGCGGCGCTTGTGATTAAATACGGCGTTCTGGCCCCGGTATCATCCGGGCCGCACACTATATCAGGACGGCCCGCGGCCGTCACAGGGACGCAAGCCGCCATGCACCTGAAACACCTGCTGCTGATCGCCACTCTGGCCCTTGCCGCCTGCGCCTCACAAGATCCCAAGGATGACGAACTCAGCGAAGCCGAGCTGTATCGCCAGGCGCAGTCCGCACTGGACGACAAGAGCTACACCACCGCCGTGGCCAAGCTCAAGGCGCTGGAGTCGCGCTACCCCTTCGGACGCTATGCCGAGCAGGCGCAGCTGGAGCTGATCTACGCCTACTACAAGAACCTCGAGCCCGAGGCCGCCAAGTCGGCCGCCGACCGTTTCATTCGCCTGCATCCGCAGCACCCGCAGGTGGATTACGCCTACTACATGAAGGGACTGGCGGCCTTCGAGCAGGACAACGGCCTGCTGGCGCGCTTCCTGCCGCTGGACATGTCCAAGCGCGACCCGGGCGCGGCGCGCGACGCCTACAACGAGTTCGCCCGCCTGACCGCGCGCTTTCCGAACAGCCAGTACGCACCGGATGCCCGCCAGCGCATGATCTTCCTGCGCAACCGGCTGGCCGCCAACGAGATTCATGTCGGTCACTACTACCTGACCCGCAAGGCCTATGTGGCCGCCGCGGGCCGTGGCCGCTACGTGGTGGAGAACTTCCAGGAAACCCCGGCGGTGGCCGATGGCCTGGCGCTGATGGTCGAGGCCTACCTGCACCTGGGACTGGATGACCTGGCGGCCCGCAGCCTTGAAGTGCTCCGGCTGAACTATCCGCAGCACGCCAGCCTGCGCAACGGCGAGTTCGTGCCCCGAGAGGACCCCGACGAGCGCGGCTGGCTGGCCCGCACCACCCTTGGCCTGATTGGCACCAGCAGTCTCGAGCCCGGGGAAACCCGCGCCAGTCAGGACGTGCAGCGCCAGTTCGAGGAAGCCGAGGAGGCCCTGCCCGAGGAGCTGAAGCCCGAGCGCAAGCGCTCCTGGTGGAGTCGGCTGACCTTCGGCCTGTTCGACTGAAGGCAAGGGGGGAGCGCACAGGCTCCCCCTTTTTGTTTACAGTGCCCGCATAACAACAATACGCGCGAGGCATGTCATGACCCAACCCGTCGTCCTGATCACCGGTTGTTCCAGCGGCATCGGTCGCGCCCTGGCCGATGCCTTTCAGTCCGGCGGCTATCAGGTGTGGGCCACCGCCCGCAAGGCCGAGGACCTGGCCGCGCTCGGCGCCGCCGGATTCATTGCGGCGCCCCTGGATGTCAACGACAGCCAGGCCATCCAGGCGCTCGTCGAGGAACTTCGCCAGCGCGCCGGTCGGCTGGATGTGCTGATCAACAATGCCGGCTACGGCGCCATGGGCCCGCTGCTGGATGGCGGCGGCGAGGCCCTGCGCCGCCAGTTCGAGACCAACGTGTTCGCCCCCATCGAACTGACCCGCGCCTGCTTCGAGTTGCTGCGCGCCAGTCGCGGCCTGGTGGTCAACATCGGCAGCGTCTCGGGCGTGCTGATCACGCCGTTCGCGGGTGCCTACTGCGCCTCCAAGGCAGCATTGCACGCGCTTTCCGATGCCCTGCGCCTGGAGCTGGCGCCCTTCGGCATCCGGGTGATGGAGGTGCAGCCCGGCGCCATCGCCTCGCGCTTCGGCGACAACGCCAGCCAGCAGGCCGAGGCACAGCTCAGCGAAACCTCGCCCTGGTGGCCGATGCGCGAGGGCATCCGCGCGCGGGCGAACGCTTCCCAGGACAAGCCCACGCCCGCCGACGAGTTCGCGTATGGTGTGCTGGCCGCCGTACAGGCGCGCAAACCCGCGCGCCTGCTGCGCCTGGGCAACGGCAGCCGCAGCCTGCCCCTGCTGGCACGCCTGCCCGCCGGCCTGCTGGAGCGCATCCTGCGCAAGCGTTTCGGCCTGCACGCCCAGTACTGAGGCCTGCTGCACATCGCCCGGGGCTGCCCACGAGTGGTCGGCCGTGAGAGAATTCGCGGTTTCCCTGCGTCAGCCGATCACGGCTGATGAAGTCGATTTCTCCGCACGGCCGTTTCCACCATGCCCATCGATATTCGTGTCATCACCCAACGCTGCTGGCTGGAGCGTTTCGATCCGGGTTGTGTGAGCCGCGGACGTCGGTACGCGGAAGAACGGCGTTCCACCCTCGTGTCCATCGAGGGGCAGATCCTCAAGGCCCATTGCCAGGGTTCCGAGGGACGCGAATACCGCCAGTCCATCCGCCTGCAGCCGCGGCCCGGCCCGTGGGATGTGCACGGCCTGTGCAGCTGCCCGGTCGGTTACAACTGCAAGCACGTGGTCGCGGCCCTGCTGACCCTGGAGCAGGCGCACCGGCACGGCGAGGCACCACCGATAGGCGAGCCGGAAGTGGAGGAGGTGTTGCGCACGGGCATCGAGCCGCAGCCACAGCTGCTGCTCAACAGCCATGTCCGCGTGCATTTCGATGCGCGCAAGGGGCGCATGCGCGAGCAGATCCAGCATCGCGCCGCCCTGACCTTCGACTACGACGGCCACCTGGTCCACGGCAAGGGCGGCGACCTGGTGACCTTCATCGCTCCGCAGCGGCGCCTGCGCATTCGCCGCGACCCCGAGCGCGAGACCCAATGCCGGCAGCAGCTCGCCGAGCTGGGCTTTCGCACCGCCCTTCGCGTCAGCGAGGCGCTCAGCGAGAAAGACGGTGAGCCCTACGAACTGGCAGGCAATGAGCGCTGGATGCAGTTCGTTCGCGAGGGTCTGCCACAGCTGCGCGAGGCCGGCTGGCAGATTCGCATCCTGCCGGACTTCCATTTCAACCTGGCGGAAATCACCGGCTGGTACGCCCGCCTGGACGAGGCGGAGGATCGCCAGTGGTTCGACCTGGAGATGGGCATCGAAGTGGAGGGCCAGCGCATCAGCCTGTTGCCGATCCTGCTGCAGGCCATCCGCACCCGCCCCTGGCTGCTGAGCGGCGAGGCACAGGACAGTGAGGACGACGTGCTGTTCGGCCTGCTGCCCAGCGGCCAGCGGGTGGCCCTGCCGCTGCAACGCGTGAAGCCGCTGCTGTCGACCCTGGGTGAGCTCTACTTTGCCGATCAGCCGGCAGACCTGCAGCGCCTGCGCCTGCCCCGGGCCGATGCTGCACGCCTGCAGCGTCTGGAGGAGCAGCCGCTGCGCTGGGAGGGTGGCGAGCGCCTGCGCGAGCTGGCCAGCCGCCTCAACCGCCTGGGCAGCCTGTCGGTCGCCCAGCCGGACGGTCTGCAGGCGCGCCTGCGTCCCTACCAGCTGCAGGGCCTGGCCTGGATGCAAGCGCTGGGCGAGCTGGGCATGGGTGGCGTGCTGGCCGACGACATGGGCCTGGGCAAGACGCTGCAGACCCTGGCCTACATCCTGGCGGAAAAGCATGCCGGACGCCTGAGCGAACCGGCCATGATCGTCATGCCCACCAGCCTGATTCCGAACTGGCTGGACGAGGCGGCGCGCTTCGCGCCGCAGCTGCGGGTCGTTGCCCTGCAGGGATCCCGGCGTCACAGCCTGTTCGGTCGCCTGGCCGATTACGACCTGCTGCTGACCAGCTATGCGCTGCTGCCCCGCGATGTGGCCAAGCTCAGCGGCCAGCCCCTGCACCTGCTGATCCTCGATGAGGCGCAATACATCAAGAATGCCCACAGCAAGGCCGCACTGGCCCTCCGTGACCTCAAGGCCCGCCAGCGCCTGTGCCTGACCGGCACGCCGCTGGAAAACCACCTGGGCGAACTCTGGTCACTCTTCCATTTCCTGATGCCCGGCTGGCTGGGCACGGAAACGGAGTTCACCCGCCACTACCGCACCCCCATCGAGAAGCAGGCCGATACCGAACGCCTGGCCCTGCTGCGCAGTCGCGTGCAGCCTTTCCTGCTGCGTCGCACCAAGGAGCAGGTCACCCCGGAGCTGCCGGCCAAGACGGAGATTGTGCAGTGGGTCCAGCTGACCCCCGCGCAGCGCGATCGCTACGAGACCCTGCGGCTGGCGATGGACGAAAAGGTGCGCGCCGAGATCCGCAGGCAGGGCCTGGCCCGCAGCCAGCTGGTCATCCTGGAGGCGCTGTTGCGCCTGCGCCAGGTCTGCTGCGACCTGCGTCTGCTGGGTCCCGACGAGGGGCGTGCCGAACAGTCGGCCAAACTGATGGCGGTGCTGGAAATGATCGAGGAGCTGGCCGCCGAGGGTCGCAAGGTGCTCCTGTTCTCGCAGTTCACCGGCATGCTGGAGCTGATCCAGCACGAGCTCAGGCGTCGCCGCATTTCCCATACCCTGCTGACCGGCAGCACCCGGGACCGGGCCACCCCGGTGCGGGAGTTCCAGGCCGGCCTGCACACGGTGTTTCTGATCAGCCTGAAGGCGGGCGGCGCGGGGCTCAACCTGACCGCGGCCGACACCGTTATCCACTTCGATCCCTGGTGGAACCCCGCCGTGGAAGCCCAGGCCAGCGACCGGGCCTATCGCATCGGTCAGGACAAGCCGGTGTTCGTCTACCGGCTGATCGCCCGGGGCAGCGTCGAGGAGAAGATCCAGCAATTGCAGCGCCACAAGGCGCAATTGGCGGAAGGGGTGCTCAGCGGCGCCGAAGGCGCCTGGCAGCTCAGCGAAGAGGATGTGGACACGCTGCTTGGCCCGCTGCAGTAACGGGCCAACTGTGACGACTCAGTCGCCGAGGATGTGGTTCTCGATCACGTACCAGACTTCCCCGCGTGCCTTGTTCAGCAGCCCGAGCTGGGCTTCCTCGTCGGCGGCGGTACCGATGGTCTGACCCAGGCCGGTGATCACGTAGATGATGGCATCGATCGCCTTGGAGAGATGCTCGTTCAGCTCCTTGCCGCTCAGCTCCAGGCGCTCCGAGAGCAGGTGCCAGATATTCTGGCGCACCTCGCCGAACAGCTGGTCAACGGCAGCCTGGTCAGGCTCTTCGGCATTCAGGATCGGGTGGGAGACGAGGAACAGCACCTGCTCCATCAGATCGTTGATCAGCGCGTTGTCTTGTTGGGCCATTACTGAATGCCTGGAAAATGAATGTAGAAAGGTTAACGGCTAGCAACGTGAAAAGTTGAACCTGCCTGAGCAGTCAGGCGTGCACATGCTGACGAAGCCGAAAAAGACAGAACCCCAACCCGCTTTAGCGGATTGGGGTTCTGGTTTTAGGTGCTTGACGATGCCCTACTCTCACATGGGGAAACCCCACACTACCATCGGCGAG
>DATGNS010000278.1:0-3580 GCA_035306625.1 Pseudomonas sp. | reverse complement strand
GGGCCAAGGAGCCGATCAAGGTCGCAGAGATCAAGGTGGGTATCGAAGCCCGTTCCGTCGAAACCTCCAAGTTCAAGGGCTACGAAGACAAGTACGTGATCGCCGGCGATTACTGGCCGCCGCAGTTCACCATCATGGATGGCGAAACCCTCGAGCCGCTGCAGATCGTCTCCACCCGCGGCATGACCGTCGGCACCCAGGAATACCATCCGGAACCGCGCGTGGCGGCCATCATCGCCTCCCACGAGCACCCGGAGTTCATCGTCAACGTCAAGGAAACCGGCAAGGTCATGCTGGTGAACTACGAGGACATCGACAACCTCACCATCACCAGCATCGGCACCGCGCCCTTCCTGCATGACGGCGGCTGGGACGTGAGCCACCGCTACTTCATGACCGCCGCCAACAACTCCAACAAGGTCGCCGTGATCGACTCCAAGGAGCGCAAGGCAGCGGCACTGGTCGATGTGGGCAAGATTCCGCACCCCGGTCGCGGCGCCAACTTCGTGCACCCGAAGTTCGGTCCGGTATGGGCCACCAGCCACCTGGGCGACGAGACCATCTCGCTGATCGGCACCGACCCCGAGCGTTATCCGCAATATGCGTGGAAGGTGGTGGAAACCCTCAAGGGCCAGGGCGGTGGTTCGCTGTTCATCAAGACCCACCCGAAATCCCGTAACCTTTACCTGGACACCACGTTCCACCCTGACGCGAAGATCAGTCAGTCGGTGGCGGTGTTCAACATCGACAATCTGGCGGCCGGTTACACCGTTCTGCCAATTGGCGACTGGTCCGGAATCAAGGAAGGTGCCAAACGCGTCGTGCAGCCTGAATACAACAAGGCCGGCGACGAAGTCTGGTTCTCGGTTTGGAGCGGACAGGACGAGGAATCGGCCATCGTGGTGGTCGACGACAAGACCCTCAAGCTCAAAACAGTGATCCGGGACAAAAGGTTGATTACTCCGACGGGTAAATTCAACGTGCACAACACTCAGTACGACGTTTACTGAGGTACCTCCGCGGGACGGGCCCGGCCCGTCCCATTAGCCTTAAAGGAAACTTTAAATGAAGAAAGTCCTGCTCCCGATGCTCGCCCTGGGTGCCGCCATGAGCCTGCAGCCGGCCCTGGCCGCCGACGGCGAAGCGCTGTTCAAGAGCAAGCCCTGCGTGGCCTGCCACAACACCGACATGAAGATGGTTGGCCCGGCCCTGAAGGAAGTCGCCGCCAAGTACGCCGGCACCGCCGGTGCCGCCGACACCCTGGCCCAGCACATCAAGAACGGCAGCCAGGGCGTCTGGGGTCCGATCCCCATGCCGCCGAACCCCGTGACCGACGCCGAGGCCAAGACCCTGGCCGAGTGGGTCCTGTCCCTGAAGTAACGCTCGGAGGTCGTCATGAACAGACCGCGACTGTTGACCCTCATCACCGCACTGAGCATGACGCCCCTTCCAGCGCTTCCCGCTGCGTCGGTCGACACCCCCGTCGACCGACGTCAGCTGGAACACCTGCTTCTGCAGGACTGTGGCTCCTGCCACGGCCTGCGCCTCACCGGCGGCCTCGGCCCGGCCATCACCCCCGAAGCCCTCGCCGGCAAACCCCGTGATTCCCTGATTGCCACCGTTACCCACGGCCGCCCCGGCACCGCCATGCCCGGCTGGAGCGCCCTGCTCAACGAGCGGGAAATCAGCTGGCTGGTCGACCGACTCCTGCAAGGAAACCCCTGACATGAAGCGCCCCTCCCTGCTGCTGGCCGTGGCCAGCCTGGCTCTCTGCGCCTGCGCACAGCCCACGCTGCGCGGCACCGGCGATCTTGGCGTGGTGGTCGAGCGCGCCGCCGGCACCCTGCAGCTGGTGGAAACCACCCACCGCACGACCCTGGCGCGCATCGAAGGGCTGGGCGACCTGTCCCACGCCTCGGTGGTGTTCTCCCGCGACCAGCGCTACGCCTACGTGTTCGGCCGCGACGGCGGGCTGACCAAGGTCGACCTGCTGGAACAGCGCGTGGTCAAGCGCGTGGTGCAGGGCGGCAACAGCATCGGCGGCGCCATCAGCCAGGACGGCACCCTGATCGCCGTGAACAACTACGAGCCGGGCGGCGTGAAGGTGTTCGACGCCGTCACCCTGGAACCGGTGGCCGACATCCCCGCCACCCCGCTGCCCGACGGCAGCCGCAACTCCCGGGTGGTCGGCGTCACCGACGTGCCCGACAACGGCTTCATCTACAGCCTGTTCGACACCGGCGAGACCTGGCTGCTGGACTTCAGCGCCGGCCGCACGCCGAAGGTCACCCGCTTCGAGAACATCGGCAAGCAGCCCTACGACGCCCTGCTCACCCCGGACGGCCGCTACTACGTGGCCGGCCTGTTCGGCGAGGACGGCCTGGCCAAGCTCGACCTCTGGCACCCCGAGCGCGGCATCCAGCGCATCCTCGACGGCTACGGCCGCGGTCAGCAGAAGCTGCCCGTCTACAAGATGCCGCACCTGGAAGGCTGGACCGTGGCCGGCGAGCACATCTTCCTGCCCGCCATCGGCCAGCACCGCGTGCTGGTGGTCAACAGCCGCACCTGGCAGCAGGACGGCGCCATCGAGGTGGCCGGCCAGCCGGTGTTCATCATGGCCCGCCCGGACGGCCGCCAGCTGTGGGTCAACTTCGCCCACCCGGACAACCACCTGATCCAGGTGATCGACACCGAGACCCGCCAGATCATCAAGACCCTGGAGCCCGGCCCCGCCGTGCTGCACATGGAATTCACCGCGCGCGGCGACCAGCTGTGGCTCTCCGTGCGCGACGCCAACGAGGTGCAGGTCTGGGACCCGTACCGCCTGGAACTGATCGGGCGCCTGCCGGCCGACAGCCCCAGCGGCATCTTCTTCACCAGCCGCGCCCACGAGATAGGGCTGTGACATGGACCGCCTCGAACCGCTGGACCAGCTGCTGATCGAGCGTTACCAGCACGGCATGCCGCTGTGCGCCGAGCCCTACCGGGCCATGGCCGAGGAACTGGGCTGCAGCGAACAGGCGCTGCTCGACAGCCTGCGCCGACTGCAAGAGCGCGATGCCCTGTCGCGCATCGGCCCGGTGTTCGAGCACAGCCGCGCCGGCGCCAGCACCCTGGTCGCCCTGGCCGTGCCCGAGGCGCGCCTGGAACAGGTGGCCGCGCGCATCAGCCAGTACCCCGAGGTCAACCACAACTACCGGCGCGAACACCGCTACAACCTGTGGTTCGTGCTCACCGGACCGGACCGCGCCAGCCTCGACCGCCTGCTGGCGGAAATCGAGACGGACACCGGCCTCGCCCCCCTGGACCTGCCCATGGAGCAGTCCTACCGCATCGACCTGGGCTTTTCCCTGAGGAACCTGCCATGAGCGGACTCGACGACCTGCAGGCCATGCGCCTGCGCCGCCTGCTGGAAGAAGGCCTGCCACTCGAACCCGGCCCCTACCGGGTGCTGGCCGAGCGCATCGGCGCCGACGAGGAACAGGTGCTCGCCCAGGTACAGAAATGGCAGGCCGAGGGCCTGTTCCGCCGCGTCGGCCTGGTGCTCAAGCACCGCGCCCTGGGCATCCGCGCCAACGCC
>DATGNS010000277.1:0-3374 GCA_035306625.1 Pseudomonas sp. | reverse complement strand
GAGCACCAAGGCCAGCAGTCTGGCCTACCGGCTGGCGGAAAACCTGCGCAACCAGAAGGCCGGCATGGGCCGCGCCGGGCTGGTGCAGGGACTGCTGCAGGAATTCTCCTTGTCCTCCCAGGAAGGCGTGGCGCTGATGTGTCTGGCCGAGGCCCTGCTGCGCATTCCCGACAAGGGCACTCGCGATGCGCTGATCCGCGACAAGATCAGCGCCGGCAACTGGCAGCAGCATGTCGGCCAGAGCCCCTCGGTGTTCGTCAACGCGGCCTCCTGGGGGCTGCTGCTCACCGGCCGGCTGGTGGCGACCCACACCGAGGTGGGACTGTCCAGCGCCCTCAACCGCCTGATCGGCAAGGGCGGCGAGCCGCTGATCCGCAAGGGCGTGGACATGGCCATGCGCATGATGGGCGAGCAGTTCGTCACCGGGGAAACCATCGGCGAGGCGCTGGCCAACGCGGCGAAGATGGAGGCCAAGGGCTTCCGCTACTCCTACGACATGCTCGGCGAGGCGGCCATGACCGAGGAGGACGCCCTGCGTTACCTGGCCTCCTACGAGCAGGCCATCCACGCCATCGGCAAGGCCTCCGCCGGGCGCGGCATCTACGAGGGCCCGGGCATTTCCATCAAGCTCTCCGCGCTGCACCCGCGCTACAGCCGGACACAATACGAACGGGTGATCAACGAGCTGTACCCGCGGGTGCTGTCCCTGACCCATCTGGCGCGCCAGTACGACATCGGCCTCAACATCGACGCCGAGGAGGCCGATCGCTTGGAGATCTCCCTCGACCTGCTGGAACGCCTGTGCCTCGAGCCGGCGCTGCGCGGCTGGAACGGCATCGGCTTTGTCATCCAGGCGTACCAGAAGCGCTGTTTCCATGTGGTGGATTACCTGATCGACCTGGCCCGGCGCAGCGGTCATCGGCTGATGATCCGCCTGGTCAAGGGCGCCTACTGGGACAGCGAGATCAAGCGCGCCCAGGTGGACGGCCTGGAGGGCTATCCGGTGTTCACCCGCAAGGTGCACACCGACGTTTCCTACATTGCCTGCGCCCGCAAGCTGCTGGCCGTGCCGGACGCCATCTTCCCGCAGTTCGCGACCCACAACGCCCACACCATGGCCACCATCTACCACCTGGCCGGCGCCAACTACTACCCGGGCCAGTACGAGTTCCAGTGCCTGCACGGCATGGGCGAGCCGCTGTACGAGCAGGTGGTCGGCAAGGTCGCCGACGGCAAGCTGAACCGGCCGTGCCGCATCTACGCCCCGGTGGGCACCCATGAGACGCTGCTCGCCTACCTGGTGCGTCGCCTGCTGGAGAACGGCGCCAACACCTCCTTCGTCAACCTGATCGCCGACCCGGATGTGAACCTGCGCGAGCTGGTCGAAGACCCGGTGGCCAAGGTGGAAGCGGCGGCCTCCCGCGAGGGCGCCCTCGGCCTGCCGCATCCGCGCATCCCGTTGCCCCGCGAGCTGTACGGCCAGGCGCGACTCAATTCCGCCGGTCTGGACCTGTCCAACGAACACCGCCTGGGCTCGCTGTCCGGCGCGCTGCTGGCCAGTGCCCATACCCCCTGGCGCGCCGAGCCGCTGCTGGACGGCCCGGTGCAGGGTGGCGAGGTGCTGCCGGTACGCAACCCGGCCGACCACCGCGACCAGGTGGGCGAGGTGCAGTTGGCCAGCCTGACGGACGTGGCCACCGCCGTGGCCGCCGCCGAGGCGGCCTGCGCCGGCTGGCAGGACACCCCGCCGGAGCAGCGCGCCGCCATCCTCGAGCGCGCCGCCGACCTGTTCGAGCAGGACCTGCCGAAGCTGATGAGCATCGCCGTGCGCGAGGCCGGCAAGACCTTCGCCAACGCCATCGGCGAGGTGCGCGAGGCGGTGGATTTCCTGCGCTACTACGCCGCCCAGGTGCGCGCCGATTTCGCCAACGACACCCACCGGCCCCTCGGTCCGGTGGTGTGCATCAGCCCGTGGAACTTCCCGCTGGCGATCTTCACCGGCCAGGTGGCCGCCGCGCTGGCCGCCGGCAACACGGTGCTGGCCAAGCCGGCCGAGCAGACGCCGCTGATCGCCGCCCAGGCCGTGCAGCTGCTGCACCAGGCCGGCGTGCCGCGCGGCGCCCTGCAACTGCTGCCCGGGCGCGGCGAGGACGTGGGCGATGCCCTGGTGCGCGACGAGCGAGTGAAGGGCGTGATCTTCACCGGCTCCACCGAGGTGGCGCGGCTGCTGGCGGTCAACCTGGCCGGGCGGCTGGATGCCCGCGGCCGTCCGGTGCCGTTGATCGCCGAAACCGGCGGCCAGAACGCCATGATCGTCGACTCCTCGGCGCTGGCCGAGCAGGTGGTGGCCGACGTGGTCACCTCGGCCTTCGACAGCGCCGGGCAGCGCTGCTCGGCGCTGCGCGTGCTGTGCCTGCAGGAGGACATCGCCGACCGCCTTCTTACCATGCTCAAGGGCGCCATGGCCGAATACCGGCTCGGCAACCCCGAGCACCTGCAGGTGGATATCGGCCCGGTGATCGACGCCGAGGCCAAGGCCGGGCTGGAGCGCCATATTCAGGTGATGCGCGAGCGCCGCCACCCGGTCTACCAGGCGGCGCGCACCCAGGGCGCCAACCTGCAGCACGGCACCTTCGTGCTGCCTACCCTGATCGAACTGGACAGCATCGCCGAGCTGGGCCGCGAGGTGTTCGGGCCGATCCTGCACGTGGTGCGCTACCGCCGCGAGGAACTGGACCCGCTGATCGAACAGATCAACGCCACCGGCTACGGCCTGACCTTCGGCATCCACACCCGCATCGACGAAACCATCGCCCAGGCGGTGGACCAGGTGCAGGCCGGCAACCTGTACGTGAACCGCAACATGATCGGCGCCGTGGTCGGCGTGCAGCCGTTCGGCGGGGAAGGGCTGTCCGGCACCGGACCCAAGGCCGGCGGGCCGCTGTATCTCTACCGCCTGCTGTCCGATCGCCCCGAGGATGCCGTGAAACGCACCTTCGCCCGCCTCGACGAGGAACGACCCGCCGACGCGGCCCTGCGCGAACAGCTGGACAGCCGCCTCGGCCGCCCGCTGGCCGCGTTGCGCGACTGGGCGCGGGAACAGGAGCGTGGAGCGCTGGCGGAACTCTGCGACCGTTACGCCGCCGATTCCCAGAGCGGCCTGAGCCGCGTGCTCAACGGCCCCACCGGCGAACGCAACAGCTACCTGCTGCTGCCCCGGGAACGGGTGCTCAGCCTCGCCGACAGCGAAGCCGACCGCCTCTGCCAGCTGGCCGCCGGCCTGGCGGTGGGCAACCACCTGTACTGGCCGGACAGCGAGGAAAACCGCACCCTGCGCGGCACGCTGCCGAGGGGGGTGCAGGACCGCATCAGCC
>DATGNS010000276.1:0-4304 GCA_035306625.1 Pseudomonas sp. | reverse complement strand
CAAGCCGCCGGTGGCCACCTCGCATCGCGCGCCGGCCGAGCCGGACCCGGTCAAGGCCGCGCCGTCCTCGGGCCGCAAGGCCGACGTGGAGTGCCAGGCCGTGGTGCTCGGCTCCGGCCCCGGCGGCTACACCGCGGCCTTCCGCGCCGCCGACCTGGGCCTGGATACGGTGCTCATCGAGCGCTACGACACCCTGGGCGGGGTCTGCCTCAACGTCGGCTGCATCCCGTCGAAGGCGCTGCTGCACTCGGCCGCGGTGATCGACCAGGCCGGGCACGCCGCCGACTACGGCGTCGAGTTCGGCAAGCCGAAGATCGCGCTCGACAAGCTGCGCGGGTACAAGGACAAGGTCGTCGGCCAGCTCACCAGGGGGCTGGCGGGCATGGCCAGGCAGCGCAAGGTGCAGGTGGTGCAGGGCACCGGCAAATTCGTCTCCGCCAACGAGATCGAAGTCGATGCGGGCGAGGGCAAGACGAAGCTGGTGCGATTCGAGCAGTGCATCATCGCCGCCGGCTCGCAGGCGCTGAAGCTGCCCGGCTTCCCCTGGGACGACGAGCGGATCATGGATTCCACCGACGCGCTGGAGCTGGCGGAGGTGCCGAAGTCGCTGCTGGTGGTGGGCGGCGGCATCATCGGCCTGGAGATGGCCACGGTGTACCAGGCGCTGGGCAGCGAAGTGACCGTGGTCGAGCTGGCTGCGCAGCTCATCCCGGGCGCCGACGCCGACCTGGTCAGGCCGCTGGCCGCCCGGCTGAAGACCCAGGGCGTGGCGGTGCACCTGAAGACGAAGGTGACCGAGGCCAGGGCGCAGAAGAACGGCGTGGCGGTCGAGTTCGAGGGCGAGTCCATTCCCGGGCGCAAACGCTACGACCGGGTGCTGGTGGCGGTGGGCCGCAGCCCCAACGGCAACGCGATCGACGCCGAAAAGGCCGGCGTGCGCGTGGGCGAGCGCGGCTTCATCAACGTCGACGCCCAGATGCGCACCAACGTGCCGCACATCTTCGCCATCGGCGACATCGTCGGCCAGCCGATGCTGGCGCACAAGGCGAGCCACGAGGGCAAGCTGGCGGCGGAAGTGGCGGCCGGTGAAAAGAAGGAGTGGGTGGCCCGGGTGATCCCGTCAGTGGCCTACACCGATCCGGAGATCGCCTGGGTCGGCATCACCGAGAACGAGGCGAAGGAGAAGGGCCTCAAGCTGGGCGTGGGCAAGTTCCCGTGGGCGGCCAGCGGCCGCGCCATCGGCATCGGCCGCACCGAGGGCTTCACCAAGCTGCTGTTCGACGAGGCTACGAACCGCATCGTCGGCGCTGGCATCGTCGGCCCGCACGCCGGCGACCTGATCTCCGAGGCCGCGCTGGCGATCGAAATGGGCGCCGAGGCCGCCGACATCGTCCACATCATCCACCCGCACCCGACCCTGAGCGAATCGGTGGCCATGGCCGCCGAGATCTACGAGGGCACCGTCACCGACCTCTACATGCCCCGCAAGAAATGACGCGTGCCGGTCAGAACCGGAAGGTGAGGCCCGCCATCGGCCCGTGCACCCGCAGGTCGCCGGTGATCCGGCCCTGGTAGGGGAACGGGCCGGCGTCCACGCCGTCCGGCGCGCGCGCCGTGCCGCTGTAGTCGTCACTGAGCTTGAGCCGGAACCAGTCATAGCCCAGGTGCACGCCGGTGCGCTCGCTGACCATGTACTCCACGAACAGGCCGGCGCGCTCGAAGTGGCCGTCCTCGTCCAGGAAGTCGCCCCAGCCGGTATCCAGGTACTGCGCCTCCAGGCCAACGTACCAGCGCTCGGCCGGCATCCAGGTCAGCCGGGTGTGCAGGCCCGGGGAGAACCCGTCGCGCTTCCACTGCACCGTTTCGAACTGCGGGTCCACCAGGTCGGTGCCCCCGGAGGTTCCGGAGGCGCGGGCCTCGAGCTCGGCCCAGGTCACGCCCAGGCCGACGCCCCACTGCAGCGTGTCGTTGCTGATGAAGCTGTATTCGTAGTTGAGGCTGGCCAGGCTGAGCGCCAGGCGGGCGTCGAGGCGTGCACCGGGGATCTCGATCGGACCGTCGGCGCCGATGATCGCGTCGGCGTCGAGCACGGTGCCGCCGTACTCCCAAGTCTCGTCGCGGCGGAAGTCGTAGTAGTTCGCAACCAGCGCCTGGCGCTCGCTGAAGCGGAAGCCGAGCGCACCGCGCGGACGCCAGGAGCGGCTGGTGTCGAAGCGTTCGTCGAAGTCGAAGCTGGCCTGGGCGCTGCCGTCGCTGACGGTGCCGTCGCCGGAGAAGCCAAGCTCGGCCTCGGGGCCGAAGGCGCTCAGGCGCAGGATGAAACGGTCGTCGCGCGTTTGCGCGTGGGCCGGGAGGGTGGCTGCGGCGGCGGCGACGGCCGCGGCGAGGGGCAGCGCCGTGAGGCGCAGCGAGCGGGGGATTGGCATGGCAGCTTCCTGACACGGGATGACCGATGCTGCGCGAACCGCGGTCGCAGGCACGTGAACCGGTCGCCGCCGGATGCGACGTTGGTCGCAATTGTGCACGCCCGCCGGAAAAGAAAGAGCCCCAGCGGAAGCCGGGGCTCAGGCGCGATCTGGATGCTGGACCGACGAGGAAGTGCACCAGACCGGGCGCACAGGGTGTGACAGCCGCCCCTCCGGGAAGTTCCCGCCCGCGCGTCCGTCCCGTCCGCGCCAGGGCGGAAGGGACTGGCGGCGGTTGTCGCCCGCGGATGCGGACTGCTATAATTTGTGGGCTAAGCAGGACCGTTTCTGCGTGTCCGACCCCCTTTCCAACCTCCGGGATCCTGAAGTGTTCACGTTCGCCGCCGAGGGCCGGCGCCTGGCACGGCGCGCCATCATCTGGCAGGCCGCTGCGGTCGCAGTGGCAGCGCTCGCATTCCTGGCCAAGGGCGCGGACTGGGCCCTTGCGGTCGCGCTGGGCGGGGCCGCGGTTGCGGTCGGCGGTTGGCTGTCAGGCGTGATCGCGCTGGGAGGCGGCGTCAACCCGTCCATGGTCGCCCTGGCGCGGCTGATGGCCGGGATCGGGCTGAAGTGGGTGGTGGTGGTGGGCGCGCTGGTGCTGGGCATCACGCTCGCGGGGCTCCCGCCGCTGCCGATGGCAGTGGGAGTGGTTGTCGCCCTGGCGGCGCAGATGGTGGCAATGGCCGGGCCGGTGGCCCGTCACTGAATCGTTAATCAGGCAGGATCATCTGACTCATGGCGGTTGAAGCGGAACTCACCCCGTCCAGCTACATCCAGCACCACCTGGCCAACCTGACCGCGTCGGTTGGCGAAGGCGGGTTCTGGACGCTGCACGTGGATACCCTGGTCACCTCGCTGGTCCTCGGCGCGATCATGTACCTGATGTTCTGGGCCGCCACCCGCAAGGCCACCGCCGGCGTGCCCGGCAAGTGGCAGGCCTTCGTGGAGATCCTGCTTGAATTCGTGGACCGCCAGGCGCGGGACACCTACCACGGTTCCAGCAAGCTGGTGACGCCGATTGCGATCACCCTGTTCTTCTGGATCCTGATGATGAACATGATGAAGTTCATCCCCGCGGACTTCATCTCCAGGCCGCTGGAGCTGCTTGGCGTGGGCTACTGGAAGCCGGTGCCCACCGCCGACGTCAACGCCACCCTGGGCCTGTCGATCAGCGTGTTCTTCCTGACCCTGTTCTTCGGCCTGCGCGCCAAGGGCATCGGCGGCTTTACCAAGGACTTCCTGGTCACGCCGTTCGGCAAGTGGATGCTGCCGTTCAACCTCATCCTCAACACCGTCGAATGGATCTCCAAGCCGATTTCGCTGGCGATGCGACTGTTCGGCAACATGTTCGGCGGCGAGATCGTGTTCCTGCTGATCTGGGTGCTCGGCGGATCCGCCCTGCTCGGCGTGCTCGGCGGCGCCGTGTTCGGCCTGGGCTGGATGATCTTCCACATCCTGGTGGTCCCGCTGCAGGCCTTCATCTTCATGATGCTGTCGATCGTCTACCTCAGCCTGGCCGAGGATTCGCACTGACCGGCCGCGTCATCCCGGTTCCGTTTTCGTTCCACCCCACACCTCACCTTCCAACCAACAAGCAAGCCGTTCTGGAGACAACCATGGAAACCGCACTCGCTCTCATCGCTTCCGTCCAGGCCTCGACCGCACTGGCCGTGGGCCTCATGATCGGACTGGCCGCGATGGGCGCCGGCCTGGGCATGGCCATCATGGCCGGCAAGTTCCTCGAGTCCGCCGCCCGCCAGCCGGAGCTGATCCCGGTGCTGCAGGTGCGCATGTTCATCACCGCCGGCCTGATCGACGCCCCGTTCATCATCAGCGTCG
>DATGNS010000275.1:0-6001 GCA_035306625.1 Pseudomonas sp. | reverse complement strand
CGGTGGCGGTTTGCGTCTTCCCTGCGGCGTGTACAATGCCCGCCGTTTGACGACGATCCCGCCCGCATTCGTGCGCAAGTGGGGTGCTTCAGGATTTCCCCACAAGGATTTTTCATGAGTCACGATACGCTGCAAGCCGGGCCGCTCACCCGCGGGCTGAAGAACCGTCATATCCAGCTGATCGCCCTGGGCGGAGCCATTGGCACCGGCCTGTTCCTGGGCTCGGCGGGGGTCATGAAGAGCGCCGGTCCGTCGATGATCCTCGGCTATGCCATTGGCGGCTTCATTGCCTTCCTGATCATGCGCCAGCTGGGCGAGATGATCGTTCAGGAGCCGGTGGCCGGCTCCTTCAGTCACTTCGCCCACAAGTACTGGGGTGGCTATGCGGGCTTTCTGTCCGGCTGGAACTACTGGGTGCTCTATGTGCTGGTCGGCATGGCCGAACTGACGGCGGTGGGCAAGTACGTGCAGTTCTGGTGGCCCGAGATTCCCACCTGGGTCACGGCGGCGGCTTTCTTTGTGTTGATCAATCTGATCAACCTGTGCAACGTCAAGGCGTTCGGCGAAGCCGAGTTCTGGTTCGCCATCATCAAGGTGCTGGCCATCCTGGCCATGATCGGCCTGGGCATCTACCTGCTGGTCAGCGGCCTGGGTGGCGAGCAGGCCACGATCAGCAATCTGTGGGAGCACGGCGGCTTCTTCCCCAACGGCGTCACGGGCCTGGTGATGATGATGGCCATCATCATGTTTTCCTTCGGTGGCCTGGAGCTGGTGGGTATCACCGCCGCCGAGGCCAGCGAGCCGCGCAAGGTGATTCCCAAGGCCATCAACCAGGTGGTCTATCGCATTCTGATCTTCTATATCGGCGCGCTCACCGTGCTGCTGGCCCTCTACCCGTGGGACAGCCTGGTGGCCGAGCTGAACGCGGCGGGCGATCCCTACAGCGCCAGCCCCTTCGTGCGCATCTTCTCGCTGATCGGCAGCGACACGGCGGCCCATGTGCTCAATTTCGTGGTGCTCACCGCCGCGCTGTCCGTCTACAACAGCGGCGTCTACTGCAACAGCCGCATGCTCTACGGCCTGGCCGAACAGGGCGACGCGCCGGGCGCCCTGATGAAGGTCAACCGACGCGGCGTGCCGGTGCTGGCCATCGGCGTGTCCGCGCTGGTGACCCTGCTGTGCGTGCTGGTCAACTACCTGGTGCCGCAGAATGCCCTGGAGATACTGATGTCGCTGGTGGTCGCCACCCTGGTGATCAACTGGGCGATGATCAGCCTGGCGCACCTGAAGTTCCGCCGGGCCATGAAGGCCCAGGGTGTGCAGACCCACTTCCCGGCCATCTGGGCACCGTTCAGCAACTACCTGTGCCTGGCCTTCGTGCTGTTCATCCTCGGGGTCCTGCTGCTGATTCCCGGCATCCGCATTTCGGTCTTCGTGATCCCCTTCTGGCTGCTGCTCATGTGGTTTGCCTACCTGCTGCGCCTGCGGATGGGCAGGGCTCCCGCCAGCTATTGACCCTCCTTGATTGCCGGCCCTTCAACGGGCCGGCATTTCCATTTCCATGACCGTCGTGTGGGCTTGCGACTCCTTTTTTCCGTTTTTTTCCAGGTCAGCCTAAAGTCGCAGGTTTTTCTGTCGATTAGTTGGCGTCAATCCACAGATTGCGGAAGGCCACAAGCGTTCCGCCGGGAAGAGAGCGACTTCGAACATGAAAGATGTGACAAGTGTGCTGGCCAACATGAGCGTGGGCCGCAAGCTGCGAGTCGGCTTCGGTCTGGTCATGCTGCTGACGCTGGTGGTAGCGGCCACCGGTTATTTCGCAGTCAACGCCATTCAGGAGCGTGCTCGTCAGATGCAGCACATGGCGCTGATCGAACGCGCCGTGGTGGAGGCTCATGCCGCGGAAATCGCCTACCAGGCGAACCGGGATGAACGGGCCCTGCAGGCGGTGCGCGACAATCTGCGTCTGGCGGCGGCCGAAAGCGAGGCGCTGGCCCGTGATCTGGATGGTGAGACCGGCAAGCGCATCCAGGCCATTGCCGAGGCTGCCCGGGCCTTCGACACGCGCTTCGACACCCTGGTGGAGAACTTCCAGGCCGCCATCGACCAGCGACAGCAGATGGAGGAGGCCGCTGTCCAGGCCCGTGAGGAGTACAGCCTGATCGAGATGGAAATGTACGATGCCGTGCGCGAGCTGCGCCTGATGGGCGACCGGCTGCGCGGCAGCGATCCGCTGACCCTGGCCGAGACGGCTTCGGGCCTCAACCAGCGCATGATGGATCTGCGCCTGGCCGAGATGCGCTACATCCATTTCTTCAACGAGCAGCACTTGCAGGAATGGCAGGACCTCTACGAGGAACAGAAGCGCATCGCCAACAACCTGATCCACTGGCTCGACGAGGAACGGAAGGCGAGCCTGCTCACCGGCCTCGAGGCGCTGGACCGCTACCGCCAGGCTTTCGAGCACTTCCGGCAGGCGCGCGACAACCGCCTGGCCAGTAGCGAGGAGATGAATCGCATCGCCGCCGAGGCAGTGGCACTGACCCGTGAATCGATGGAGCAGGTGGCCCGGGCGATGGACGAGCAGATCGGTAGCGCCACCTTGTGGCTGCTCTGCTTCACTCTCAGCGCCCTGGCGCTGGCCACCGTGGCTGGCCTGCTGATCAGCCGCTCCATTCTCCAGCCGCTGCGCCAGACGGTGGCGATCGCCCAGCGCGTGGCGGCCGGGGATCTGAGTCACGAGGGGGGCGATACCCGCAGCGACGAACTCGGCCAGTTACAGGCCAGCATGGCCAGCATGACCGCCAGCCTGCGCAACCTGGTGGGACGCATCGACGAGGGCGTGGAGCAGATCGCCAGCTCCTCCGAGCAACTGGCGGCGATCACCACCCAGACCAACCAGGGCATGCAGTCGCAGCGCCAGGAGACCGAGCAGGCGGCTACCGCCATGCATCAGATGGCGATGACCGTCACCGAAGTGGCGCGCAACGCCGAGCAGGCCTCCCAGGCCGCCCACCAGGCCGACAGCGAGGCTCGCCAGGGCAATCAGGTGGTGCAGCGCGCTGTGGAGCAGATCAACGAGATGGCCCGCGAGGTGGAGGAGACCGCCAGGGTCATCCAGAACCTGCAGGTGGAAAGCGGGCGCATCGGCAGCGTGCTGGAGGTGATCCGCGCGGTGGCCGAGCAGACCAACCTGCTGGCCCTCAACGCGGCCATCGAGGCGGCCCGCGCCGGCGAGCAGGGCCGCGGCTTCGCAGTGGTGGCGGACGAGGTGCGTGCGCTGGCCATGCGCACCCATGATTCGACCGAGGAGATCGAGGCGCTGATCGCCGGTCTGCAGGAGATGTCCGACAAGGCGGTGACGCGCATGCAGAGCAGTCAGCGCCTGACCCAGGACACCGTGGGGCTGGCCGGCGAGGCCGGGGGAGCCCTGGAACGCATTGCCCGGGCGGTGGCCAACATCGAACAGATGAACCAGCAGATCGCCGCCGCTGCGGAAGAGCAGAGCGCCACGGCCGAGACCATCAGCCAGAACATGGTGCGGGTGCGGGACATCGGCGTGCAGACCAGCGCTGCCAGCACGCAGACCGCCGAGGCCAGCCAGGAGCTGGCGCGCCTGGGCGTGGAACTGCGCGAACTGGTGGGTCAGTTCAAGCGCTGACCCTGCGGGGCGGTTCTGGCCGCAAGGCGCTGGCTCGTTCCAGCATCGCGGCAAGGGTGTCGGGCCCGGCTCAGCGCTCCAGCTCGGCGGCCCAGCGTTCCAGCGGCACCGGGGTATGGGGCGACCAGATGCGCGTCCACAGCTGCGCCAGGCGCTGCATGTCGCCGCGCAGGCCGGACTGGCGCTCCACCCAGGGGATCGGCTGCCAGGCGCCGTCGCGCCATTCGGCCAGGGCGAAGCGGAAGGGATGGTAGCCGGTCATGCCCAGGCGCAGATCGGTCACTACCAGCCGATCACCGATGCGGTCATAGCGCAGCACACCCTGGGTGAACCATTCCAGACGCGCATGTTGCGGCGACGCCTGCAGATGCGCGCGCCAGGCCGTGCCGCGGGGCAGGGGCTGCAGCTGCGGCGGCTGGCGGTCGAACCAGCCCACCAGGGCCTCGTGATAGCGTTCGCCATCCAGCACCAGCACCCGCCAGAGCAGACTGTTGAAGGGCGTCGGCGTGCTGAACAGCCGCTCGGCACGGATGCCCTGGGCGGCCAGCACCTGCTGTACCCGGGTTTCGGCCATCTGCTTGCCGGCCAGGGTGAAGGCCAGGTAGAGGCTGGACAGGCCCAGCGCCCACCAGTGCCAGCGTTCCCGCCCGGTCAGGCCGGAAATCCCGGTGACCAGCACGGCGACCAGCAGCGGCAGGGTATAGAGCGGGTCGATGATGAAGATGCTCGACCAGGCCACCGGCGGGGTCTCAAGCGGCCAGAACAGCTGGGTGCCGTAGCTGGTGAAACTGTCCAGCAGCACGTGGGTGATCAGCACCAGCCACAGGGTCAGGAACAGGCGCCGGCCGGAATAGCCCGGATGCGGTCGCCAGCGCCGCGCCAGCCAGGCCAGCGCCAGGGCCACGCCGCTGAGCACGAAGATCGAATGGCTGAAGCCGCGGTGGTAGGTCATCTGCGCCACGGCGTCGCCGTAGTCGATGACCACGTCCAGATCCGGCAGGGTGCCGAGCATGGCGCCGTAAAGGAGTGCCTTGCGACCCTGCCAGCGACCGAGCAGGGCGGCCTGCACGCCGGCGCCGAGAACCGCCTGGGTGATCGAGTCCATTGAGTTGTCTGTCGTACGGAAGCGTTACTGTACCATCGCGATGCCTGTCCGCCGCCGGACTTGATCCCGGTCAGGGTCCGTGGGCGTGCCTGGGAGTAGCCTGTTCGGGCTGTTTCCGGACACGGGTGCCGACATGAAGCCCATCAAGCGCACCTATTGGGTGCTGTTCGCTGTCATCTTCCTCCTCTGGTGGCTGGCGGATGATGTCATGGGCGCGCGGGGATTCTTCCCTCTGCGCTCCTCGCTGGTCAATCTTTCCGGCCTGCTGGCCATGGGGGCCATGAGCCTGGCCATGCTGCTGGCGGTGCGCCCGGCCCTGCTCGAGCGCTGGCTCGGCGGGCTGGACAAGCTCTACCGCCTGCACAAGTGGCTGGGTATCAGCGCCCTGGTGCTGGGTATCGTCCACTGGGGCTGGGCGCAGATTCCCAAGTGGCTGGTCCGTGCGGGCCTGCTGGTCAAGCCGGCCGGCAAGGGCACGGGGGCGCCCCAGGACGGCGTCCTCGGCTGGTTCCACAGCCAGCGCGCCCTGGCCGAGGGCATCGGCGAATGGGCCTTCTACGTGGCGGTGCTGCTGATCCTGCTGGCGCTGCTCAAGCGCTTCCCCTATCGCTACTTCTTCAAGACCCACCGCCTGCTGGCGCTGGTCTACCTGTTGCTGGCCTTCCACGGCCTGGTACTGATGAAGCCCCAGTACTGGTCGACGCCCCTGGCGCCGCTGTTCGCCCTGTTCATGCTGCTGGGCTGCGTGGCCGGGCTGATCTCGCTGACCCGCCGTATCGGCCAGCGCCGCCGGGTACTGGCCGAGGTGGCGGAACTGGAGCGTCACCCGGACAATCGGGTGCTGCGCGTGACCCTGCGCCTGCAGGACCGCTGGCCGGGACACGAGGCGGGGCAGTTCGCCTTCGTGACCTTCGACCCGGACGAGGGGCCGCATCCCTTCACCATCTCCTCGGCCTGGCAGGAGGATGGCCGGCTGACCTTCCTCATCAAGGCCATCGGTGATTACACGGCGGCCTTGCCGCAGAGCGTGAAGCTGGGTGACCAGGCGGTGGTGGAAGGGCCCTATGGTCGCTTCGATTTCCGCGGGCGCAAGGCGGCGCAGATCTGGGTAGGCGGGGGCATTGGCATCACGCCCTTCATCGCGCGCCTGCAGTGGCTGGCCCGGCAGCGGCGCGATCAGCCGGTGGATCTGTTCTATTGCACCAGCGAGCCGGACGAACCCTTCATCGCCCGGC
>DATGNS010000274.1:0-47022 GCA_035306625.1 Pseudomonas sp. | reverse complement strand
CTCGGACTCCACGCGCACCACCAGCTTGGGAATCAGCCGGTAGAAGCTGGCGTCGGTGCCGAAGGCCAGGGTGGAGAGCGGGTCGTCGAACAGGCGCTCGCGGGGAATCAGCGCCTCGACGGCTCGACGGAAGGCAGCGGGCAGGCTCATGCATCCTCCAGGATCAGCACGATCAGATCCTTGGGTCCGTGGGCGCCATAGGCCAGGACCTGTTCGATGTCGGCGGTCTTCGAGGGGCCGGAGACCAGCAGCGCGTTGGTCGGCATGCCCCGGGCCCACTGCTGCTTCTGCTGCACCTCGTAGAAGTTGTCGTACACCTCGCTGGCCTTGAGGATGGCGAAGTGCACCGGCGGCACCAGGCTCATCAGGCGCGGTTCCTCGGGCGTCGGCCAGAGGATCAGGCTGCCGGTGGCGGCGATCGCCCCCAGGGTGCCGGTCAGGCTGGCCGGGGTGTCATGGAACAGCTCGGCCTTCCATTCCTCGATGGGGCGGTCGTAGGCCTTGAGCTCGGGCGCCTGCTCGCGGTCGGCGAAATGCGCGGTGAGCTGCCGGCCCCAGTCCGTGGTCGGGGCGATCAGCAGGCTGCCCAGCCCCTTTTCCGCCAGCAGGCGCTCCAGCAGTGCCGGCCAGCCGGCCAGGGTGGTCAGGTGGGTTTCGGTATGCACCGCTTCCATCAGCTGGCGCAGGCGCGGCACCCGCTCCTCGGGGGCGTAGCGCCAGGGTTCGGTCACCAGGGCTTCGTCGAAATCGTCGGGCAGCGGCTGGGTGCCTTCCAGGCTCTTGCGCAGCTTGGCGAGGATGTTGGCTTTGGCAGACATCATTACTTGCCCTCCAGGTGCTGTTTCGCCAGTTCGTGCAGCGAGCGGGGCGCCGGGGTCGGCTTGCTGTGGTTCTGCGCCCAGGGGCCGATGTTCGGCGTCAGGCCGCGCAGGCGCGTGGCGAAGAAGGCGAACAGCCGGTACAGCGCCGGCGAGGTATTCAGCCAGCGCCAGCCCTGCCAGGCGAGGCGCTCGAAGGTCGAGTACTTGCTGCCCTGGCCGCGCATGACCCGGTGGGGGTCGTCCGGCTTCTTCACGTTCTCCTCGCGCAGGCGGCGCAACAGCGAGGGAATGGGAATCTTCACCGGACAGACCTCGCCGCAGGCGCCGCACAGTGATGAGGCGGAGGGATGGTCCGGGGTGTTTTCCAGGCCCATCAGGTGCGGCGAGATGATCTTGCCGATCGGCCCCGGATAGACGGTGCCATAGGCCTGGCCGCCGATGCGGGTGTACACCGGGCAGTGGTTCATGCAGGCGCCGCAGCGGATGCAGTTCAGCGTCTGGCGCAGCTCGCCGTCGGCGAAGGCCTGGGTGCGGCCGTTGTCGAGCAGGATCAGGTGCACTTCCCGCGGGCCGTCCAGCTCGCCGGGCTGGCGCGGCCCGGAGATCATGTTCACGTAGGTGGTGATGCCCTGGCCCAGCGCCGAGCGGGTCAGCAGCGAGAGCAGCGGCACCACGTCGCGCAGGTTCTCCACCACCTTCTCGATGCCGGTGACGGCGATGTGCACCGGCGGCACGCCGGTGAACATGCGGCCGTTGCCCTCGTTTTCCACCAGCAGCAGGGTGCCGGTTTCCGCCACGGCGAAGTTGACCCCGGACACGCCGATATCGGCTTCGAAGAATTTCTCGCGCAGCACGCGGCGGCCGGTCTGGATGAGCTGGTCGACATCCTCGGTGTATTCGATGCCCAGCTTGTCGCGGAACAGCGAGCCCACCTGACGGGCGTTCTTGTGGATCGCCGGCATGATGATGTGAGTGGGCTTCTCGTGGTCGAGCTGGATGATGTACTCGCCCATGTCGGATTCCAGTGCCTCGATGCCGTGGTCTTCGAGGAAATGGTTCATCTCCATTTCCTCGCTGACCATCGACTTGCCCTTGATCACCTGCCTGGCCTGATGGGCCCGGGCGATCTCCAGGACGATGGCGTTGGCTTCGTCCACGGTCTCGGCCCAGTGCACCTTGACGCCGTTGCGGGTCAGGTTGGCTTCCAGGCGCTCCAGCAGCTCGGGCAGTTTGGACAGGGCGCGGGCGCGGATGTGGTTGCCCTGCTCGCGCAGGTGCTCGCGCTCGTACTCGTCGGGCATGGAGGCCAGGCGCTTGACCATCAGCGAGTCCATGGCGGTGCGCATGTTGCGGCGCAGCTGGGCATCGTCCAGGGCCCGGTGCGCATTGCGCTTGAGCTCGCGACTGGACAGCTCGACGACGGGAATCTGCTGGCTCATGGGCGACCTCCGGTGCGCTGCCACAGGAACGTGGCCAGGTGCTGGCCGCGCAGGGTTTCGTGCTGCTTCTCCAGGGCGCCATTGATGTTCAGCAGGCAGCCGCAGTCGGCGCTGACCACCCGGGCGGCACCGGATTCCTTCAGGGCACGGGTCTTGTCGGCCACCATGGCCCCGGAAATGTCCGGCATGCGCACGCTGAAGGTGCCGCCGAAGCCGCAGCATTCGCTTTCATGGTCGTGCTCGACACGCTCGACGTTGCCGAGCTGACCCAGCAGGGCGCGCCCGTGCAGATGGGTGTTCATCTCGCGACGGGCCGAGCAGGAGGTGTGCAGGGCCACCTGGATCGGTTCGCCCTGATCCTCGAGTTCGACCTGGCAGACGTGCAGCAGGAACTCGGCCAGCTCGAAGGTGCGCTCGGCCAGCGCCTCCACCTGGCGCAGGGTCTCGGGCTCGTCCCTGAACAGCTCCCGGTAGTGGTGGCGGAACATGCCGGCGCAGGAGCCCGAAGGCACCACCACCGGCCAGTCCTCGGCAAACAGCGCCAGCTGCGCGCGCGCGACCTTGCGGGCCTCTTCGGTGTAGCCGCTGGTGTAGGCCGGCTGGCCGCAGCAGGTCTGTCCCGGGGGAAAGTGCACGCGCAGGCCTTCGCGCTCCAGCAGGCGGATGGCGTCCAGGCCGGCTTCGGGGAAGAACAGGTCGACCACGCAGGTGCCGAACAGGTAGACCTGCTGCGGCTTGGCCGGATACCGGCGCGGCGTGGGCAGCGGCGGCGCCACGCGGGTGGCGTTGGGGGCTGCGTTGTAGAAGAGGTCGCTCATCGGCTGTATCTCCGGGGTGGCCCGGTTGTCATGATGAAAAACGCCGAATCCGCCGCGCGGGGCGCGGCGGATTCGCATGAGGCTTACAGGCCGACCAGGGGGTCGCTCACGCCCAGCGCATAGATGGCGATCAGCGTCAGCAGGCCCGAGATCAGCAGGTAGTACAGGGTCGGCCAGATGGTACGGCGCAAGGTCGTGCCCTCGCGTCCCAGCAGGCCCACCGTGGCGGAGGCGGCCACCACGTTGTGGATGGCTACCATGTTGCCCGCGGCGGCACCCACCGCCTGGGCGGCGATGATCATGGCGCTGGAGACGCCCAGGCTGGTGGCCACGCCGAACTGGAACTGGCTGAGCATCATATTGCTCACCGTGTTGGAGCCGGCGATGAACGCGCCCAGCGCACCGATGGTCGGCGCCAGCAGCGGGTAGATGCCGCCCACGCTGTCGGCCACGAAGCGTGCCATGGTGATCGGCATGCTGGCCAGCTCGGCGCCGTTGACGCCGGAGTTGATCAGGATGCGCACCATCGGCACGGTGAACAGCAGGACGAAGCCGGCGCCGAGCAGCACCTTGGTGGACTCGCCGAGGGCCGCGCCCAGCTCACGCGCCTTCATGCCATGCAGGAAGAAGGTGGCCAGCACCACCAGCACCAGGATGCCGCCGGGCAGGTACAGGGGCATGAAGTCGGCGTTCACACCGGTTTCGCCCAGCAGGTTGGGGAACAGCAGCACCACGGACTTCATGAAGGCGCCGATCTCCGGCACGGTGCGGCTGACCACCAGCAGGAGGCCGACCAGCACATAGGGCAGCCAGGCACGGAAGGTGCTCATGGGCTTGGCGGTCAGTTCGTCGAGCTTCATTTCAACGCTGCCCAGCCACTCGCTGGGCCATTCGCTGGCGTCGGCAAAGTCCCACGGCTTCCTGGGCATCAGGAAGCCCTTGCGCGCGGCGAAGGTGACGATGGCCAGGCCAATCAGGCCGCCGAGCAGCGAGGGGAATTCCGGACCGAGGAGGATGCCGGTGATGGCGTAGGGCACGGTGAAGGCCAGGCCGGCGAACAGCGCGAACGGCAGGGCCTCGAAGCCGGCCTTCCAGCTCTTCTCCTTGCCGAAGAAGCGGGTCAGCATCAGCACCATCAGCACCGGCATCAGGGTGCCGGTCAGCGCGTGCAGGATCGCCACTTCGTTGGTGATCAGCTGCAGGAAGGCGTCCCAGCTGGATTGCTGGGCGACCAGCTGGGCACCGATGGCGGCACTGTCCAGGCCACCGTTGACGCCGATGATGATGGGCGTGCCGACCGCGCCGAAGGACACCGGCGTGCTCTGCACCATCATGCCGAGCATGACGGCGGCCAGCGCCGGGAAGCCGATGGCAACGAGCAGCGGCGCGGCGATCGCGGCCGGGGTGCCGAAGCCGGAGGCGCCCTCGATGAAGCAGCCGAACAGCCAGGCGATGATGATGGCCTGGATGCGGCGATCGGGGCTGATGGTGGTGAAGCCCGCGCGGATCGCGGTGATACCGCCCGAATGCTTGAGGGTGTTGAGCAGCAGGATGGCGCCGAAGATGATCCACAGCACGCCGGCGGTGATCACCAGCCCCTGCAGAGTGGAGGCCAGGACGCGATTGAAGCTCATGTCCCACACGAACAGCGCGACACCCACGGTCAGCAGGAACACCAGCGGCATGGCGCGTCGTGCGGGCCAGCGCAGGCCGATCAGCAGGATGGCGGCGAGCAGGATGGGCGAAAAGGCGCACAGGGCGAGCAGTCCGTTCGACATGGTCAGGCTCCTTGTGCGGGGCGCGGGCTCAGGCCCGCGAGCGTGGTGGTGGGCTGGTGCATAGAGATCCTCGCTGTTGTTATTGTAAAGTGGTAATACCATTTCGGCGGTGAGAGTCGTCAGGCTACGCAGTGACGCTTTGCGGCGTCAATGCTGAAGGTATAGACGTAGGTCGTAGGGGGCGGCCTTGCGAGTGTGGTTGTCGGGTGGTTAGGCTTTGATCCGACGAAAAGTGGTCAGTCCAATAATTGAGGGGGTGGGTGTGGAGCTGAAAAAGGTGCGCCAGCGGCGCCTGGCGGACGATATCGTGGCCCAGCTGGAGGCCATGATTCTCGAAGGGACCTTCAGGATCGGCGAGCGGTTGCCGGCGGAGCGGGCGCTGGCCGAGCAGTTCGGTGTGTCGCGGCCGTCGCTGCGCGAGGCGATCCAGAAACTGGTGGCCAAGGGGCTGCTGGTCAGTCGGCATGGCGGCGGGACCTTCGTTGCCGAGACGCTGGGCAGCACCTTCAGTGACCCGTTGCTGCAGCTGCTGGAGAACAACGAGGAGGCACAGCGCGATCTGCTGGAGTTCCGCCACACCCTGGAGGGCAGTTGTGCCTACTATGCGGCGCTGCGTGCCACGGAGCTGGACCGGCAGCGCCTGAGGGAAGCCTTCGAGGCCCTGCAGGCCTGCTACGACCGCGACTCGGCCAGTCGCGCCGAGGAGGGCGCGGCGGATGCCAACTTCCATCTGGCGATCGCCGAGGCCAGCCACAACGCGGTGCTGCTGCATACCATGCGGGGGCTGTTCGATCTGCTCAAGCGCAACGTGGTGACCAATATCGGTGGCATGTACGCCCTGCGCGACGAGACTCGGCAGATGCTCATGGAGCAGCACCGGGAGCTGTACGAGACCATCATGGCACGCCAGGCGGAGAAGGCGCGCCAGGTGATTCACCGGCACATCGACTATGTACAGGAGGTGCTGGCGGAGGGGCGCGAGGAGGCCCAGCGGCTGGCGCGCGCCCAGCGCCGGCGTCGGGAGCCGCTGGTTACCTGAGACGGGTGGGGATCAGACGTCCTTGCCCTTGCTGCGCATGGCGCGCTGGATGTCGCGATTGGCGTCACGCTCCTTCTCGGTGTGACGCTTGTCGTATTCCTTCTTGCCCTTGGCCAGGGCGATCTCGCACTTGACCAGGTGCTTCTTCCAGTACAGCGACAAGGCGACGCAGGTATAGCCCTTCTGCTGCACGCCGCCGATGATCTTTTCCAGCTCGCGGCGGTTGAGCAGCAGCTTGCGGGTGCGGGTCGGGTCGGCGATCACATGGGTGCTGGCGGTCTTGAGGGGCGTGATATGACAGCCCATCAGCCAGGCCTCGCCATCCTTGAGCAGGATGTAGCTGTCCACCAGTTGGGCCTTGCCGGCGCGCAGGCTCTTCACTTCCCAGCCGGCCAGGGCCAGGCCGGCCTCGAACTTCTGTTCGATGAAATAGTCATGCAGCGCCTTCTTGTTCAGCGCGATGGTGCCCGGATTCTGTTTCTTTTGCTTAGCCATAGGGCGCGCATTATAGGGACTGGCGGGTGCGCTGGCGAGCGGCGCTCCGCGCCTTTTGCGCGAGGGAGTGCGGCGCTGCGCGGTGGTAAAAACTTGAGGGGGGCGTGCCAATCCCCGACAATGCGGACCTGTTTGCGCACCCGGCGGGTGCCAGTACGCAATGAAGGCTCTGCATGACGACGCATATTCAACGCTCGGCGCTGTTGCCGTACCCGGCGCAGGCGCTGTATGACCTGGTCAATGATGTAGCGAGCTATCCCGAGTTCCTGCCCTGGTGTTCGGCCAGCGAGGTGCTGGAATCCAGCGAGGCGCAGATGCGCGCCAGTCTCACGGTGGCCAAGGGCGGCATCAGCCAGCGCTTCATCACCCGCAATCAGCTGGTGCCGGGAGAATCCATCGTCATGGAGCTGGAGCAGGGGCCGTTCAGGCAGCTGCACGGGATCTGGCACTTCAAGGCGCTCACCGACAAGGCCTGCAAGATCAGCCTGGACCTGTCCTTCGATTATGATGGCCCGCTGATCAAGGCCACGCTGGGGCCGCTGTTCAACCAGGCCGCCAACACGATGGTCGATGCCTTCTGCCAGAGAGCCAAGCAACTCCATGGATAACGCCCCCATGATCGCCGTCGAGGTCGTCTACGCACTGGCCGATCGCCAGAAACTGCTGCGCCTGAGCGTGCCGGCGGGCACCACGGTGCGCGAGGTCGCGCTGCGCTCCGGGCTGGATGCCTTCTTTCCCGGGCTGGACCTGCACAACGCCCCGCTGGGTATCTTCGGCAAGGCCGTGCCCAGGCCGGAGGAGCGGGTCGTGGAGGAAGGTGAGCGTGTGGAGATCTATCGCCCGCTGATTGCCGACCCCAAGGAAGTGCGCAAGCAGCGCGCGGCCCGGGCCGCGCAGGCGAAGGCGGAGCAGGGCGAGGGTTAGCCGTCAGTTGCCGAGGATGGCTTCGTCGCGGCTCTGGCCGGGGCGGAAATCGCCGGAAATGGTCACCAGGCGATCCTGGTCGTCGAACTCCAGGCTGACGCGTTCCTGGTGGCGCTCGCCGCCGCCGGGCTGGATGCTGTAGAGGTAGTCCCAGCGGTTGGGGTGGAAGGTGTCGGTGATCATCGGGTTGCCCATGATAAACCGCACCTGGCGCCGGGTCATTCCCGGGCGTAACTGATTTATCATGTCCTGCGTCACGACATTGCCCTGCTGGATGTCGATCTTGTAAACGCCGGGAAAGGAACAGCCGGCAATTGCCAAGAAGGCCGTCAGGCTGAAGCTGGAAAGCAGGAGCTGGGTCTTTTGCATCGGTTTCTGACTTCCACTATCTTGGCCGGATATTCAAGGCCCCGGATCATACCCGTATGAAGGGGGCTGCGAAACAGAGCATGAGAAACTGACATGGTTGAAAACAACGAGTTGCGCAAGGCTGGTCTGAAGGTCACCTTGCCGCGCGTCAAGATCCTGCAGATGCTGGATAACGCCGAACAGCGTCACATGAGTGCCGAGGATGTGTACAAGGCACTGATGGAGGCTGGCGAGGATGTCGGCCTTGCCACTGTCTATAGGGTTCTGACCCAGTTCGAGGCCGCCGGTCTGGTGACCCGCCACAATTTCGATGGTGGTCACGCGGTGTTCGAACTGTCCGACGGTGAGCACCACGACCACATGGTCTGCGTGGAAACCGGGGAGGTGATCGAGTTCATCGACCATGAGATCGAGGAGCGCCAGCGTGAAATCGTGGCCGAGCACGGCTACGAGCTTGTCGATCACAATCTGGTGCTCTACGTGCGCAAGAAGGACTGAGCATTCGCTCGACGATCAAGCTGAAGGCGGCCCGCAAGGCCGCCTTTTTTCTTTTGTGGTTTTCTTGATGTTGGTGCGCCGGGCGAGCGGCTCGTCAGGCCTGTGCGCTGGCCAGCATCTTGGCGGCATGGGCCAGGGATTCGTCGGTCAGGTCGACGCCGCCGAGCATGCGCGCCACTTCCTCGATGCGCTGCTGCTGGTCCAGGTGGGCGACGGCGGTGCTGGTGTCCGAACGACCGCGCTTCTTGTGCACGAACAGGTGATGGTGGCCCTGGGCGGCGACCTGGGGCAGGTGAGTCACGCACAATACCTGGCCGCGCTCGCCCAGACGGCGTAGCAGCTGGCCGACCACCTCGGCGGTGGGGCCGCCGATGCCGACGTCCACCTCGTCGAATACCAGCGTCGGCACGCGCGAGGTCTGCGCGGTGATGACCTGGATCGCCAGGCTGATGCGCGACAGTTCGCCGCCCGAGGCCACCTTGGCCAGAGCACGCAGCGGCTGGCCCGGGTTGGCACTGACCAGGAACTCGACCAGCTCCAGGCCGGCCGGATGGGGCTCGTCGCCGCCAGTGGCGCGCAGCTCGATCTGGAAGCGCCCGCCGGGCATGCCCAGGCGCTGCATCTCCGCCTCCACGGCCTTGCCCAGCTTCTCGGCCGCCTTGCGGCGCTTCGCGCTCAGTTCCTCGGCCTTTTCCTGGTAATGGCGGGCGTAGGCGGCCAGTTCCTCGCCGAGACGTTCCTGGGCCTGATCGTCGGCGTTCAGGCCTTCCAGCTCCTCCAACAGGCGCTGCTGCAGTTCGCCCAGTTCGGACGGCTGCACCCGATGCTTGCGCGCCAGGGTATAGATGCTGTCCAGGCGCTCCTCCACCTGCTGCTGGCGCTCGGGGTCGGCATCGAAGTGGTCGATGAAGCGGTTCAGCTCGCCGACGGCCTCCTCAACCTGGATCTGTGCGCTGGCCAGCAGCTCGATGGCGCTGGCCATGGCGCCCGAGCCGGAGCCGAAGGCGGTGAGTCGATTGAGGCTGGCATTCAGGGCGGACAGCACGTTGCCGGCGTCACTTTCGCTGCACAGGTCCAGCACCTGGCGACAGGCGCCCAGCAATTGCTCGGCGTTGCTCAGGGTCTTGTGTTCTTCCTCGAGCTGTTCCAGCTCGTGCTCGCCCAGGGCCAGGGCCTCGAGCTCCTCCAGCTGGTAGCTGAGCAGCTGGTGGCGGGCGCGCTGTTCGTCGCCGCTGCTGGAGATGCGCTCCAGCTCCTGGCGGGTCTGTCGCCAGCGCTGCGCGGCCAGCTGCACCTGGCGGGCCAGTTCGCCGGCGCCGGCATAGGCGTCCAGCAGGCGGCGATGGGTGTCGGTCTTGAGCAGCGACTGGTGCTCGTGCTGGCTGTGGATGTCGATCAGGAGCTCGCCGAGGGCCTTGAGGTCGCCCTGCGGACAGGGGGTGCCGTTGATGTAGGCGCGCGAGCGCCCTTCGGCGGTGATCACCCGGCGCAGGATGCAGGGGCCGTCCTGTTCCAGGTCGCGCTCGCGCAGCCAGGCCTGGGCCTCGGGAATCTCGCCCACGTCGAAGCTGGCCAGGATGTCGGCCTTGTCCGTGCCGGGGCGCACCACGCTGCTGTCGGCGCGATCGCCCAGGGCCAGGCCCAGCGCGTCGAGCATGATCGACTTGCCCGCGCCGGTCTCGCCGGTGATGACGCTCATGCCACCACTCAGTTCCAGATCCAGTTGATCGACGATGGCGTAGTTGCGGATGGACAGATGGACCAGCATGGAAGGATTCCCCTGATTCGCCAGGCTGGCTATTTATACAGTGGTCTGCGCTTCGCCTTCAAGCATTTCCACCAGGCCCTTGAAGATGAGGCGAGTGTCCCCATATTGGCCTGCATTCGCCGCCGGTATGGCCGGCAACCCCATGTCTAGAGGAGATTCCCATGGTGGATGAACAGAACCTGGAAAACCCCAACGCTGAACCGTCCGCTACCGAGGAGTCCGGGGCCGACGGCCTGCAGGCCCGGGTGCAGGAGCTGGAAGAACAGCTGGCCGCGGCTCGGGATCAGCTGCTGCGCACGGCGGCCGAGATGCAGAACGTGCGGCGGCGCGCCGAGCAGGACGTGGAGAAGGCCCACAAGTTCGCCCTGGAGAAGTTCGCCAACGACCTGCTGCCGGTGGTCGACAGTCTGGAGCGTGGCCTGGAACTGACCCCGGCCACAGACGAGGCCAGCAAGGCGGTGCGCGAAGGGCTGGAGCTGACCCACAAGCTGATGCTGGACACCCTCAAGCGCCACCAGCTGGAACAGCTGGATCCGCAGGGCGAGCCGTTCAATCCGGAGCACCACCAGGCCATGGCCATGGAGGAGAGCGCCACCATGGAGCCCGGCAGCGTGCTCAAGGTGTTCCAGAAGGGCTATCTGCTCAACGGTCGCCTGCTGCGGCCGGCCATGGTCGTGGTCAGCAAGGCGCCGGCCGACACGCCGTCTTCCGTCAACGAAAAGGCTTGAAATACGGCGGCCCGCCCCAACCTGTTCTACCAAGCACTTTGAGCCATCGCGGTCCCGTCGGGACGCAGGCACCATCCCGATTCTGGAGAATTTGATATGGGAAAGATCATCGGTATTGACCTGGGGACTACCAACTCCTGCGTCTCCATTCTTGAAAACGGCGCCGCCAAGGTCATCGAGAACGCCGAGGGCGGTCGCACCACGCCGTCCATCATCGCCTACACCAACGACGGCGAGATCCTGGTCGGCCAGGCTGCCAAGCGCCAGGCGGTGACCAACCCGCACAACACCCTGTTCGCCGTGAAGCGCCTGATCGGTCGTCGCTTCGACGAGGACGTGGTGCAGAAGGACATCAAGCTGGTGCCCTACAAGATCGTCAAGGCCGACAACGGTGATGCCTGGGTCGAGGCCAAGGGCCAGAAGATGGCTCCGCCGCAGATCAGCGCCGAAGTCCTGAAAAAGATGAAGAAGACCGCCGAAGACTACCTCGGCGAGCCGGTCACCGAAGCGGTGATCACCGTTCCGGCCTACTTCAACGACAGCCAGCGTCAGGCCACCAAGGACGCCGGCCGCATCGCCGGTCTGGACGTCAAGCGCATCATCAACGAGCCGACCGCCGCGGCCCTGGCCTACGGCATGGACAAGGCCCGTGGCGACCACACCGTCATCGTCTATGACCTGGGCGGCGGTACCTTCGACGTCTCGGTGATCGAGATCGCCGAGGTTGACGGCGAGCACCAGTTCGAGGTGTTGGCCACCAACGGCGACACCTTCCTGGGCGGTGAAGACTTCGACATGCGCCTGATCGACTACCTGGTCGACGAGTTCAAGAAGGAGTCGGGCATCGACCTCAAGGGCGACCCGCTGGCCATGCAGCGCCTGAAGGAAGCCGCCGAGAAGGCCAAGATCGAGCTGTCCTCGGCCCAGCAGACCGACGTCAACCTGCCCTACATCACCGCCGACCAGACCGGTCCGAAGCACCTGAACGTGAAGATCTCCCGCGCCAAGCTGGAGTCGCTGGTCGAGGACCTGGTGCAGCGCACCATCGAGCCGTGCCGCATCGCCCTGAAGGACGCCGGCATCGACGTGGCCAAGATCGACGACGTGATCCTGGTCGGCGGCCAGACCCGCATGCCGCTGGTGCAGAAGACCGTTGCCGAATTCTTCGGCAAGGAGCCGCGCAAGGACGTCAACCCGGACGAGGCCGTGGCCATGGGTGCCGCCATCCAGGGTGCCGTGCTGGCCGGTGACGTGAAGGACGTGCTGCTGCTGGACGTGACCCCGCTGACCCTGGGTATCGAGACCCTGGGTGGCGTGATGACGCCGCTGATCGACAAGAACACCACCATCCCGACCAAGAAGTCGCAGGTGTTCTCCACCGCCGACGACAACCAGAGCGCGGTGACCATCCACGTGCTGCAGGGCGAGCGCAAGCAGGCCGCGCAGAACAAGTCGCTGGGCAAGTTCGACCTGGCCGACATTCCGCCGGCGCCGCGCGGCGTGCCGCAGATCGAAGTGACCTTCGACATCGACGCCAACGGCATCCTGCACGTGTCCGCCAAGGACAAGACCACCAGCAAGCAGCAGTCGATCGTCATCAAGGCCAGCTCCGGTCTGTCCGAGGAAGAGATCGAGAAGATGGTGCGCGACGCCGAGGCCAACGCCGAGGAGGACCGCAAGTTCGAAGAGCTGGTGACCGCCCGCAACCAGGGTGACCAGCTGGCCCATGCCAGCCGCAAGATGCTGAACGAGGCCGGTGACAAGGCCACCGCCGACGAGAAGTCCGCCATCGAGGCCGCCATCGCTGCCCTGGAAACCGCCGTCAAGGGCGACGACAAGGCCGAGATCGAGGCCAAGATGGAAGCCCTGTCCCAGGCCACCGCGCCGCTGGCGCAGAAGATGTACGCCGAGCAGGCCCAGGCCGAGCAGGCGCAGCCGGCCGACGGCAAGGCCAAGGAGGCCGGCGACGACGTGGTCGACGCCGAGTTCGAAGAGGTCAAGGACAACAAGTAAACGCCACGTTTGCTTCCGCCTCATGCGCGTGACGAGGGTTGCGCGCCCCTGACTCGCCACGCGGGAGCCCTCTCCCGCGTTGGCGTGTCTGGAGGGTGTGTCAGAGGAATCCGAGAGAAATGGCGAAACGAGACTATTACGAAGTTCTGGGTGTATCCCGGGGGGCCGACGACGCCGAGTTGAAGAAGGCCTATCGGCGCCTGGCGATGAAGTACCACCCGGACCGCAATCCGGACGACAAGGCGGCGGAAGAGAAATTCAAGGAGGCCAACGAGGCCTACGAAGTGCTCTCCGACCCGAACAAGCGGGCGGCGTACGACCAGTACGGGCATGCCGGTGTCGACCCGCAGATGGGCGGCATGGGCGGAGGCTTCGCCGGCGGAGCCAGCTTCTCCGACATCTTCGGCGACGTGTTCAGCGACTTCTTCGGCGGTGGCGCGCGCAGCTCGCGCGGCGGTCCGCAGCGCGGCAGCGACCTGCGCTACACCCTGGAGCTGTCCCTGGAGGAGGCGGTGCGCGGCACCACGGTGACCATCCGCGTGCCGACCCTGACCAGCTGCAAGACCTGCAACGGCTCGGGTGCCAAGAAGGGCAGCAGCCCGACCACCTGCAGCACCTGCGGTGGCATCGGCCAGGTGCGCATGCAGCAGGGCTTCTTCTCGGTGCAGCAGACCTGCCCGCGCTGCCACGGCAGTGGCAAGATGATCACCGACCCCTGTGGCGACTGCCACGGCCAGGGGCGTGTGGAGGAACACAAGACCCTGTCGGTCAAGGTGCCGGCCGGCGTCGACACCGGCGACCGCATCCGCCTGTCCGGCGAGGGCGAGGCCGGCACCCTGGGTGGTCCGGCGGGCGACCTGTATGTGGTGGTCAACGTGCGCGAGCACGACATCTTCCAGCGTGACGGGCGCGACCTGTACTGCGAGGTACCGATCAGCTTCGCCGACGCGGCGCTGGGCGGCGAACTCGAAGTGCCGACCCTGGATGGCCGCGTCAAGCTGAAGATTCCGGAAGGCACCCAGACCGGCAAGCTGTTCCGCCTGCGCGGCAAAGGCGTCACCCCGGTGCGCGGCGGCGCCCCGGGCGACCTGATGTGCCGGGTGGTGGTGGAAACCCCGGTCAAGCTCGACAAGCACCAGCGCGAGCTGCTGGAGGAATTCCGCCGCAGCCTGCAGGGCGACAGTTCCCATTCGCCGCGGGCCAGTGGCTGGTTCGAAGGCATGAAGCGTTTCTTCGACGATCGATGAACCCTGCGCCGGGCGTCATGCATCGTCCGGCTTGGAGCAATGAGTATGCGAGTAGCAGTGATGGGCGCCGCCGGGCGCATGGGCAGGAATCTGATCGAGGCGGTGTGCCAGGCGGAGGGTGCCGAGCTGACCGCGGCCATCGACCGCCCGGACAGCAGCCTGATCGGCGCCGACGCCGGCGAGCTGATCGGCCAGGGGCGTCTGGGCGTGGCCCTGAGCGGCGACCTCGCCGCCGTGACGGATCGTTTCGATGTGGTCATCGACTTCACCCATCCCACGGTCACCCTGAAGAACCTGGAGATCTGCCGGCAGGCGGGCAAGGCCATGGTCATCGGGACCACCGGCTTCTCCGCCGAGGAAAAGCAGCAGCTGGCCGATGCCGCCCGGGAAATTCCCATCGTGTTCGCCGCCAACTTCAGCGTGGGCGTCAACCTGTGCCTGAAGCTGCTGGATACCGCCGCCCGGGTGCTGGGTGACGAGGTGGACATCGAGATCATCGAGGCTCATCACCGCCACAAGGTGGACGCGCCGTCCGGCACCGCCCTGCGCATGGGTGAGGTGGTGGCACAGGCGCTGGGGCGCGATCTGGAAAAGGTCGCGGTCTATGGGCGCGAAGGCCAGACCGGCGCCCGCGCGCGGGAAACCATCGGCTTCGCCACCGTGCGTGCCGGCGACGTGGTGGGCGACCACACCGTGCTGTTCGCCGCCGAGGGCGAACGGGTGGAAATCACCCACAAGGCCTCCAGTCGCATGACCTTCGCCCGCGGCGCGGTGCGCGCGGCCCTGTGGCTGCGCCAGCAGCCGGCGGCCCTGTATGACATGCAGGATGTGCTGGGGCTGCGCTGATGGGCCGCGCATCGGCTGATGCGCACAGACGTGGTTTGCGGTAGACCCAAAATGGGCGTTTCTGTATGATTCGCGCTTTAGTGTGTCCACTAAAGTTACGCAGCATGACCAAGACAAGAAAAGCGGGATGACCCTCAGACAGTCATCCCGCTTTTTTGCACCTGCGTACGCACCAGGCAGATTTACCGGAGGTCTCTTGACTACGCCAGCCATACTCGCCCTTGCTGATGGCAGCATCTTTCGCGGCGAATCCATCGGCGCCGATGGGCATACCGTCGGTGAGGTGGTGTTCAACACCGCCATGACCGGCTATCAGGAAATTCTCACCGATCCCTCCTATGCCCAGCAGATCGTCACCCTGACCTATCCGCACATCGGCAACACCGGTACCACACCGGAGGATGCCGAGTCGGATCGCGTGTGGGCGGCTGGTCTGGTCATCCGCGACCTGCCGCTGCTGGCCAGCAGCTGGCGCAACAGGCAACCGCTGGATGCCTACCTGAAGGAAAACGGCACCGTTGCCATCGCCGGCATCGACACCCGCCGCCTGACCCGCATCCTGCGCGAGAAGGGCGCCCAGAACGGCTGCATCCTGGCTGGTGCGGATGCCACCGAAGAGAAGGCGCTGGAGCTGGCGCGCGCCTGGCCGGGCATGAAGGGTCTGGACCTGGCCAAGGTGGTCAGCACCAAGGCACCCTACGAATGGCGCTCCTCCGTCTGGGACCTGAGCACCGACAGCCATCCGGAAATCCCTGCCGATCAGCTGCCCTACCACGTGGTCGCCTATGACTACGGCGTCAAGCGCAACATCCTGCGCATGCTGGTGGAGCGCGGTTGCCGCGTGACCGTGCTGCCGGCGCAGACTCCGGCCAGCGAGGCCCTGGCGCTGAATCCCGATGGCGTGTTCCTGTCCAACGGTCCTGGCGACCCCGAGCCCTGTGACTATGCCATCCAGGCCATCCGCGAGATCCTCGAGACCCGCATTCCGGTATTCGGCATCTGCCTGGGTCACCAGCTGCTGGCCCTGGCCGCCGGCGCCAGGACCGTGAAGATGGGTTGCGGCCACCATGGCGCCAACCACCCGGTGCTGGATGTGGCCAGCGGCGCGGTGCTGATCACCAGCCAGAACCATGGCTTCTGCGCCGACGAGGGCAGTCTGCCGGCCAACGTCCGCGTCACCCACAAGTCGCTGTTCGACGGCACCCTGCAGGGCATCGAGTTTACCGACCAGGAGGCCTTCGGCTTCCAGGGGCACCCCGAGGCCAGCCCCGGCCCGAACGACGTGGACCTGCTGTTCGACCGCTTCGTCGCCGCCATGGCGGCCCGCAAGGGCAACTGAGGGGCCGCGCATGCTGGCGAGCCTGGGAGTCGTCGATCTCTGGACCTATGTCCTGGGAACGGTGCTGGTGATCCTGCTGCCCGGTCCGAACTCCATGTTCGTGCTGGCCAGCGCGGCGCGTCGTGGCGTCGCGGCGGGTTACAGCGCCGCGGCGGCCGTGTTCGTCGGCGACAGTCTGCTGATGCTGGCGGCCGCGCTGGGCGTGGCCTCCCTGCTCAAGGCCGAGCCGATGCTGTTCGATGCCCTGAAGTACCTGGGCGCCGCCTACCTGTGCTACATCGGCGTCGGCATGCTGCGCGGCGCCTGGCAGCGCTGGCGGCACCCCGGCGTGACGCAGGCCGAGCCCGAGCCGAACCTGGCCCAGCCGTTCCGCCGCGCGCTGCTGCTCAGCCTGTCGAACCCCAAGGCCATCCTGTTCTTCGTGTCCTTCTTCATCCAGTTCGTCGACCCGGGGTACGCCCACCCGGGGCTGTCGTTCCTGGTGCTGGGCGCGATCCTGCAAGTCATCAGCCTCAGCTACCTGAGCATCCTGATCTTTACCGGCGCCCGCCTGGCGCACTGGTTTCGTCGTCGGCAGCGCCTGGCCGCCGGCGCCACCAGTGGCGTGGGCGCCCTGTTCGTCGGCTTTGGCGTGAAGCTGGCCACCGCAACCCTGACCTGATTACCGCTACGAGACTCCCATGCCAAAACGTACAGACATCAAAAGCATTCTGATCCTCGGCGCCGGCCCCATCGTGATCGGCCAGGCGTGCGAGTTCGACTACTCCGGCGCCCAGGCGTGCAAGGCCCTGCGCGAGGAAGGCTTCCGCGTCATCCTGGTGAACTCCAACCCGGCCACCATCATGACCGACCCGGCCATGGCCGATGCCACCTACATCGAGCCGATCAAGTGGCAGACGGTGGCCAAGATCATCGAGAAGGAGCGCCCTGACGCGCTGCTGCCCACCATGGGCGGTCAGACCGCGCTGAACTGCGCCCTGGATCTCGAGCGCCACGGCGTGCTGGAGAAGTTCGGCGTGGAAATGATCGGCGCCAACGCCGACACCATCGACAAGGCCGAGGACCGCTCGCGCTTCGACAAGGCCATGCGCTCCATCGGCCTGGAATGCCCGCGCTCGGGCATCGCCCACAGCATGGAAGAAGCCTACGGCGTGCTGGAGCAGGTCGGCTTCCCCTGCATCATCCGTCCGTCCTTCACCATGGGCGGCACCGGCGGCGGCATCGCCTACAACCGCGAGGAGTTCGAGGAAATCTGCACCCGCGGCCTGGACCTGTCGCCGACCAAGGAACTGCTGATCGACGAATCCCTGATCGGCTGGAAGGAATACGAGATGGAGGTCGTTCGCGACAGGAACGACAACTGCATCATCGTCTGCTCCATCGAGAACTTCGATCCCATGGGCGTGCACACCGGTGACTCGATCACCGTGGCCCCGGCGCAGACCCTGACCGACAAGGAATACCAGATCATGCGCAACGCCTCCCTGGCGGTGCTGCGCGAGATCGGGGTGGAAACCGGCGGCTCCAACGTGCAGTTCGGCATCAACCCGAAGGACGGCCGCATGGTCGTCATCGAGATGAACCCGCGCGTGTCGCGTTCCTCGGCCCTGGCCTCCAAGGCCACCGGCTTCCCGATCGCCAAGATCGCCGCCAAGCTGGCGGTGGGCTACACCCTGGACGAGCTGAAGAACGACATCACCGGCGGTCGCACCCCGGCGTCCTTCGAGCCCTCCATCGATTACGTGGTCACCAAGGTGCCGCGTTTCGCCTTCGAGAAGTTCCCCAAGGCCGATCCTCGCCTGACCACCCAGATGAAGTCCGTGGGCGAGGTCATGGCCATCGGCCGCACCTTCCAGGAGTCCATGCAGAAGGCGCTGCGCGGCCTGGAAGTGGGCGCCACCGGCTTCGATCCCAAGCTGGACCTGGCCGATCCGGAAGCCGAGAGCATCCTCAAGCGCGAACTGACCGTACCCAGCGCCGAGCGCGTCTGGTACGTGGCCGATGCCTTCCGCGCCGGCAAGACCATCGACGAGGTGTTCGAGCTGACCAACATCGACCCCTGGTTCCTGGTGCAGATCGAGGACCTGGTCAAGGAGGAGGAGCGCGTCAAGACCCTCGGCCTGAACAGCATCGACCGTGACCTGATGTACCGCCTCAAGCGCAAGGGCTTCTCCGACGCGCGCCTGGCCACCCTGCTGGGCGTCAGCGAGAAGAGCCTGCGTGGCCACCGCCACAAGCTCGGTGTGCTGCCGGTCTACAAGCGCGTGGACACCTGCGCCGCCGAATTCCCGACCGACACCGCCTACATGTATTCCACCTACGAGGAGGAGTGCGAGGCCAACCCGTCCGGCCGCGACAAGATCATGGTCATCGGTGGTGGCCCTAACCGCATCGGTCAGGGCATCGAGTTCGACTACTGCTGCGTGCATGCCGCGCTGGCCATGCGCGAGGACGGTTACGAGACCATCATGGTCAACTGCAACCCGGAAACCGTCTCCACCGACTACGACACCTCCGATCGCCTGTACTTCGAGCCGGTGACCCTGGAGGATGTGCTGGAAATCTGCCGCGTCGAGCAGCCCAAGGGCGTCATCGTGCAGTACGGCGGCCAGACCCCGCTGAAGCTGTGCCGTGCCCTGGAAGAAGCCGGCGTGCCGATCATCGGCACCAGCCCGGACGCCATCGACCGCGCCGAGGACCGCGAGCGCTTCCAGCAGATGGTGCAGCGCCTGAACCTGCGTCAGCCGCAGAACGCCACCGCGCGCAGCGAGGACGAAGCCCTGGCGCACGCCAAGGCCATCGGCTTCCCGCTGGTGGTGCGTCCGTCCTACGTGCTGGGCGGCCGGGCAATGGAAATCGTCTACCAGGAAGAAGAGCTCAAGCGCTACATGCGCGAGGCGGTGAAGGTGTCCAACGACAGCCCGGTGCTGCTGGACCACTTCCTGAACTCCGCCATCGAGGTGGACGTGGACGCGGTGTGCGACGGCAAGGACGTGGTGATCGGCGCCATCATGCAGCACATCGAGCAGGCCGGTATCCACTCCGGTGACTCGGCCTGCTCGCTGCCGGCCTACTCGCTGCCCCAGCACATCCAGGACGAGATCCGCGATCAGGTCAGGAAGATGGCCCTGGAACTGGGCGTGGTCGGCCTGATGAACGTGCAGATGGCCGTGCAGGGCGAGGACATCTACGTGCTCGAAGTGAACCCGCGTGCCTCGCGGACCGTGCCGTTCGTCTCCAAGTGCATCGGCGAGTCCCTGGCCAAGGTGGCGGCCCGTGTCATGGCCGGCAAGACCCTGGCGGAGGTCGGCTTCACCCAGGAGGTGATCCCGCCCTACTTCAGTGTCAAGGAAGCGGTGTTCCCATTTGCCAAATTCCCCGGGGTGGATACCATCCTCGGACCTGAAATGAAGTCCACCGGCGAAGTCATGGGTGTCGGCGACAGTTTTGCCGAGGCCTTCGCCAAGGCACAGCTGGGGGCCAGCGAGATCCTGCCCACCGGCGGTTGCGCCTTCATCAGCGTGCGCGAGGATGACAAGCCCTACGTGGCGGACGTCGCCCGCGAGCTGATCGACCTGGGCTTCGAGGTGGTCGCCACCGCCGGCACCGCGAAGGTGATCGAGGCCGCCGGTCTGCCGGTGCGCCGTGTCAACAAGGTGACCGAAGGCCGTCCGCACATCGTGGACATGATCAAGAACGAGGAAGTGACCCTGATCATCAACACCACCGAGGGACGCCAGTCGATCGCCGACTCCTACTCCATCCGTCGTAACGCCCTGCAGCACAAGGTCTGCATCACTACCACCCTGGCCGGCGGCCAGGCGGTGTGCCAGGCCATCAAGTTCGGTCCGGAGCGGACCGTGCGCCGGCTGCAGGATCTGCATGCAGGAATCAAGGTATGACGAAATACCCGATGACCCTCCAGGGCGCTCGCGCCCTGGAAGAAGAGCTGAAGAATCTGAAGGCCGAGCGCCCGAAGATCAGCCAGGCCATCGCCGAAGCACGTGAGCTGGGCGATCTCAAGGAGAACGCCGAGTATCACGCGGCACGTGAACAGCAGGGGCTGGTCGAGGCGCGCATCCGCGACATCGAAGGCCGCCTGCAGAACGCCCAGATCATCGACATCACCTCCATTCCGCATACCGGCAAGGTGATCTTCGGCACCACCGTGGACATCGTGAACGTGGACACCGACGAGCAGGTGACCTACCAGATTGTCGGGGACGACGAGGCCGACATCAAGGCCGGCAAGCTGTCGGTCAGCTCGCCCATCGCCCGCGCGCTGGTCGGCAAGTCCGAGGGGGATGTGGTGGCGGTCAGCACCCCGAGCGGAGTGGTCGAGTACGAGATCCTTGAAGTCCGCCACATCTGACGCGCCGTCGCGCATGCGCGCGCCCATGATTGCCTGGCAGCTGGCCCAGACGTTCTGGGTCGGCGGCCTCTGGCTGCTGCATTTCGTGCTGCTGCCGGCGCTCGGCAAGATGGGACTCGCGCCGCTGCTGGTCCGGGAAGTGGAGAGCGGCCTGCGCCCGCTGATGATCGGCTTCTCGCTGGCCTGCGTGCTGCTGCAGGCCATGAGCCTGCTGCTGGCCCGGGGCGTCGGAGCGCTGTGGCGGGATCTGCGTGGGCAGTTGCTGGTGGCGGTGCTGCTGCTGGGAGCGAGCTTCTTTGTCGGGCCCGGCAACTGGCAGCTGTTCAGCTACCTGGCCATGGCCTGCTGCGGCCTGCTGCTGGTGATCCAGGCGCCGCCCGAAGCGCCGCGGCGCCTCGGGCCTGGGGCGCCTCAGGCCTGATAGCGCAGCAGATTGGAGAGGTGGCGGTTCGGCTTGGGATTGCCGCGGTACACCAGGGCCACCTTGCCGATGGACTGCACCAGTTCGCAGCCGGCGCTGCGGCACAGCTCCTCGAGCAGCGCCTGGCGGTCCTCGCGCTCGGCGACCCGCAGCTGGATCTTGATCAGCTCGTGGTCCACGAGGGCGCGCTCCAGCTCGGCCATCACCCCTTCGCTGAGGCCATTGTCGGCGATGGTCAGGACCGGCTTCAGGTGGTGACCGATGGATTTGAACTGTTTCTTCTGCTCTTGCGAGAGCGCCATAATCAAGCCCTGATGTTTCACTGAACGAAAAGGCGGCTAGTGTACCCGAGCCGCCGCCCGAGAGGTATTCCGTGGCCCGATCCAAGACCAGTCACCGCTGGCTGAAAGAGCACTTCGACGATCCCTACGTAAAGATGGCGCAACGGGACGGCTATCGCTCGCGTGCCAGCTACAAGCTGCTGGAGATCCAGGAGAAGGATCGCATCCTGCGCCCCGGCATGACGGTGGTCGACCTGGGTGCGGCGCCGGGCGGCTGGTCCCAGGTGACCAGTCGGCTGATCGGCGACCGGGGGCGGCTGATCGCCTCCGACATCCTGGAGATGGACCCGATCCCCGACGTGACCTTCATTCAGGGGGATTTCACCGAGGACGAGGTGTTCGAGCGATTGCTGGAGGCGATCGGCGAGCAGCCGGTGGACCTTGTGATTTCCGACATGGCCCCCAATATGAGTGGGGTGCGGGCCGCGGATCAGCCGCGTGCCATGTACCTCTGCGAACTGGCCCTGGACCTGGCCAGTCGCGTGCTGCGTCCGGGGGGCGACTTCCTGATCAAGATCTTCCAGGGCGAGGGTTTCGACGCCTACCACAAGCAGGCGAGGGAGATGTTCGAGAAGGTGCAGATCCGCAAGCCGCTGTCCTCGCGGGACCGCTCGCGCGAACAGTACCTGCTCGCGCGAGGCTTTCGTGGCGGAGCGATGCAATAATGGGGCGAACCGGAAGTCAAAGGGTTCATAAAGGGTTACAGACGCTACCTGCCCCGGCGGGGGTTGTGTAGTAAGTTAGGCCGGTAATCACATCGGCCGCGTGCGGGAGTCGCTCCGGCGGAGCGACTCAGAGGGTAGCGAATTGAACGACATGGCAAAGAATCTGATCCTGTGGCTGATCATCGCCGCCGTCCTGGTGACGGTGATGAACAACTTCTCCAGCCCCAGCGAGCCGCAGACACTCAACTATTCCGAATTCCTGAGCCAGGTGCAGAGCGGCCGCGTCGAGCGTGTCACCGTCGATGGCTTCGTGATCACCGGCAAGCGCACCGACGGCGGCAGCTTCAAGACCATCCGTCCGGCCATCCAGGACAGCGGCCTGATCGGTGACCTGATCGACAACAACGTGGTCATCGAGGGCAAGCAGCCCGAGCAGCAGAGCATCTGGACCCAGCTGCTGGTAGCCAGCTTCCCGATCCTGGTGATCATCGCGGTATTCATGTTCTTCATGCGCCAGATGCAGGGCGGCGCCGGCGGCAAGGGCGGGCCCATGAGCTTCGGCAAGAGCAAGGCGCGCCTGCTGTCCGAGGATCAGGTGAAGACCACCTTTGCCGATGTCGTCGGCTGCGACGAGGCCAAGGAGGAGGTTGCCGAGCTGGTGGAATTCCTGCGCGACCCGGGCAAGTTCCAGCGCCTGGGCGGCCGCATTCCGCGCGGCGTGCTGATGGTCGGCCCGCCCGGCACCGGCAAGACGCTGCTGGCCAAGGCAATCGCCGGCGAGGCCAAGGTACCCTTCTTCACCATTTCCGGTTCGGACTTCGTGGAAATGTTCGTCGGCGTCGGCGCCAGCCGTGTGCGCGACATGTTCGACCAGGCCAAGAAGCACGCACCCTGCATCATCTTCATCGACGAGATCGATGCCGTGGGGCGCCATCGTGGCGCCGGCCTGGGCGGCGGTCATGACGAGCGCGAGCAGACCCTCAACCAGCTGCTGGTGGAGATGGACGGCTTCGAGATGAACGACGGCATCATCGTCATCGCCGCCACCAACCGTCCCGACGTGCTGGATCCGGCGCTGCTGCGCCCGGGCCGCTTCGACCGTCAGGTGGTGGTCGGTCTGCCGGACATCCGTGGCCGTGAGCAGATCCTCAAGGTGCACATGCGCAAGGTGCCGGTGGGCGACGATGTGGATGCCGCGGTGATCGCCCGCGGCACTCCGGGCTTCTCCGGCGCCGATCTGGCCAACCTGGTGAACGAGGCTTCGCTGTTCGCCGCGCGGGCCAACAAGCGCCTGGTGGAAATGCAGGAGTTCGAGCTGGCCAAGGACAAGATCATGATGGGTGCCGAGCGCAAGAGCATGGTCATGTCCGAGAAGGAGAAGCTCAATACCGCCTATCACGAGGCCGGCCACGCCATCGTTGGTCGCCTGGTGCCCGAGCACGACCCGGTCTACAAGGTGTCCATCATTCCGCGCGGCCGCGCCCTGGGCGTGACCATGTTCCTGCCGGAAGAGGACCGCTACAGCCTGTCCAAGCGCGCCCTGACCAGCCAGATCTGCTCGCTGTTCGGCGGTCGCATCGCCGAGGAAATGACCCTGGGCTTCGACGGCGTCACCACCGGCGCCTCCAACGACATCATGCGCGCCACCCAGCTGGCACGGAACATGGTGACCAAGTGGGGGCTCTCGGAGAAGATGGGGCCGCTGATGTATGCGGAAGAGGAGGGCGAGGTCTTCCTCGGTCGCAGCGCCGGCGCCCAGCACACCAATGTATCGGCCGAGACGGCCCGGCAGATCGACGAGGAGGTGCGCAGCATCATCGATCACTGCTACGCGACCGCCAAGCGCATTCTCACCGAGAATCGCGACAAGCTGGACATGATGGCCGAGGCGCTGATGAAGTACGAAACCATCGACTCCGACCAGATCGACGACATCATGGCCGGCCGTCCGCCTCGCGAGCCGCGTGACTGGCAGGGAGGCACCGGTGCCTCCGGCAGCTCGGCATCCGAAGGTGAACGTCCCGAGACGCCGATCGGTGGGCCCGCCGGCGAACACTGATGATGGAAGACGCAACCCGTGCAACCCGGCTGCAATGCGGCAGCCGGGTTCTTGATCTTTCCCGTCCGCATGTGATGGGCATCCTCAACGTCACCCCCGACTCGTTCTCCGACGGCGGACGCTACGCCGAGCGCGACAAGGCGCTGCGGCACGCCGCGGCCATGGTCGAGGCCGGCGCCACCCTGATCGATGTGGGCGGCGAGTCCACCCGCCCCGGAGCCCGGCCCGTTTCACCCTTCGAGGAACTGGAACGCGTCGCCCCCGTGGTGGAGGCGATCGCCCGCGAGCTGGATGTGGTGATTTCGGTTGATACCTCCACCCCTGCGGTAATGCGCGAGTGCGGGCGTCTGGGCGCGGGGCTGATCAACGACGTTCGCTCGCTGCGCCGTGACGGCGCCCTGGACGCCGCAGCCGACAGCGCAATGGCGGTCTGCCTCATGCACATGCGGGGCGAGCCGGGCAACATGCAGGACAACCCGGTGTACGCGGATGTGACCGCGGAGGTGGAGGAGTTCCTGGCTGAGCGCATGCAGGTCTGTCGTGAGGCCGGCATCGCCGCGGAGCGCATCCTTCTCGATCCGGGATTTGGCTTTGCCAAGAACCTCGACCACAATCTCCTGCTCTTCAGGCAGATGGAACGGCTGCACCGCCTGGGTCGCCCGCTGCTGGTCGGGGTATCACGCAAGACCATGATCGGTCAGGCGCTTGGGCGCGACGTCTCGCAGCGCCTGTACGGCAGTCTGGCTCTCGCCGCCCTGGCCGTGGTCAAGGGGGCGCACATCATCCGCGTTCACGATGTGGCGGAAACGGTCGATGTGGTCAGGATGATCGAGGCGGTAGAGACCGCCGAACAGACGACGGAATAGAACATGTCGAGAAAGTACTTTGGAACCGACGGCATCCGCGGTCGGGTTGGCCAGTTCCCCATTACTCCCGAATTCGTGCTCAAGCTGGGGTGGGCGGCCGGTACGGCATTCCGACGCGAGGGCGTCTGCCGGGTGCTGATCGGCAAGGACACGCGTATCTCCGGCTACATGTTCGAGTCGGCGCTGCAGGCCGGGCTGGTTGCCGCAGGCGCCGACGTGATGCTGCTGGGGCCGATGCCCACGCCGGCGATCGCCTACCTGACGCGCACCTTTCATGCAGAGGCCGGTATCGTCATCAGCGCCTCGCACAATCCCTACTACGACAACGGCATCAAGTTCTTCTCGGGCGAGGGTACCAAGCTGCCCGATGAGATCGAGTCGAAGATCGAGGCGCTGCTGGACGAGCCGATGGTGGTTGCCGACTCCCTCGGCAAGGTGTCGCGCATCAATGATGCCGCCGGCCGCTATATCGAGTTCTGCAAGAGCAGCGTGCCTACCAGCACCCGTTTCTCTGGCCTCAAGCTGGTGGTGGACTGCGCCAACGGCGCCACCTACAAGGTCGCCCCCAGCGTGTTCCGCGAGCTGGGCGCTTCCGTCAGCGTGCTGTCCGCGCAACCCGACGGGCTGAACATCAACGAGGCCTGCGGTTCCACCCACATGGAAGCCCTGCAGGCCGAGGTGGTGAACCAGGGCGCCGATCTGGGCATCGCCTTCGATGGCGATGGCGACCGGGTACTGATGGTGGATCACACCGGGCGCATCGTGGACGGCGACGAGCTGCTGTTCATCATCGCCCGCGACCTCAAGGAGCGGGGCCTGCTCGGTGATGGTGGGGTGGTTGGCACCCTGATGAGCAACCTGGGCCTGGAACTGGCCCTGGCGGAAATGCAGATCCCCTTCGCCCGGGCCAAGGTGGGCGACCGCTATGTGATGGCCGAGCTGCAGGCGCGCGGCTGGCAGCTGGGAGGGGAAAATTCCGGACATGTCGTCTGTGTCCGGCACACCACCACCGGTGATGCCATAATTGCGGCCCTGCAGGTGCTGCTGTCGCTCAAGCGGCGCGGGGAAACCCTGCAGCAGGCGTGTGCGGATCTGCGCAAGTGTCCGCAGGTGTTGGTCAATGTGCGGTTCAAGGGCGGCAAGGATCCCGTCGAAGATCCCTCAGTGCAGGAGGCATGTAATGAGGTTACCCGTAAGATGGCCGGACGTGGTCGGGTCTTGCTTCGCAAGTCCGGCACCGAGCCATTGGTGCGAGTCATGGTCGAGGGCGACGACGAAGCCCAGGTTCGTCAGCATGCCGAGGCGCTGGCGCGAGTGGTCGCGCAAGCCTGTGCATGACGGGAATGGCGGCGTCGGTGAATCTATCTATTTGATTCGCTTGCCTGTATTCAAACTCTTGGGTAAGATCTGCGCCCACTTTGACCGACGAGGTAAAGCATGCGTCGACCACTGGTAGCCGGTAACTGGAAGATGCACGGTACCCGCGCCAGCGTAGCTGAACTGATCAGGGGTCTTCGTCAGCTGGCCTTGCCGGTAGGAGTCGAGATTGCTGTGATTCCGCCCGCGCTGTATATCACGCAGGTCGTGATGGGGCTGGAAGGCAAGGCGATCGGCGTGGGTGCGCAGAACTGTGCGGTGGAACCGATGCAGGGTGCGCTGACCGGCGAAATCGCCGCCAGTCAGCTGGCCGACTCGGGTTGTGCCTATGTGCTGGTCGGGCATTCCGAACGCCGCCAGATTCTCGGTGAAAGCGAAGCGATGCTGAGTCGCAAGTTTGCCGCGGCTCAGGCGTGCGGGTTGGTGCCGATCCTGTGTATCGGTGAGACCCTGGCTCAGCGGGAGGCTGGCAAGACCCTGGAGGTCGTGCAGCGCCAGCTGGGCAGCATCATCGAGCAGTTGGGTGTTGGAGCCTTCAGTCGTGCGGTGGTGGCTTACGAGCCGGTCTGGGCGATAGGGACGGGGCTGACCGCCACGCCCGAGCAGGCCCAGGAAGTGCATGCCTCGATCCGCTCGCAGCTGCGGACGGAAAGCGCCGAGGTGGCGCGGGGCGTAAGAATTCTGTACGGCGGCAGCGTCAAGGCCGCCAATGCGGCAGAGCTGTTCGCCATGCCGGACATCGACGGTGGTCTCATTGGTGGGGCCTCTCTGAATGCGGATGAGTTTGGTGCGATCTGTCGTGCCGCGGGAAGCTGAAGATGCTTGAGACTGTCGTGATTGTGGTTCATCTGCTGATGGCGCTCGGCCTGGTAGGTCTGGTGCTGATTCAGCAGGGCAAGGGTGCGGAAGCAGGGGCTTCCTTCGGTGCCGGCGCGTCCGCCACCGTATTCGGAAGTCAGGGCTCGGCTACCTTTCTGAGTCGTGTTACTGCTATACTCGCCGCGGTTTTTTTCCTGACCAGCCTGGGTCTGGCGTATTTCGCCAGCCAGAAGGCCGAGCAACTGGGTCAGATCGGCTTGCCCGATCCCGCAGTGCTCGAGGTTCAGAAGAAGGCTGTCGAGGGTGATGTCCCGGTTCTGGAAGGACAGTCTGCTCCGGCGGATGTTCCCGAAGTTCCGGAGCAGTAAGGCAAAGGTTTTTGCCGAGGTGGTGGAATTGGTAGACACGCTACCTTGAGGTGGTAGTGGCCATAGGCTGTAGGGGTTCGAGTCCCCTCCTCGGTACCATATCCGGAAGGCCCGCGTCGTGCGGGTCTTTCGCGTTCCGCTGGCGCGATTGACCTGCCTGGGGTTGGCTGCGTATACTCCCGGCCCAGCTTTGAAGCGGGTGATCGCCATCGAATCGGGCGGGATCTGCTGCCCGGGTTGAAGGATCCGGTCTCGCAATCCGCAGCAGCCAGGCCCCTTTTCAGGGGCTTTTTGTTGGCTGCGCAGTCTTTCAGGGCCATTCAGCCGAATGGCATGCACGGATGGGCGTTTCGCCCATTTTTTATTTCACGAGAAAAAGAAGGGAGGCTCTCGATGTCGAGCAAGCTGGAACAGTTGCAGGCGATAGTGGCTCCTGTAATTGAAGCGCTGGGCTATCGGCTCTGGGGCATCGAATTTCTATCCCAGGGCAAGCACTCCCTGCTGCGAATCTATATTGATCATGCCAACGGCATATTCATCGAGGACTGCGAAACGGTCAGCCGTCAGGTAAGCGGCGTGCTCGATGTGGAAGACCCGATCAGTGGTGAGTACACCCTGGAAGTGTCTTCCCCGGGCATGGACAGGCCGCTGTTCACGCTGGAGCAGTTTGCCGCCCACTCCGGCGAACAGGTGAAGATCAGGTTGCGTGTGCCCTTTGAAGGTCGACGCAATTTCCAGGGCGTCCTGCGCGGGGTCGAGGAACAGGATGTGGTGGTACTGGTGGATGATCACGAATTCCTCTTGCCGATCGATTCGATCGACAAGGCCAATATCGTTCCCCGTTTTGATTAAGGCACGGATCCCGCGGATCCAATGGATTGCGAAGACGAGGCGTACATGAGTAAAGAAGTACTGCTGGTGGTTGAGTCGGTATCCAACGAGAAGGGTGTACCGGCCGGTGTGATTTTCGAAGCGCTGGAGCTGGCTCTGGCCACCGCCACCAAGAAGCGCTATGAGGAAGAAGTCGAGCTGCGGGTCGCCATCAACCGCCAGAACGGCAACTACGAAACCTTCCGTTGCTGGAAGGTGGTCGATGCGGATGATCTGGTCAATCCGGCGGCCGAGCTGACTGTCGAGCAGGCCCGCGAGCGCAAGCCGGATGCCCAGGTCGGCGACATCATCGAGGAGCCGATCGAGTCCATCGAGTTCGGGCGCATCGCCGCGCAGACCGCCAAGCAGGTCATCGTGCAGAAGGTGCGCGAGGCCGAGCGGGCGCAGGTGGTGGACGCCTACCGCGGCAAGGTCGGGGAAATCGTCTCCGGTACCGTGAAGAAGGTCACCCGTGACAGCTGCGTGGTGGATCTGGGCAACAACGCCGAAGCCCTGCTGCCGCGCGAAGAGACCATTCCGCGCGAGATCTTCCGGGTCGGTGGCCGCGTGCGTGCGCTGCTCAAGGAAATCCGCAGCGAGAACCGCGGTCCGCAACTGATCCTGTCGCGCACCGATCCGAAGATGCTCATCGAGCTGTTCCGCATCGAGGTGCCGGAAATCGCCGAGGAGCTCATCGAGGTGATGGGCGCGTCCCGTGACCCGGGCTCGCGGGCCAAGATCGCCGTGCGCTCCAAGGACAAGCGCATCGATCCGCAGGGCGCCTGCATCGGCATGCGCGGTTCCCGTGTCCAGGCCGTGTCCGGTGAACTGGGCGGCGAGCGTGTGGATATCGTGCTGTGGGACGAGAACCCGGCGCAATTCGTCATCAATGCCATGTCCCCCGCCGAAGTGGTGGCCATCATTGTCGACGAGGACGTCCATGCCATGGATATCGCCGTGGCCGAGGACAACCTGGCCCAGGCCATCGGTCGTGGCGGGCAGAATGTGCGTCTGGCCAGCCAGCTGACCGGCTGGACCCTGAACGTGATGACCGAGGCGGACATTCAGGCCAAGCAGCAGGCCGAAACCGGCGACATTCTCAAATCCTTCATCGAGGAGCTGGAGGTCGATGAGGAGCTGGCCCAGGTGCTGGTTGAAGAAGGTTTCACCAGCCTGGAAGAGATCGCCTATGTACCCATGGAAGAGCTGCTGAGCATCGATGGATTCGATGAGGAAATCGTCAACGAGCTGCGTGCCCGTGCCAAGGATCGCCTGTTGACCAGAGCGATCGCCACCGAGGAGAAGCTCGCGGATGTACAGCCGGCCGAGGATCTGCTGACGCTCGATGGGATGACCAAGGAGCTCGCGGTGGAGTTGGCAGTGCGGGGCGTGGCAACCCGCGAAGACCTGGCCGAGCAGTCGATCGACGACCTGCTCGAGATCGACGGCATGGACGAAGAGCGTGCCGGCAAGCTGATCATGGCCGCCCGAGCCCATTGGTTCGAGTAAGCAGTCGCGGCCTGAGGAGAGAGATGCATGACGCAAGTCACGGTGAAAGAACTGGCCAATGTGGTCGATACACCGGTCGAGCGCCTGCTGCAGCAGATGCGTGAGGCAGGTTTGCCCCATACGAGTGCCGAGCAAGCAGTGACCGACAACGAGAAGCAGATTCTGCTGAACCACCTCAAGGGGGACGGCGCCAAGGCCGATGGTCCGCGCAAGATCACCTTGCAGCGCAAGACCACCCAGACCCTGAAGGTGTCCGGCAGCAAGACCATCAGCGTCGAGGTCCGCAAGAAGAAGACCTACGTGAAGCGTAGCGCCGCGGAGATCGAGGCCGAGCGCCAGCGCGAGCTGGAGGCCCAGCGCGCCGCCGAGGAGGCCGCGCGCCAGAAGGCCGAGGAAGAGGCCCGTCGCCAGGCTGAAGAAGAGGCCGCCCGCCAGGCGCGCCTGGAAGCCGAGCGCAAGGCTGCCCAGGCCGCCGAGCCGTCGACTCCGGCAGCCCCCGCAGCGGCCGCCAAGCCGGCGACCGAAGAGCGCAAGAAGGAAGAGCCGCGTCGCCCCGAGCGTACCCGCGACGACGACGAGCGTCGTGATCGCAAGGGCGCCCAACGTCCGTCCCTCAAGGACAAGGGCACGGCGCCGCGCATCGTCACCCGCAACATCGATGACGAGGGCGAAGGCTTCCGTCGTGGTGGCCGCGGTGGCAAGAGCCGCCTGAAGAAGCGCAACCAGCACGGCTTCCAGAGCCCGACCGGGCCGATCGTGCGTGAAGTGGCCATCGGCGAGACCATCACCGTCTCCGAACTGGCCCAGCAGATGGCCGTCAAGGCCGCTGAAGTCATCAAGTTCATGTTCAAGATGGGCTCGCCGGTCACCATCAACCAGGTGCTGGATCAGGAGACCGCCCAACTGGTGGCCGAGGAATTCGGTCACAAGGTCAAGCTGGTCAGCGACAACGCCCTGGAAGAGCAGCTGGCAGAATCCCTCAAGTTCGAGGGCGAGCGCGTGCCGCGTGCGCCGGTGGTGACCGTCATGGGTCACGTCGACCACGGCAAGACCTCGCTGCTCGACTACATCCGCCGCACCAAGGTGGCGGTCGGCGAGGCCGGCGGCATCACCCAGCACATCGGTGCCTACCATGTGCAGACCGATCGCGGCATGGTCACCTTCCTGGATACCCCCGGTCACGCCGCGTTCACCGCCATGCGTGCCCGTGGCGCCCAGGCGACCGACATCGTCATCCTGGTGGTGGCGGCCGACGACGGCGTGATGCCGCAGACCCAGGAAGCGGTGCAGCACGCGAAGGCTGCCGGTGTGCCGATCGTGGTGGCGATCAACAAGATCGACAAGCCCGAGGCCAACCCGGACAACATCAAGAACGGCCTGGCCGCGCTGGATGTGATTCCCGAGGAGTGGGGCGGCGACACCCAGTTCATCGAGGTGTCCGCCAAGATGGGCATCGGCATCGACGAGCTGCTGGAAGCCGTGCTGCTGCAGGCCGAAGTGCTGGAGCTCAAGGCCACGCCGTCCGCGCCCGGTCGCGGTGTGGTGGTCGAATCGCGCCTGGACAAGGGTCGCGGTCCGGTGGCCACCGTGCTGGTCCAGGACGGTACCCTGCGCGTGGGCGACGTGGTGCTGTGCGGCGTGAACTTCGGCCGTATCCGCGCCATGCTTGACGAGGCCGGCAAGAACGTGAAGGAAGCCGGTCCGTCGATTCCGGTGGCCATTCTCGGCCTGGACGGCACTCCCGAGGCGGGCGACGAGCTCACCGTGGTGGGTGACGAGAAGAAGGCGCGCGAAGTGGCGCTGTTCCGTCAGGGCAAGTTCCGCGAGGTCAAGCTGGCACGCCAGCAGTCCGCCAAGCTGGAGAACCTGTTCCAGAACATGGGCCAGGACGAGAAGAAGACCCTCAACATCGTGCTCAAGACCGATGTGCGCGGCACCCTGGAGGCGCTGCAGGGCGCCCTGGCCGAGCTGGGCAACGAAGAGGTCCAGGTACGCGTGGTCGCCGGCGGCGTCGGCGGCATCACCGAGAGCGACGCCAACCTGGCGCTGGCCTCCAACGCCGTGCTGTTCGGCTTCAACGTGCGTGCCGACGCCGGTGCGCGCAAGATCGTCGAGCAGGAAGGTCTGGACCTGCGCTACTACAACGTCATCTACGACATCATCGAGGACGTCAAGAAGGCGCTGACCGGCATGCTGGGCAGCGAGGTGCGCGAGCACATCCTGGGCGTTGCCGAGGTTCGCGACGTGTTCCGCTCGCCGAAGTTCGGCGCGGTGGCCGGCTGCATGGTGGTCGAGGGCGTGGTGCACCGCAACCGTCCGATCCGTGTGCTGCGCGAGGACGTGGTGATCTTCGAGGGCGAGCTGGAATCGCTGCGCCGCTTCAAGGACGACGTGTCCGAAGTGCGTGCCGGCATGGAGTGCGGCATTGGCGTGAAGAGCTACAACGACGTCAAGGTCGGCGACAAGATCGAGGTCTTCGAGAAGGTCCAGGTGGCCCGTACCCTGTAAGCGGACCCCCGCCGGAAGCTGGAAGTCAGGAATCCGAAACGCCCCCCTTCGCGGGGGCTTGCGGCTTCCGCTTCCAGCTTTCGGCTTTTAAGCGAGTAAGAATGATGGCCAAAGACTACAGCCGTACCCAGCGCATCGGTGACCAGATGCAGCGCGAGCTGGCCCTGATGATTCCCCGCGAGGTCAAGGATCCACGCCTGGGCTTCATTACCATCACCGCCGTGGACGTCACCCGCGACCTTGGTCACGCCAAGGTGTTCATCACCCTGATGGGCGACTTCGACGACGAGAAGCTGGCGTTGAACCTGGAAATCCTCAACGACGCCGCCGGCTATCTGCGCATGCTGCTCGGCAAGGGCATGAAGCTGCGCACCATCCCGCAGCTGCATTTCCACTACGACGCCAGCGTGCGCCGTGGCGCCGAGCTGTCGGCGCTCATCGAGCGCGCGGTGGCTGAAGACCGTCGGCACGATCAGGGCAAGGAGTGAGCGTGGCGCAAGTCAAGCGTGTTCGCCGTGCCGTGCACGGTGTGCTGATTCTCGACAAGCCCAAGGGCTTCAGCTCCAACGCCGCGCTGCAGAAGGTGCGCTGGCTGCTCAACGCGGAGAAGGCCGGCCACACCGGCAGCCTGGATCTGCTGGCCACCGGCGTGCTGCCGCTGTGCTTCGGCGAGGCCACCAAGTTTTCCCAGTACCTGCTGGATGCCGACAAGGGTTACGAGACCCTGATGCAGCTGGGGGTCACCACCAGCACCGGCGATGCCGAGGGCGAGGTGCTGGAGCGACGTGAGGTCGCAGTGACCCGCGAGGACATCGAGGCGCTGCTGCCCCGGTTCCGCGGCGATATCCAGCAGGTGCCGCCCATGTACTCGGCACTGAAGAAGGACGGCCAGCCGCTTTACAAGCTGGCGCGTGCCGGTGAGGTAGTGGAGCGCGAGGCGCGTTCTGTTACTATCTCGCGGCTGGAACTGCTGGCCTTCGAGAACGGCCAGGCGCGACTGTCCGTCAGCTGCAGCAAGGGCACCTATATCCGGACCCTGGTCGAGGATCTCGGCCACCTGCTCGGCTGCGGCGCCCATGTCGCCGAGCTGCGCCGGACCCAGGCGGGCCCCTTCACGCTGGCCCAGGCGGTGAGTCTGGAAGAGCTGGAAAAGGCCCATGCCGAGGGCGGTGCCGAGGCGCTGGATCGCTTCCTGCTGCCGGTGGATTGCGGCCTGCAGGACTGGCCGGTGGTGCAGCTGACCGAGCACAGCGCCTACTACTGGCTGCACGGACAACCGGTCCGCGCGCCCGGTGCGCCGGCGCAGGGGCTGATGCGGGTAGAGGATCATGAAGGACGCTTCATCGGTATCGGTGAGGCGAGTGACGACGGGCGGGTAGCGCCGCGTCGACTGATTCGGTCGGAATGACCGTAACGCGCCGCCTTGTGCGGCGCACCCGAGGGTGGCTGTCAACAGGCGCGGTCATGCCTCATTTCATAAACACGGGAAGCGATTCCCGGCCTGTTCACTCAAGGAGCCCATCATGGCACTGAGCGTTGAAGAAAAAGCCCAGATCGTTAACGAGTACAAGCAGCACGAAGGCGACACCGGTTCTCCGGAAGTGCAGATCGCACTGCTGAGCGCCAACATCAACAAGCTGCAGGACCACTTCAAGGCCAACAGCAAGGACCACCACTCCCGTCGTGGTCTGATCCGCATGGTCAACCAGCGCCGCAAGCTGCTGGACTACCTGAAGGGTAAGGACGCCACTCGTTACAGCGCCCTGATCGCGCGTCTGGGTCTGCGTCGCTAAGCGTACGCGAGCTGGACCGCGGAAAGCTGGGGGTGGGGAGTTGAAAGTGGGTCAGCAGTCCCGCTTGCAACCTCCCGCTTCCAGCTTTCCGCTTTTCGGAAGGTTCGGGTCCGACTCCCGACATTCCGACTGATTTCCCCAAAGGGCAACACAGAGAAGGAAAATACCGTGAATCCGGTTATCAAGAAATTCCAGTTCGGTCAGTCGACCGTAACGCTCGAAACGGGCCGCATCGCTCGCCAGGCCAATGGCGCCGTGCTGGTCAGCATCGACACCGATGTGACCGTCCTGGTGACCGTGGTCGCCGCCAAGCAGGCTGACCCGACCAAGGACTTCTTCCCGCTTTCCGTGCACTACCAGGAGAAGACCTACGCCGCCGGCAAGATCCCGGGAGGCTTCTTCAAGCGCGAGGCGCGCCCGTCCGAGAAGGAAACCCTGACTTCTCGTCTGATCGATCGCCCGATCCGTCCGCTGTTTCCCGAAGGCTTCCACAACGAAGTGCAGGTCATCTGCACCGTGGTCTCCACCAGCAAGAAGACCGATCCGGACATCGCCTCCATGATCGGCACCTCCGCCGCGCTGGCCATTTCCGGCATTCCCTTCCAGGGCCCGATCGGCGCCGCCCGCGTGGCCTTCCACCCGGAAACCGGCTACCTGCTGAACCCGACCTACGAGCAGCTGCAGGCTTCCAGCCTGGACATGGTCGTGGCCGGCACCGAAGATGCCGTGCTGATGGTGGAATCCGAGGCCAAGGAGCTGACCGAGGACCAGATGCTGGGCGCCGTGCTGTTCGCCCACCAGGAATTCCAGGTCGCCATCCAGGCCATCAAGGAATTTGCCGCCGAAGCCGGCAAGCCCGCCTGGGACTGGACCCCGCCCGCGGAAAACACCGAGCTGCTGAACGCCATCCGCGCCCAGTTCGGCGAAGCCATTTCCCAGGCCTACACCATCACCGTCAAGCAGGACCGCTACAACCGCCTGGGCGAGCTGCGCGAGCAGGCCGTGGCTGCCCTGGCCGGCGACGAGACCGCGCCCTACAGCCCTGCCGAGGTGAAGGAAGCCTTCGGTCTGATCGAGTACCGCACCGTTCGCGAGAACATCGTCAACGGCAAGCCGCGTATTGATGGCCGTGACACCCGCACCGTGCGCCCGCTGAAGATCGAAGTCGGCGTGCTGGACAAGACCCACGGTTCCGCCCTGTTCACCCGTGGCGAAACCCAGGCCCTGGTGGTCGCTACCCTGGGCACCGCCCGTGACGCACAGATCCTGGACACCCTGGAAGGCGAGAAGAAGGACTCCTTCCTGCTGCACTACAACTTCCCGCCCTATTCGGTGGGCGAGTGCGGCCGCATGGGCGCCACCGGCCGTCGCGAGATCGGTCATGGCCGTCTGGCCCGCCGTGGCGTGCAGGCCATGCTGCCCAGCCCGGACGAATTCCCCTACACCATCCGCGTGGTGTCGGAAATCACCGAGTCCAACGGTTCCTCCTCCATGGCTTCCGTGTGCGGCGCCTCGCTGGCCCTGATGGACGCCGGCGTGCCCATGAAGGCTCCGGTGGCCGGTATCGCCATGGGTCTGGTCAAGGAAGGTGACAAGTTCGCCGTGCTGACCGACATCCTGGGTGACGAAGACCACCTGGGCGACATGGACTTCAAGGTGGCCGGTACCGCCAATGGCGTCACCGCCCTGCAGATGGACATCAAGATCAACGGCATCACCGAAGAGATCATGGAGATCGCGCTGAACCAGGCCCTGGAAGCGCGTCTGCACATCCTCGGCCAGATGAACCAGGTCATCTCCCAGTCCCGCAGCGAGCTGTCGGCCAACGCCCCGACCATGCTGGCCATGAAGATCGACCCGGACAAGATCCGCGACGTGATCGGCAAGGGCGGCGCGGTCATCCGCGGCATCTGCGAGGAGACCAAGGCCTCCATCGACATCGAGGACGACGGTTCGGTGAAGATCTTCGGCGAAACCAAGGAAGCCGCCGAGGCTGCCAGGCAGCGCGTGCTGGCGATCACCGCCGAGGCCGAGATCGGCAAGATCTACACCGGCCGCGTCGAGCGCATCGTCGATTTCGGCGCCTTCGTCAACATCCTGCCGGGCAAGGACGGTCTGGTGCACATCTCCATGCTGAGCGATCAGCGCGTGGAGAAGGTGACCGACGTGCTGCAGGAAGGCCAGATGGTCGAAGTGCTGGTGCTGGATGTGGACAACCGCGGCCGCATCAAGCTGTCCATCAAGGACGTGGCGGCCGCCAAGGCCTCCCAGGTCTGAGCGTCGCGCTGAACCACGAAGAGGCCCCGCAAGGGGCCTTTTTCGTTTCCGGGCCTGTCATCGGGTCGATCCTGCTGAACTGCCGCGGCTCCGGTCGAGTCTACCCGGATACTGCGGTCGGAATGCACCGTGGTGTCCTCATTACACAGGAGTGAACAGCATGAAGAACGTCCCGACATTGACCGCTTCCGCACTGGCCCTGGCCCTTGGCTTCGGTGCGGCCTCCGCATGGGCGGAGGAGAGCCGGACCAGCCCGCTGCTGCTCGCGGCCGGGGAATCCACCATGGACGAGGCGGGCGACGCCGTTTCCGACACCTGGATCACCACCAAGGTGAAGTCCGCCCTGCTGGTCGATGACGCCACCCCGGGCATGGACATCAAGGTGGAGACCAAGGATGGCGTGGTTTCGCTGTCCGGCACCGTGGCCAGCGAGGCCGAGCGGGAAATGGCCATCAGCAAGGCCCGGGAGGTCAAGGGTGTGCGGGAAGTGATGGCCGATGGCCTGGAGGCCGTCGACTGACCGGATGCCCGCGCGGGACCGCCCGCCCGGGTGCGTCCCGCGTACCGGCTTCAGAGGTTGCGTTCGCTGCGTATCGCCCGCAGGCGGCCACCCTCGAAGCGCAGGATGTGGTACATGCCATTGCGCGGCCCGTAGATCCATTCCTCCACCCCCACGTCATAACGCAGGCCGTGTTCGTCCCGTTGCAGCCGGTAACCCAGATCGCTGCGGTTCACCGGCTCGCCGCACTTGTTCTGCACTTCCCAGGCGGTATCGCCGAGGCTGATCAGGGCACTGCCGCAGCGCAGTGTCGAGGAGGCTTCGGCCGTGGTGCCGGCCAGCAAAAGCAGGCAGGCAAGCCAGATTCTGATCATTCGCTTCCCAGATGCAGTCGGGTTTCCACGGTGCCGTCATCCAGGGCCGGCACCGTGCTGGTATCCAGAAGATAGACCCGGCGATCCTCCAGTCCACCCACATCCACCAGATAGGCCTTGATGGCGGCAGCCCGTGCCTGGGCCAGATAGCGGTGGGCCACGGGGTTGTCCAGCCACTGCTCGAGCAGGGCCTGACGCATGCGCTGCAGGCGCTCCCGGCCCCGCAGCTCCCGCCACTCGGCAGGCGGTTCCCCCAGTTGGGTCTGATAGAGCGCGGGGAGCAGATCCTCCTCAAGGTCCTCATCCACCTCGATTTCCTCCACGCTGGCCGGCAGGCGACGGCCGCGTCGCTGCAGCTCGTTGTAGCGCAACTGCTGGACCTCGCGGACCAGGCGGCGCTCGGCCAGCGACGGGCCGTCGGCGCTGACGGCGGTGCCGCCTTCCACTTCCAGGGTCAGCAGGGGGCGACGATGGAGCGCCGAGGCCAGGGTATCCAGGCGCCGGCGGGCCTCGTCGCCCAGCTCGCTGCTGCCCGCCGCGAAGGGGATGCGATCCAGGTCAACGTCGCTGCCGCCGACCAGGGCGCCAATGAACTTGAAGGGCGCCTGCACCGCGCGGAGGATGAGATTGCGCAGCGTCTGCCAGACGATGGGCATCACGCTGAACTGCGGATCGTTCAGGTCGCCCTGGATCGGCAGGGCGATATCGATGTTGCCCCGGGTGTCCTTGAGCAGGGCCACCGCCAGCCGCACGGGCAGGTCCACCGCATCCGGGCTGTCCACCTGCTCGCCCAGCTGCAGGTTCTCCAGCAGCACATGATTGGTGGCGTCGAGCTTGCCGGCGTTGATGCGGTAGTGCAGATCCAGATTCAGGCGCCCGCGGCGGATGCGGTAGCCGGCGAACTTGCCGGAGTAGGGTGTCAGGGTGGTGAGCTCCACCTGCCGGAAGGAGGTGGCGATGTCCAGGCTGTTCAAGGGGTCGAACGGCGTCAGCCGGCCCTCGATGGACACCGGTGCATAGCGATCGACCTTGCCGGTGATATCCACCGAGGCGGCCTGCCGGCTGCGGTTGTCCAGTGTTCCCACCTTGCCGTTGAGCTGCTGGATGGCGGTGGCGAAGTTGGGCCTGAGGCTGAAATCGGCGAAGTTGGCCGATCCGTCACGGATGCTGATGCCGCCCACATGAATGGCCAGCGGTTCGCCTGCGTCGGCGGTGGCGGTCGTCGTGTCCGGCTGCGCGACGATCAGCTCGCTGATGTTGGTGCTCATGTCCTCGTGGATGATCACCCGGGCGTACGGCTGATCCAGTTGGATGCCGGCGATGCGCAGCTGCTGGCCGTGCTGATAGTCCAGATCCCTGACGGCCAGCGCCTGCCATTTGACGAAGTCCCGATGGCGCAGGGTGTCGCGGCTGTGCAGGTCGACTACCGTGGCGTCACCGCTGACCTGCAGGGACAACGGCTCCTGCTGCCGGACGGTCAGTTGCAGGTCGCCGCCCAGCCTGCCGCTCAGCAGCTCGATGCGCACATGGGGCGTCAGATAGGCCTGGGCCAGCGTCAGGTCGATGTCCTGCAGCGCCACCTGCAGCTGTGCGCCCGGAGGCTGCAGTTGCGCTTCGCCTGCGGCGCTCAACCGGCCACTCTCGCCCAGTCCGGTCTCCAGGCGCAGCTGGAAGGGCGCGGCGGCGCTGGTGTCGAGGTTCTGCACATCCAGGTCCAGCGGCCCGAGCAACAGCTCCACCGGCTGGCCCATGGCCTGGTCGGCCAGGTGCACGCGGTAGTCGCGCAACTGGGCATCGGTCAGCAGGATCTGCCAGGGAGCGCTTTCCTCCTCCGGCACGGCGGCGGGATCCTGCGGCGGTTCTGCCTGCGCCGCGGCACCGGGCAGCAGTTCCAGCCAGTCGATGGTCCCTTCGGGGGTGCGCGCGGCCCAGGTCTCCAGGCCGGCGCTGCGCACCTGGCCGATGACCAGCTTGCGGCGCGCCAGGTCGAGGCTGATCTGCTGCACATCCACATGGTCCAGACGCAGGCGCGGGCTGCCGTCCGGGTTGTCCACCCCGAACGGGGCCAGGCGCACCCGGGCATTTTCGAGGAGGAGCCGGGTGCCCTCGCGAAGGTCCAGTTGGTAGTCGCTGGCGGCATTGAGCGTGCCGGCCTGCAGGTCCAGGGCGAGCTGTTCCTTGGCGTAGGGCCAGAAGTGCGCCAGGTCGAGGTCGCGGATGTCCAGATGGCCCGAGGACTGGAAGGGAATCAGATTCAGCCGGCCGCGCCAGTGCAGGGTGCCGCCGCTCGGGCCGGTGGCCAGCAGCTCGGCATCCGCCTGGTCGCTGGGGCGGGTGTGCAGGTTGTGCAGTTGCAGGTTCAGGGGCCGATAGGTCACGTCCACCGCCTCGCCGGGGCGTTGGTCGGCGAAGCGCAGGCGCCCGTCGGCGATGATCAGGCGATCGATGCGCAGCGGGAAGGGTTCGCCGGGCTCTGTTTCTGCCTGTGGCTCGTCGGCGGGGGCGGGAAGGCGGAACAGCCGGGCCAGGTTCAACTGGCCGTCGGGATCGAACAGCACCTCGGTGTTCGGCCGGGTCAGGCGCACCTCGGCCAGGTGCAGGGTCAGCTGCCACAGGCTGCTCCATTCCAGGTCCGCATGCAGCTGCTCGAAGCCGAGCTGGGGCGCCCGGGGTTCGCCGATCTGCAGCCGGTACAGGTCCAGCGTGAGGGTGAAGGGATTGAACTCCAGGCGTTCCAGCCGGGCCGGCGCGGTGGCGTACTGCTCCAGTTGCTGGTTGGCGATGCGCAGGGCCGCGCCGGGGAGAATGAAAAAGCCGATCAGGGCATAGAACGCCAGGAAGATGCCTATGCCATAGGCCAGACGCACAGGGGTTTTCGACATGGGCAGCGCCGCTCGACGGTGAGGTCGGCAAGTATGGCAAAGCCCCGGCGTTTCGCCGGGGATGTGCGCATCACAGCTGCAGGATCAGCGTCTTGAGCGGCGGCTCGCCGCCAGGGGAGGGAAAGTCGCCAGCCGGCGGCAGGTACTGGCAATCGCGCACCGGGCGTCCGCTCTTCTCGGCGCAGCGCAGCACCTGGCTGCGCCAGTCCTCGAGCGGCACCCTGGCCAGGTTGTTGTTGCACACCAGCGTGCCGCCCTCGGCGGTGACCCGCAGCGCGGGCTTGAGCAGGCTCTGGTAGTCGCGCAGCAGGTCGACGGTGCCAAAGGGACTCTTGGCCCAGGCCGGCGGGTCGAGGAACACCAGGTCGAACTGGCGCGCCTCCAGATGCGGATAGGTCGGCAGGCGCTGGCCGCGGCGATGGGCGACCGGTTGTCCGCCCAGCTGGCGGATGGCCGGGAAGTAGTCCGACTGCACGAAGCGCATGGCGGGCAGCTGCGGGTTGAGCTCGGCGTTCTCGCGGCCGACGGCCAGGTTGCCGGCGGCGAAATCCAGGTTCCAGACCTCCGCGGCGCCGCCGGCCGCCGCGCACAGGCCCACCCCGCAGGTGTAGGCGAACAGGTTGAGCACCGACTTGCCGGCGCTGTTGGCCTTCACCCAGCCCCGGGCGTTGCGCAGGTCAAGGAACAGCAGGGGATCCTGACCGGCATGCCGGCCGCGAACCCGGTAGTTCAGCCCCCATTCATGGCCCACCTGCTCGACCAGTGCCTCGGCGTCCGGGCGGTGGGCGGCGCGATCGATGCGGGAGTTGCTCCGGGAGCGATCGTTGTACACCGGCAGCAGCGGATGGCCGAAGAAGGCCTCGACCTCCTGCGTCAGCCCGGGCAGCAGTTCCGGCTCCAGGGGCTGATGAAAGCTCTGGATCAGCAGTTGCGGGCCGTAGCGGTCGAGGGTCAGCCCGGGCACGCCTTCCTGGCTGCCATGGAACAGTCGGTAGCAGTCGGTGCCCTGACCGTGCAGTTGTTCGATCAGTTCACGGCGGGAGGCAAGGGCGGCGCGCAGCGCCTGTAGCGGAGCAGGCATGCGGGACCACTCGGGAAAGACGGGAGGCGGACGATTCTAACGGAAATCGCCCGCCGCTCCAGCGGAAAGCTGCCGGCGGGGGCCCATCGGTTGCGATGGGCCCCTTGGCATCAGGGGCGTTCGATGGCCAGGGCCACGCCCTGACCGCCACCGATGCACAGGGTGGCCAGGCCCTTGCGCGCCTCGCGGCGCTGCATCTCGTGCAGCAGGCTGACCAGGATGCGGCAGCCCGATGCGCCGATGGGATGGCCCAGGGCGATGGCGCCGCCGTTGACGTTGACCCTGTCCCAGTCCCAGCCGAGCTCCTGGCCCACGGACAGGGCCTGGGCGGCGAAGGCTTCGTTGGCCTCGATCAGCTCGACCTGATCCAGGTTCCAGCCGGCCCTGGCCAGGGTCTTGCGGGTGGCCTCCACCGGGCCGATGCCCATGATCGCCGGGTCGACACCGGCACTGGCGTAGCCGGCGATGCGGCCGAGCACCGGCAGGCCCAGTTCGCGGGCCCGGGCGGCGCTCATCAGCAGCACGGCGGCGGCGCCATCGTTGAGGGTGGAGGCGTTGCCCGCGGTCACGGTGCCGTCCTTGCGGAAGGCCGGCTTGAGCCGGGCCAGGGATTCGGCACTGGTGTCCGGGCGCGGCTGTTCGTCCTTCACGAAGGCCAGCGGCTCGCCCTTGCGCTGCGGGATCAGGATCGGGGTGATCTCGCTCTGGAAGCGGTCGGTGGCCAGGGCGGCCGCGGCCTTGCGCTGCGATTCCGCGGCAAAGGCGTCCTGGGCTTCGCGGCTCAGGCCGTACCTTTCCACCAGGTTCTCGGCGGTGATGCCCATGTGATAGTCGTTGAAGGCGTCCCACAGGCCGTCGAGGATCATGCTGTCCTGCAGCTGGGCGTGGCCCATGCGCAGGCCGGTGCGGACCTTGGGCAGCACGTAGGGCGCCAGGCTCATGTTCTCCATGCCGCCGGCGATCACCACCTGGGCGTCGCCGCAGCGAATGGCCTGGGCGGCCAGGTGCACGGCCTTGAGGCCGGAGCCGCAGACCTTGTTGATGGTCAGGGCGGACACCTGGTGCGGCAGTCCGGCCTTCACCGCGGCCTGGCGGGCGCTGTTCTGGCCGGCGCCTGCGGCGAGCACATGGCCCATGATCACTTCGTCCACGGCGTCGGCGGCCAGGCCGCTCTGCTCCAGCAGGCGGGCGATCACGGCGGCGCCCAGCTCGACGGCGGGAACACTGCTCAGGGTGCCCTGGAAACTGCCGATGGCGGTTCGAGTGGCAGCGACAACGACGACTTCTTGCATGACGCTTTCCTTGTTGTTCGAATGGCGGCCGGCATGGTGGCATGGCCAATGCCGCAGGAAAAGGGTCAGCCGTAGGGTGGCAGGCCCATGCGCCGCCGGGCGCGATGGATGGAGCCGTTGCGCACCGCCCAGCGCAGCACCGGCGCGCTGTGGCGCACGGCGCCGCGGATCAGCTGGCGGCGCGGCGCGGTCAGGCGGATGCCCAGCAGCTGACAGGCCCAGTCCGGCAGCAGTTCCATGCCCGCCTGCAGCATCAGGCGGCTGAAGGGGCGTGTCAGAGTGCTGGGCGCGGGCGCATCGAGCAGCGTGTCCATCACTTCGCGACAGCGCCAGTCGCAACACAGCTCGGGCATCATGACCTGAAAGTACTCGGCGACCTGCTGGCGCGAGCGTGGAATGTCCCGGGCGCCCAGCAGCTCGCCGACCAGGGCGATTTCCGCGTAGTAGCGATCTTGCTCGGCACCGCTCAGGTGCGGGTTGCGGTAGCGCAGGTGCGACTGCAGGAAGCTGTACACCTCGGCGACGTGCACCCAGGTCAGCAGGTGCGGATCGTTGGCCGCATAGGGACGACCGTCCGGGGCGATGCCGCTGACCCGATCGTGGATGGCGCGCACCCGGGCGATCAACCGTTCGGCGTCGGCGCGGCTGGCGAAGGTGGTGCCGGCGATGAACTGCCCGGTGCGGCGCAGCCGGCCGAGCATGTCCTGGCGGTAGTTGGAATGCTCCCAGACGCCGGCCAGGGCCAGCGGGTGCAGCATCTGGATCATCAGGGCGCTGATGCCGCCGATCAGCATGGAGGTGAAGTCGCTGTGTACCTTCCAGCACACCGACTGGGGCCCGAACAGGCCCGGATCGCCCCGGGGCTGCTCCATGTCCACGCCGGACAGGGTCAGCCCGCTCAGGCTGAGCACATGGCGTTCGATGCGCTGGCGCAGGAATTCCATAGGCGCTGCCTCAGGCCGTGGGGGCGGAGAACCCGCCCCGAAGTCCGATGCGAGCCGGCGATGGGCCGGCTCGAGCGTTCTAGCCGCGGTGGCGGCTGCGGAAGAAGTCGATCAGGCCGCGGGTCGAGCCATCCTCGTCGCTGGCCGGACGCTGGCCGGTGAGGCTGTCGTAGACATTGCGGCCCAGCTCCTTGCCCAGCTCCACGCCCCACTGGTCGAAGGCGTTGATGCCCCAGATGGCGCTCTGCACGAACACTTTGTGTTCGTAGAGCGCCACCAGCGCGCCGAGGCGGCGCGGGTCGATGTGCTCGATGACCAGGGTGTTGCTGGGGCGGTTGCCGGGAATGACCTTGTGCGGCGCCAGGCGCTGCACTTCCTCTTCCGGCAGGCCCCTGGCGCGCAGTTCCGCCTCGGCTTCCTCGCGGGTCTTGCCGAGCATCAGCGCCTGGCTCTGCGACAGGCAGTTGGCGTACAGCCAGTGATGGTGGTCGCGCAGCGGGTTGTAGCTGACCACCGGGACGATGAAGTCGGCGGGGATCAGCTGGGTGCCCTGGTGCAGCAGCTGGTGGTAGGCGTGCTGGCCGTTGCAGCCCACACCACCCCAGACCACCGCGCCGGTGTCGCAGGGGGCCGGACGGCCATCCTGCAGCACGCTCTTGCCGTTGGACTCCATGTCCAGCTGCTGCAGATGCTTCACGAAGTTGCGCAGGTAGTGGTCGTAGGGCAGGAAGGCGTGGCTGCGCGCGCCCCAGAAGTTCTGGTACCAGATGCCCAGCATGGCCAGCAGCACCGGCATGTTGCGCTCGAAGGGCGCGTCGCGCAGGTGGCGATCCATGCTGTAGGCGCCGCTGAGCAGCTCCTTGAAGTTGGCCATGCCGATGGCCAGGGCGGTGGGCAGGCCGATGGCGGACCACAGCGAATAGCGTCCCCCGACCCAGTCCCACATGGGGAAGATGTTCTCGTCCTTGATGCCGAACTCGATGGCCGCCTGGCGGTTGCTGGTGACTGCGATGAAGTGCCGGTACAGCTTGTCCTCGCGACCGCCGCTGGCCAGGTACCACTCGCGGGCGGCCATGGCGTTCTTGAGGGTCTCCAGGGTGCCGAACGACTTGCTGGAGACGATGAACAGGGTGGTCTCGGCGTTCAGCCGGGCGGTCAGCTCGCGGAACTCGCTGCCGTCGATGTTGGCCAGGTAGTGGCAGCGCACGCCGCGCTGGCGGAACGGCAGCAGCGCCTCGGAGACCAGCTCAGGTCCCAGGTAGGAACCGCCGATGCCGATGTTCACCACATCGGTGATGCTCTTCTCGCTGTAGCCCCGCCACAGGCTGGAATGGATGCGTCCGACCAGGTCGGTCATCTGCTGCAGCACCCGGTGTACTTCCGGCATCACGTCCTGGCCGTTGACCAGCACCTGGTCGCCGACTGGCCGGCGCAGCGCGGTGTGCAGCGCCGGGCGCCCCTCGGAGGCGTTCACCGGCTGGCCGTCGAGCAGTGCCTCGATGGATTGCTGCAGGCCGGCCTCACGGGCCAGGCGCATCAGCAGGTCGATGGTCTGCTCGGTGATCAGGTTCTTCGAGTAGTCGAGAAACAGCCCGCAGCTGTCCACGGAGAAGCGGGCAAAGCGCTGCGGGTCGGCGGCGAAGGCCTGGCGCAGGCTGAAGTCGTGCATGGCCTGGCGGTGCTCGACGAGCAGTTGCCAGGCGGGCAGGTGGGTCACGTCGTGGGGAGTCTGGTAGTACGGCAGCATGGGGTCGTCCGGTTCCTGGGGCGATGCCGCGGGACTGCGGCGCGGCTGGCTTGTCCTGCGCGCGGTGGGCGTGCGCTATGTCCTTGGAGCCTGAAATGGCCTGAGGTTTCCCCCGACCGACCGGTGGCCGGCCTCAGGCCAGCTGCACCGGAATCGCATTGCTGGTGTGGCTCAGTGCACCGTCGGCACCCATGTAGAGCACGCGCGGCGCATGGTCGTCCAGTTCGCTTTCGGCGTAGTGGGCGTAGGCGCAGATGATCAGGCGATGGCCCACGTCAGCCTTGTGGGCGGCCGCGCCGTTGACGGAGATGATGCGCGAGCCGGCCTCGCCGCGGATGGCGTAGGTGGTGAAGCGTTCGCCGTTGTCCACGTTGTAGATCTGGATCTGCTCGTACTCGCGGATGCCGGACATGTCCAGCCAGTCGCCGTCGATGGCGCAGGAACCTTCATAGTCGAGCACCGCGTGGGTGACGATGGCGCGGTGCAGTTTGGCCTTGAGCATGATGGCATGCATGGCGGGATAATCCTCCAGGGATGCGGGCGGCGGCCGAGTGTGCCTCAAGGCCCGGGGGTGGGCAAGCCGCCGCGGGGGTCAGAGCGTCACGCTCAGGTTGTCGATCAGCCGGGTGCTGCCCAGGTGGGCGGCGACCAGCAACACCAGATGGCGGTCGGCCGGCGTGGCCGGGCGCAGGCTGAAGGCCTCGCGGATCTCCAGGTAGTCCGGGCGGAAGCCGGCGGCCTGCTGGCTGCGCTGGGCGTCGGCGATCAGCGCGGCATGGTCGGTCTCGCCGGCGCGCAGGCGCTCGGCCAGCTGCTGCAGGCTGCGGTACAGCGCCGGCGCGGCGGCACGCTGCTCGGCGGTCAGATAGCCATTGCGCGAGGAGAGCGCCAGGCCGTCCTCGGCGCGCACGATGGGTGCGCCCTGGATCTCGATGGGCAGGTTGAGGTCGCGCACCATGGTGCGGATCACCGCCAGCTGCTGATAGTCCTTCTCGCCGAACACGGCCAGATCCGGCTGCGCCATGTTGAACAGCTTGCATACCACGGTGGCCACGCCTTCGAAATGTCCCGGGCGGCTGGCGCCGCACAGGCCTTCCGACACGCCGGGCACCAGGACGCGGGTCTGGCCCTCCATCCCGTCGGGGTACATCTCGGCCACGGTTGGCGCAAACAACAGGTCGCAACCGGCGGCGCTCAGCTTCTCCTGATCCTCGGCCAGGGTGCGCGGGTACTTGTCCAGGTCCTCGTTGGCGCCGAACTGCAGCGGGTTGACGAAGATGCTGGCGATGACGAAGTCGGCGCCGCGGCGGGCCTGCTCGATCAGCGAGATGTGGCCGGCGTGCAGGTTGCCCATGGTGGGCACCAGGGCGATGCGCTTGCCTTCGCGACGGGCCTGGGCGACGGCGTCGCGCAGTTGCTGGACGGTGGTGACGGTGTTCATGCGGAAAATTCGTGTTCGGGAGCGGGGAAGGTGACGGCCTTGACGGCCTGGACGTAAACGCTGAGAGCAGCCTGGATGCTGGGCTGGCCTTCCATGAAGTTCTTCACGAAGCGGGGCGTGCGGCCGGTCAGCGACAGGCCGAGCATGTCGTGCAGGACCAGTACCTGGCCATCGGTGCCCGGACCGGCGCCGATGCCGATCACCGGAATGGACACCGCCTGTGTGACTTCCGCGGCCAGGGCGCTGGGCACGCATTCCAGCAGCAGCATGGCGGCGCCGGCCTGCTCCAGGGCGATGGCGTCGGCGCGCAGCTGGCGGGCCTGGGCCTCGCTGCGGCCCTGCACCTTGTAGCCGCCGAACACGTTCACCGCCTGGGGCGTCAGGCCCAGGTGGGC
>DATGNS010000273.1:0-2448 GCA_035306625.1 Pseudomonas sp. | reverse complement strand
ATCGCCAACCTGAACGGCACGCCCGGCCAGTACTCCATGCCGGTGCCGATGATGAACATCATCAACGGTGGCGAGCATGCCGACAACAACGTCGACATTCAGGAGTTCATGGTTCAGCCGGTCGGCGCCAAGACCTTCTCCGACGCGCTGCGCATGGGCACGGAAATCTTTCATCACCTCAAGGCTGTGCTCAAGGCACGTGGCCTGAGCACTTCCGTCGGTGACGAAGGTGGCTTTGCGCCGAACCTGGCGTCCAACGAAGATGCCCTGGCGGCCATCGCCGAAGCCGTCGCCAATGCCGGCTACACGCTTGGTAACGACGTGACCCTGGCACTGGACTGCGCTTCCAGCGAGTTTTACGAAGACGGCACCTACGACCTGGCCGGCGAAGGCAAGAAGTTCGACGCCGCCGGTTTCGCCGATTACCTCGCCGACCTGAGCCAGCGCTACCCGATCATTTCCATCGAAGATGGCATGGACGAGTCCGACTGGGCCTGCTGGAAGGTGCTGACCGGCAAGATCGGCGAGAAGGTGCAACTGGTCGGTGACGACCTGTTCGTGACCAACACCAGGATCCTCAAGCGCGGCATCGAGGAGAAGATCGGCAACTCGATCCTGATCAAGTTCAACCAGATCGGCTCGCTGACCGAAACCCTGGAAGCCATCCAGATGGCCAAGGCCGCCGGCTTCACCGCGGTGATTTCCCATCGTTCCGGTGAAACCGAGGACAGCACCATCGCCGACCTGGCCGTGGGCACCGCCGCCGGTCAGATCAAGACCGGTTCCCTGTGCCGCTCCGACCGCGTGGCCAAGTACAACCAGCTGCTGCGCATTGAGGAGCAGCTGGGCGACAAGGCCCCCTACCGCGGCCGCGCCGAGTTCCGTGGCTGATTAGCTGACGGTGGAAAGGAAAGGGCAGCCCCAGGGCTGCCCTTTTTGTACGCGCGTGTTCCAGGGCGCCTGCCGGCCCGTTTGGTCAGCGCCGCGTCCCGTAGGAGCGGCTTCAGCCGCGATAACCCTGCGCATGGCGAAACCCGTTGATCGCGACTCAAGTCGCTCCTACGGCTCGCCGTGCCGGCGAACCTACCGCTGACCCTAGCCCTGCGCGTCCGCACGCATTACCTTAGCTCCCTCACTCTGGCCGGGCGGATTCCATGCTGAGACCCTTTTACCTGTTGCTCGCTGTGCTGCTGTTGCTGCTGGCCGGTCTGCAATACCGGCTGTGGCTGGGCGATGGCGGCATGGCGCAGATCCGTGAGATGGATCGGCAGATCGAGGCCCAGCGCACCGAGAATGCCCGTCTGCTGGAGCGCAACCGCATCCTCGAGGCCGAGGTGCGGGAGCTCAAGCAGGGCATGGAAACCGTGGAAGAGCGGGCGCGCCACGAACTGGGCATGGTGAAGGAGGGGGAAACCCTCTTTCAGTTGACCGAATGAACGCTGAATTCACACCGGCCTTCTGGGCCGTCATCCCCGCTGCCGGTGTCGGCAGCCGCATGCGCGCCGATCGTCCCAAGCAATACCTGACGCTGGCTGGCCGCACGATTCTCGAACATACCCTGGCCTGTTTCCTGGACCACCCCGGCCTCAAGGGCGTGGTGGTCAGCCTGGCCGAGGATGATCCCTTCTGGCCCGAGCTGTCCTGTTCCCGCGAGCCGCGCATCCACCGCGCTCCGGGCGGCAGCGAACGCGCCGATTCGGTATTCAACGCGCTGCTGCGTCTGGTGGAGCTGGGCGCCGTCGAGGACGACTGGGTGCTGGTACACGACGCCGCCCGCCCCAACCTGGCGCGCAGCGACCTGGACAACCTGCTGGCGGTGCTCGCCGAGGATCCGGTGGGCGGCCTGCTGGCCGTGCCGGCCCGCGACACCCTCAAGCGCGCCGGTCCGGATGGCCGGGTGCGGGAGACCGTGGACCGTTCGGTGATCTGGCAGGCCTACACGCCGCAGATGTTCCGCCTGGCGCCCCTGCAGCGCGCCCTGGCCGAAGCACGAGTAGCCGGCGTGGCCGTCACCGACGAGGCCTCCGCCATGGAGTGGGCGGGCCAGGCCCCGCGCCTGGTGGAAGGGCGCGCCGACAACCTGAAGATTACCCGCCCGGAAGACCTGCAATGGCTGGCCCAGCGCTGGGCGAAGTAGGACGGCAGGCATCTTTCCCACCGCCGCTGCGAGAGGCACCGAGGCTTCGCCCGGTGGCCAACGCGTGGCGTTGACCACCCTACGGGGGCGGTCGACGTGGCGGGCTCCGGACTGGTAGGGCGGTCGGCGCTTTTCCGGCCGCCGATACGGCTTGCACCGAGGCTCCGTTCGGTGGCCAACGGGTAGTGTTGACCACCCTGCGATCAGTACCGATAGATCGCCGCCGCCCCGGTGCGGGTCGGCATGCGCTCCTGCGGCACCACCACCACTTCGCCGCCCTGCTGGATGGTCCAGCTGGCCAGCTCCTCCAG
>DATGNS010000272.1:0-4511 GCA_035306625.1 Pseudomonas sp. | reverse complement strand
TCTTCCTTGGCATGTGTACCTTCATCGCCATCTCGAAGAAGGTGGAGACGGCAATCGGTCTGGGTATCGCGGTGATCGTGGTACAAACCATCACGGTTCCAGCCAACAACCTGATCTACACCTACCTGCTCAAGGCGGGTGCATTGTCCTGGGCCGGTCTGCCTGATGTGGATCTGAGCTTTCTCGGCCTGTTGAGCTACATCGGCGTGATCGCAGCTATCGTGCAGATCCTCGAGATGTTGCTGGATAAGTACGTCCCCAGCCTCTATAACGCGCTCGGGGTATTCCTGCCGCTGATCACCGTGAACTGCGCCATCATGGGTGGCACGCTGTTCATGGTCGAACGTGACTACAACCTGGCGGAAAGTACCGTCTATGGCGTTGGCTCTGGTCTGTCCTGGGCGCTGGCCATCGCCTTGCTGGCCGGTATTCGCGAGAAGTTGAAGTACAGCGATGTGCCGGACGGGCTGCAGGGTCTGGGTATCACCTTCATCACCATCGGACTGATGTCGCTGGGCTTCATGTCTTTCTCTGGCGTACAGCTGTAAGGACGGGATGATCTGATGAGTTACGAAATTTTCCTCGCCATCGGCATGTTCACCGCCATCGTTCTCGCGCTGGTGGTGATCATCCTGGCAGCACGCGCCAAGCTGGTTTCCAGCGGCGATGTGAGCATCGAGATTAACGGCGAGCGCACCATTACCGTCCCGGCGGGTGGCAAGCTGCTGCAGACACTGGCGTCAAACAACATCTTCCTCTCGTCCGCCTGTGGTGGCGGCGGCACCTGCGCTCAGTGCAAGTGCATCGTCGAGAGCGGTGGCGGCGAGATGCTGCCCACCGAGGAGTCACACTTCACTCGCCGCGAGGCTGGTGAAGGCTGGCGCCTTTCCTGCCAGACCCCGGTCAAGGCGGACATGAAGATCGAGGTTCCGGAAGAAGTCTTCGGCGTGAAGAAGTGGGAATGCACGGTGGAGTCCAACCCCAACGTGGCCACCTTCATCAAGGAGCTGACCCTGCGTCTGCCGGAAGGCGAGAACGTGGACTTCCGCGCCGGTGGCTACGTGCAGCTGGAATGCCCGCCGCACACCGTCTACTACAAGGACTTCGACATCCAGCCCGAATACCGTGGCGACTGGGACAAGTTCAACATGTGGCGCTACGTGTCCAAGGTCGACGAGACCGTGATCCGTGCGTACTCCATGGCGAACTACCCGGAAGAAAAGGGCATCGTGAAGTTCAATATCCGTATTGCTTCGCCGCCGCCGGGTCGTGACGACCTGCCGCCGGGCAAGATGTCGTCCTACGTGTTCAGCCTCAAGCCGGGCGACAAGATCACCGTGTACGGTCCCTTCGGCGAATTCTTCGCCAAGGACACCGATGCCGAGATGGTGTTCATCGGTGGTGGTGCCGGCATGGCGCCGATGCGTTCGCACATCTTCGACCAGCTCAAGCGTCTGAAGTCCAAGCGCAAGATCAGCTTCTGGTACGGCGCCCGTTCGCTGCGTGAAGCCTTCTACGTGGAAGAGTTCAACAAGCTGGCCGAGGAGAACCCGAACTTCACCTGGCACCTGGCGCTGTCCGACCCGCTGCCCGAGGACAACTGGACCGGCTACACCGGCTTCATCCACAACGTGCTGTACGAGAACTACCTCAAGAGCCATCCGGCCCCCGAGGATTGCGAGTTCTACATGTGCGGCCCGCCGATGATGAACGCCTCGGTCATCAAGATGCTCACCGACCTGGGCGTCGAACCGGAGAACATCCTGCTCGACGACTTCGGCGGCTAGCATGGGCCTGAGAGCTGTACTGCAGCCCGTCATCGCTGTCGCTTCGGCGGCAGCCCTGACGGGCTGCCTGTTTTCCGAGACGGTGGAAACCTTCACCGGTCCCACCATGGGCAGCACCTATTCGATCAAGTACGTGCGCACCGCCGACGCGCCCGCGCCGGACGCCCTGCAACAGCAGGTCGAGGCGCTGCTTGCCGAGATCGACCGGCAGGTGTCCACCTATCGCCGCGACTCGCTGATCGAGGCCTTCAACGACGGGCCGGCCGGCTGTCAGCCCATGCCCGAGCCCGTGCTCGAAATGGCCCGCTACGGCCTCGAGCTGTCGGAGCGCAGCGAGGGGGCCTTCGACCTCACCCTGGAACCGCTGCTCAACCTGTGGGGCTTCGGCCCCCGGTCGCGTGGCCAGCGGGTGCCCACGGCCGAGGAGATCGCCGCCGTGCGCGAGCAGTACGGCCACCGGCTGATCGAAGTGCGGGACGGCGAGCTGTGCAAGGCCCGGGATGCGGTGCAGGTGGATTTCAACAGCATCGCCGCCGGCCAGGCCGTGGACCGCATCGTCCGGCTCCTGCGCGAGCAGGGCATCGGCAGCTACCTGGTGGAGGTCACCGGGGAACTGAAGGCCGAGGGACGCAAGCCCGACGGCGCGCCCTGGCGAATCGCCATCGAGGCGCCGCAGACCGATGTGCGCGCGGTGCAGCAGATCCTCGAGCTGGACGGGTTGTCGGTATCCACCTCCGGCGACTATCGCAACTACTTCGAACAGGACGGTCGCCGCTACTCGCATACCCTGGATCCTCGCCAGGCGGCACCGATAACCCATACACTGGCCGCGGTAACCGTGCTGACGCCCTCCGCCATGGAAGCCGATGGGCTGTCGACCCTGCTGATGGTGCTGGGCCCCGAGCAGGGCATGCGCTTCGCGGAAGCCGAAGGTATTGCGGCGCTGTTTGTAACCCGCGAGGGTGATGGATTCGTCTCACGGGGCAGTTCCGCATTTGATGCGTTGTTCCCAACGCAAGGAGTCAAGCCATGATCTGGCTCGTTACATTTGCTGTCATGCTGCTGGTGGTGCTGGGGATGGCCGCCGGCGTGATCGCCGGCCGCAAGCCGCTCGCCGGTTCCTGCGGCGGGATCGCCGCACTGGGCATCGAGAAGGAATGCTCCATCTGCGGCGGCAACCGGCAGAAGTGCGAAGAGGTCAACGCCGAGAGGAAGGCGGCCGATTCCGACCTGGCCTACGACGCCACCCGGCGCTGACGCAGCGCGGCGCCCGATGCGCGCCGCATTCCCGATCAGGACACAAGGGCCCGGCAATGTAGTGCAGGGCGATTGCCGTGGGCGACCGCGTGCCGCCCCGGCGCGTTATTGAGGAGTACACATGGCGGTCTACAACTTCGACGTGGTGGTGCTGGGCACGGGCCCGGCAGGTGAAGGCGCGGCAATGAACGCGGTGCGTTCCGGACGCAAGATCGCAGTGGTGGACGACCGCCCGCTGGTGGGCGGCAACTGCACCCATCTGGGCACCATTCCGTCCAAGGCGCTGCGTCATTCGGTGCGCCAGATCATGCAGTACAACAACAACCCGCTGTTCCGCCAGATCGGCGAGCCGCGCTGGTTTTCCTTCCAGGACGTGCTCAAGAGCGCGGAGAAGGTGATCGCCAAGCAGGTCACTTCGCGCACCAGCTATTACGCCCGCAACCGCATTTCCACCTTCTTCGGCACCGCCAGCTTTGCCGACGAACATTGCATCGAGGTGGTCTGCCTGAACGGTGCGGTCGAACGTCTGGTGGCCAAGCAGATCATCATCGCCACCGGGTCGCGTCCCTACCGTCCGGCGGATGTCGACTTCAACCACCCGCGCATCTACGACAGTGACACCATCCTGCAGCTGACCCACACGCCGCGGCGCATCATCATCTACGGTGCCGGGGTGATCGGCACCGAATACGCCTCCATCTTCAGCGGCCTGGGCGTGCTGGTCGACCTGATCGACACCCGCGACCAACTGCTCAGCTTCCTCGACGACGAGATCTCCGATGCGTTGAGCTATCACCTGCGCAGCAACAACGTGATCATCCGTCACAACGAGGAGTACGAGCGGGTCGAGGGCACCGAGAACGCGGTGATCCTGCACCTGAAGTCCGGCAAGAAGATCAAGGCCGACGCCTTCCTGTGGTGCAACGGCCGGACCGGCAACACCGACAAGCTGGGCCTGGAGAACATCGGCCTGAAGGCCAACGGCCGCGGCCAGATCCAGGTGGACGAGCACTACCGGACCGAGATCCCCAACATCTACGCCGCCGGTGACGTGATCGGCTGGCCGTCGCTGGCCAGCGCCGCCTACGACCAGGGCCGCTCGGCCGCCGGCAGCATCATGGAGAACGACAGCTGGCGCTTCGTCGACGACGTGCCCACCGGCATCTACACGATTCCGGAGATCAGCTCCATCGGCAAGACCGAGCGCGAGCTGACCCAGGCCAAGGTGCCCTACGAAGTGGGCAAGGCCTTCTTCAAGGGCATGGCGCGCGCGCAGATCTCCTACGAACCGGTGGGCATGCTGAAGATCCTCTTCCACCGCGAGACGCTGGAAGTGCTCGGCGTGCACTGCTTCGGCTACCAGGCCTCGGAGATCGTGCACATCGGCCAGGCGATCATGAACCAGAAGGGCGAGGCGAATACCATCAAGTACTTCGTCAACACCACCTTCAACTACCCGACCATGGC
>DATGNS010000271.1:0-2150 GCA_035306625.1 Pseudomonas sp. | reverse complement strand
TTCAGCATCCGCCGCTTGCGCCACCGCGCCAGCCAGGCCGCCCAAGGCGAGGCCGGGCGCACGACCAGGTCGCGATTGCCGCAGTCGGAGCAGCAGGTGAAGAAGTCCTCCGCCGAGATCACGTTGTCGGCGGGTGCGGTGGTCTTGCGCCAGCCGCAGCTCGGGCAGTCGAAAGTCAGTTGCGTGGGGCGGATAGACATTCATCACTCCTCGGCGGGGAACCGGGAGACAGCCTAAGCGGCCGACGCGACGGTTCGTGTCGTACTCCAGTCGACCATGGCGTAATGACATCACTTGTGCTTTCCCGCATAGAATCCGGCTTCTGAAGTGGGGTCAGTGGGTCGGATACCGATGCAGTGTGAAGGACATCAAGAGGCCGTCACCGGGCTGGTGCTTTCCGGTGGCGGCGCGCGTGCCGCCTACCAGGCCGGCGTGCTGGCGGCCGTCAGCGAGCTGTTGCCCGACGCGGCGCGCAATCCCTTCCCGGTGATCGTCGGCACCTCGGCCGGCGCCATCAACGCCGTGGGCCTGGCCTGCGGGGCGCTGCATTTCGGCGAGGCGGTGGAGCGCATTCGCAGCGTGTGGCAGAACCTGCACTGCGATCAGGTGTTCCGCAGCGACTGGGCAGGCCTGATGCTGCAAGCCGGTCGCTTCCTGCGCCGGGGCCTGCTGGGCATGCGGCGCGACAAGCCGCTGTCACTGCTGGACAGCTCGCCGTTGCGCGGGATGATCGAGCGGGAGATGGATTTCACCGGCATCGCCGCCGCGATCCGCCAGCGCAGTCTGCGCGCGGTGGCGGTGACCGCCTTCGGCTACGACTCCGGCCATGCGGTGACCTTCTACCAGGGCTGGGGCTCCATCGACCCCTGGTTCCGGCATCGCCGGGTAGGCATGCCGACCCGGCTGGGTGCCGATCATCTGCTGGCCAGCGCCGCCATTCCCCTGGTGTTCCCGCCGGTGCGCCTGCAGCACGAGTATTACGGCGACGGTGCGGTGCGTCAGGTGGCGCCCATCAGCCCGGCCCTGCATCTGGGCGCCACGCGCATCCTGGTGGTGGGCGTGACGAGCAATCCGCCCCGTGATGACGCGGCGGTGCCCGCCAGCGTGCAGCCGCCGAGCCTGGCGCGCATCGCCGGCCACCTGCTCAACAGCACCTTCATCGACAATCTCGAATCGGACATCGAGCTGCTGGAACGTCTTAACCATATCGGGCGCATCTTGCCGCCGGGGCGGGAAAAGCGCCGGCTGGGCCTGCGCAACGTGGATGTGCTGGTGATCAATCCGAGCCAGCCGCTGGAGCCGATCGCCGCACGCCATCGCAAGTCGCTGCCGCTTTCCCTGCGCGCCTTCCTGCGCGGACCCGGCGCCACCCAGGTCGGCGGGGCCGGGGTGCTCAGCTATCTGCTGTTCGAGCCGGGGTACTGCAACGAGCTCATGGAGCTGGGGTACCGGGATGCCATGTCGCGCAGGGATGAGCTGTGCGCCTTCCTTGGTGCGCAGGCCCCTGTCTCGATGCCGGAAACGGCGGACAGCCTCGGCGCGGGGTGAATTGTCCGGATCACCGAGGGTCTAGTCTGGGTGAGGGCGTATCGCTTGACGCCCTGGACGTTGTTCCGACAACCCTGACAAGGAGTCGCCCCCATGGTGTTCCGACCCTCCCTGGGCCTCAGTCTGTTGCTGGCCCTGCCCGCCCTTTCCCTGGCGTCCCCCTATTCCCAGCTGGTGATCTTCGGCGATTCGCTGAGCGACAGCGGCCAGTTTCCCGATCCGTTCGGCCCGCTGGACGGTATTCTGCCCACCGATGGCACCCGCATGACCAACCGCGTCGGGCCTACCTACCGGGACGGGCGCGACGAGCCCTTTGCCCTGGTGGCGCCCCAGTATCTGGCTCGGCGCCTGGGTCTGGCGGCGCTGCCCTCCACGCCGGCGTGGCAGGACAACGACAACCCGGACGGTACCAACTACGCCGTGTCGGGTTATCGTACCGATGAAATCCTGGCCTCGATCGTCGAGCCGGACGGCTCGGTGGTGGAGGGGCCGCTGGGCCTCACCCGCGAGCGCGACGGCTATCTGGTGGAGACGCCGCGCGTGGCGCCCGATACGCTGTTCCTGCTCAATGGCGGCGGCAACGACATCTTTCAGGGCCGCGT
>DATGNS010000270.1:0-2453 GCA_035306625.1 Pseudomonas sp. | reverse complement strand
GCGTATCCCCAGCTCTTCGGCCGCCTCCTCAAGAGACAGGCCGTTGGCCAGCTGCAGGGAGAGCTGGGTCTCGGCGGGCGTCAGGCCGAAGAGCTTCTTGGCCACCTCGCTGCTGGCCTGGGAGCGCCCCACCGCGTCGCGGATATAGACGGCGGCGGCAGGCTGCCCCTTGCCGTCGGCCCAGGCGGTGCGCGCGATGGGCTCCACCACTACGCCAAGGTTGACCTCACCGGAGGGGCGGGTCAGCGACATCGCCTCGGGAAAGCCCGGCCCCCCGGCCTCTGCTTCGGCCTGGCTGAAGGCCTGGCGAATCAGCCGTCGCAGCTCCTTGTTATCGCTGGGGTAGAAGGCCTCAAGGCGCCCGCCGACGACCTTGAGACCATCCTCGCTCTGGACCAGGTGCCGTGCCGCCAGATTCTGATCGATGACCAGGCCGTTCTCGTCGACCAGGATCATGCCGAGGGAGAGCTTCTCCACCGCCTGGCAGTAGAGCGCGCTCATCGAGGCGGTGCGATCGAGCTGGTTGTGCAGCGTCAGGGCGCGACGCAGATGGGGAATGATGCGCTCGCACAGCGCCCGCTCCTCCGCGCCGAAGGCCGGCGAGGTCTCGTCACGGGTGATACGAAAGCGCAGCCGACCGGCGTCGGGGGTCTCGATATCGGCGCCCAGCAGATGATAGACGCCGCTGGGGGCGCACCAGTGCTTCCGGTAACTGCTCTGCCGCCACTCCTCCTCGCTCATGACGTCCTCGACGGTGAAGACCTTGTTGGCCGACAGGTTCGAGAAGGGGGTCTGATGGTGCTGATAGGGGAAGTAGCTAACGCTGGCATCACCGAGTTCACGATCCTGAACGCGCCCCACGGCAACCATCAGGCCGGTCTCGTCCTGGGAGGGCACCCGCAGGATCAGGGTGACGAAGTTGGCCGCGAAGAGCTCCTTGATGATATCCAGCGCCTTGCGCCAATGTTCGGTCTCATGGGCTGCCTCGTAGAGGCTCGATACCAGCGTGTCGTAGCTATCCAGGTCCAGCGTGGTCATGCTAGGTGCGCCCCCTTGGCGGCACCCGGGGGGCCGCCTTGTCGTTGTCGTTGGAAGTGGGAGGGTTTGCGTTAACTTAGCGACTATGGCGGCTCGATCGTATACCACCTAGGTATACTGCCGGAGTCATCTTAGGTCGCGGCATTCAGGCCTCCACGTAGCCCTCGGGGCCCGGCGTGTAGAGGGTCTTCCTGTCGAACCGGCATAGCACTTCGCTGCGGCGCACCTTGTCGACCAGGTCGGGGTTGGCGATGAAGTGGCGGGCGAAGGAGACCGCCTCGCCCTCACCGGAGGCCACCGCCTCGGCGGCGCTTTCGGGGGAAAAGCCGTTGTTGAGCACCAGCGGCCCTTCGAAGAACTCCCGCGCCAGGGCAAAGGCGTCGAGGTCCTCGAGGGGGGAGCGCATCATGTGCAGGTAGGCCAGGCCCATCGGCGACACCCGGCGCAGCAGCTCGCGATGGGTCTCCACCGACTCGACGTCGCTCACGTCGTTGTAGGTGTTGCCGGGGTTGAGGCGCAGGCCCACCCGGTCAGCGCCGATCTCGGCGCTCATGGCCTCGAGGCACTCGACCACGAAGCGCACGCGATTCGCGATGCTGCCGCCGTAGGCGTCGTCGCGCCGGTTGGTGCGCGCGCAGAGAAATTGCATCGGCAGATAGCCGCTGGTGCCGTGCAGCTCCACGCCGTCGAAGCCGGCCTCCCTGGCGAGCCGCGCGGCGCGGCCGTGTATGGCCACCGCCTCGAGCACCTCGGCGGTGGTCATGGCCCGCGGCGTATCGAAGGGCTGCATGCCGCTGTCGTCGGTGAAGACCTCTCCCCGGGCGGCCTCATCGCCGGGCCCCAGGGTCGCGACCCCCGGCCCCTTGACGTGGCGGCTCCCGATACGCCCCGCATGCATGATCTGCAGCACGATGCGCCCTCCGCGGCGGTGGACGGCATCGGTTACCCTGCGCCATCCGGAGACCTGCTCTTCGGTGGCGATCCCCGGCTGTCGACAGTAGGCCTGGCCCTCGGCGCAGGGCCAGGTGCCCTCGGCCACGATCAGCCCCGCTTCGGCCCGGGCCGCATAGTGGTCGGCCATCATCGGCGTGGGCACGCCGTCCGCCGCGGCGCGATTGCGCGTCATCGGAGCCATGACGATGCGGTTGGCGAGCTCCAGCGCGCCGAGGCGCGTCGGTGTCAGCAGGACATCCACCTGGGCATTCGCCTGCCCGCTATGCTCTTGCACTTCGTTCATGCCAAGCCTCCCGCTAGTCCATGGCCGTGATCAGCACGGCGCTGCGCCCGCCATCGACGGGCAGGGTGGCACCGGTAATGTAGGAGGCCGCCTCGCTGGCCAGGAAGAGCACCGCTTCGGCCAGCTCCTCGGGGCGCCCGACGCGCCCCATGGGGATCAGCTTCTCGGTGCTGCGACG
>DATGNS010000269.1:0-2945 GCA_035306625.1 Pseudomonas sp. | reverse complement strand
ACCATGCTGTGGCAGGTGGTGAAGCCGTTGCCTAGCGCGGGGGCCCTTGATCAGGGTCACCAAACCTCGATGACTACCAGCCTCTGAAGACTGAGCGGGCAAAGAGTACGCCCTGCCTGATATCAAAACAACATTACCAAGGACGTAATAAGGCGGCTCGCGACCAGTGGCGCAAGGGATTTCGGGCCCATCGGCAAGGGGCGCGATAACGTGACGCAGCGCATGCGCATTTCGTGACAGGCTCTATATTCAGCAGCAGTCCTGCCGCACAGATCATGGAGCGATCATGCACAGAGCAAAACCCCAGTTCCCGGACACCCCACCGGACACACCGGACACCGAAACCCTGGCCCGCATCCGTCGCAAGGCCGAGGAGTACCGCCAGCGGCACCCGTCTTCCGGTCCTTCGGTATTCACCTTGCCGGACCCTCTGGCCCTGGTGGATCCGGAAAGCCAGCACTACCCCCATGTGACCCGCCGCTGAGCGCAGCGGGAAGGTCACGTGCCGGCCGGTTTGCCGTCAGCCCTCGGGAGCGATCGCCAGGATGCCGCACGGCACCTGGTGAACCACCTGCTCGGTGGTGCTGCCCACCAGCTTGCCCAGGCGCTTGCGCTGCACGCGGCCCATGACCAGCACGTCCACCTGCTTTTCCCGGGCGAAATCGACGAGGGTCATGGTTGGCGGACCGATCAGGAAGTGCCGGTGCGAGGCGGGTACCTTCCAGGTGTCGGCCAGACGCTGGAAGTCTCCCTGGGCGATGTCACGCAGCTCGCCGGCCACTTCTCCCCAGGAGACGCTCGGGCCGAAGTCGTCGATCAGGTAATAGCGCAGCGGATCGTAGGCATGCAGCAGGTGCAGCTCCGCGTCACACTGCATGGCCAGCGCGCTGGCGGCGCCGATGATGCGTGTATTGAGTCCGCTGTCCCTGGCCTTTTCCCGGGAAGGATCGACCGCGGCAACCACCATGCGCGGCCGGGCCTTGCCCCCGCTGCCCACCAGATGCAGCGGCACCGGGCAGTCCCGCAACAGGTGCCAGTCCAGGGGGGTGATGAAGGTGCGCTTGAGCTCGCCTTCGTGCTGCACGTCCTTGATCAGCAGGTCGGGCTCCAGCTCGGCGGCCTGCCGGAGGATCTCCGCCTTGCGGTCCTCGGTGGCGAGGGCTGCTCCGGAAATCTGCAGACCCTGCCTGCGCAGAGGTTCGAGCTGTTCTTCCAGTCGACTGCGGCTCGCGGCGACATAGCCGTCCCGGGTTCGCTCGCGCACTTCTTCCGGCAGCAGCGCCACCAGGGCCGGCAGCTCGACCAGAGCCACCACATGCAACCGGGCAGCCGCGGGCTCGGCCAGCGCAACGGCGCGCTGCAGGGCGGGCGAATGTCGCAGTTGCGGATCGACGATTACCAACAGGCGCTGAAAGGGACTCATGGCTGCCTCCAGGCGAATGGCCGCGCGGTTGATTTGAGAATAACACCCCCGCCGCAACCGATCGTCGCCCGCCGCATGCCGGCGGTGTCCCCGGCAGCGTGCGCGACGTGGGGAAAGCCAGCCAGGCTCGGGCCGCAGAGCCGCCCTCAGGCAGCACAGTGCGGTGCGGCAGCGCGGCACTGACACGCTGATCAACCCATCGGCGGCCTGAAGCAGAGCTGGTCATAACCGTCGGGCGGAGGCTAGCGGGCCAGGCTGGCGCCAAGATCGAACTGTGCCTCGAAGCCGTCCTCGCGCCCGCTCGCCGGTGACAGGAGTCGCAGCTCTGCGCCGGTGCCGGCGGCGATGGCATCGGCGATGGCCAGCCCCAGTCCGGAGCCCGGCGCCGCACTGTTCGCCCGGACGAAGCGGCTGCGCAACCGCGCCAGTGTCTCGCCGGGAACCACCGGGCAGGCATTGACCACCCGCAGCAGCCCGTCCTCGCTCAGGCTGATCTCCACCGGTTGATCCGCCGCGCCATGCTTGATGGCATTGTCGATCAGGTTGCGCGCCAGGATGGCGAAGGCATCCGGATCCAGGGTGGAAGGTAGCGGGCCGGCGGGCAGTGTCAGTCGCAGGGGCTGCGGGGCCCGGTGGCGCAGCTCGTCCACCACCAGCGCCAGCACCGGCGCCAGATCGCTCGCCTGCTCGCTCAACAGGCCGCCACCTTCGGCCTTGGCCAACTGCATGAGGCTTTCCGCCAGGCGCGCCAGTCCCCGCAGGCTTTCCTCGATACGCTGGGCCTGTTCCTGATGGTGCGTGGGCAGCGTGCGCCTGAGCCCCTGCAGCTGGGCCAGCGCCGTCGCCAGCGGGGTGCGCAGCTCATGGGCGCTGTTGGCGGTAAAGCTGCGCTCGGCCTCCAGTGCCCGACGCAGGCGCGCCAGCAGCTGGTTCACCGCCTCGGCGATCGGCCTGAGTTCCGTCGGCAGCTCGGCATCCGGCACCGGCGACAGATCCCCGGCGCCCCGGGCGGCCAGGTCCGCCCGCAGGCTCCGCACGCTGCCCAGGCTGCTGCGCACCAGCCACCAGACGCCCGCCAGGCTGAGGGGGATGAGCAGCAACAGGGGCAGTAGCAAAGCGGCGCTGGCCTCCAAAGCCGCCTCCTGGCGATGGGCCAGGGGCTCGGCCACCTGGATCCAGATGCTGTCGCGCACCGCCGATACCCCATAGAGCCGGTGCGTTTCGGTACTGGCAAAGCCTTGCCGGGGATGCTCGCCGAACACATCCGGCTCGGCGTCGTGGGAGCGCAGCAGAATGTTGCCGCGAGCGTCGCGCACCAGGTAGGTCAGATACTCGTCATGGGCCGCCAGCGACACGATGCGCTGCGGCGTCATCTGCTCCCGGTTGCTGATTTCCACCACCGCCAGCGGCAGCAGGCGCTGCGCGGTCTCTTCCAGGGCACTGTCGAAGACCTCGTTCAGCTCATGGCGCACCACCAGCGCCGAGAGGCCCACCCCCAGCAGCCAGAGCAGCGTGACGCCGA
>DATGNS010000268.1:0-12010 GCA_035306625.1 Pseudomonas sp. | reverse complement strand
CAGTAGCCGTTGTAGATCAGGCTGGCGTAGCGCGGCATCAGCTCGTCCTTCAGGTGGGCCACTTCGCGGTCCAGGGTGATGGACTCGATGGCGCGGTGGGCCTTGAGCATGATGGTGCCGCCGGGGGTTTCGTAGCAGCCGTGGGACTTCATGCCCACGTAGCGGTTCTCGACGATGTCCAGACGGCCGATGCCGTTGGCGCCGCCGATCTCGTTCAGCTTGGTCAGCACCTGGGCCGGGGTCATCTCGACGCCGTCGATGGCGACGATGTCGCCCTTGCGGTAGGTCAGCTCGATGTAGGTGGGGGTGTCGGGGGCCTTCTCCGGGGAGACCGACCAGCGCCACATGTCTTCTTCGTGCTCGGTCCAGGTGTCCTCCAGCACGCCGCCCTCGTAGGAGATATGCAGCAGGTTGGCATCCATGGAGTACGGGGACTTCTTGCCGGCCTTGGCAAAATCGACCGGGATGTTGGCCTTCTTGGCGTAGGCCATGAGGGTTTCGCGCGAGGTCAGGTCCCACTCGCGCCAGGGGGCGATCACCTTCACGCCCGGCTTCAGCGCGTAGGCGCCCAGCTCGAAGCGCACCTGGTCGTTGCCCTTGCCGGTGGCCCCGTGGGAGATGGCGTCGGCGCCGGTTTCGTTGGCGATCTCGATCAGGCGCTTGGCGATCAGCGGACGGGCAATGGAGGTGCCCAGCAGGTATTCGCCTTCGTAGATGGTGTTGGCGCGGAACATCGGGAACACGAAGTCGCGGACGAATTCTTCGCGCAGGTCGTCGATGTAGATTTCCTTGACGCCCATGGCCTGGGCCTTGGCGCGGGCGGGCTCGACCTCTTCGCCCTGACCCAGGTCAGCGGTGAAGGTCACCACTTCGCAGTTGTAGGTATCTTGCAGCCACTTGAGAATCACCGAGGTGTCCAGGCCCCCGGAATAGGCCAGAACCACCTTCTTAACGTCCGACATGCCATCAGCTCCACGGGTAGTACGGGAAAGCCCGTAATTCTACTGGTGACGCGGCGCAAATGACAGGCCCGCGCGCGGCGCGGACGTCGGGTCAGGCCGGCTGGGCGGAGGCGTTGCGCGCCAGGCGTTCCTGCTCGATCTGCTCCTCGGACAGGCGATCCAGATACAGGGTGACCCGGCGGTTCTTGCCGCGATTGGCCTCGCTGTTGTTGGGCACCAGCGGGTAGCGCTCGCCGTGGAAGCGGATGGTGATCTGCCCTTCCGGAATACCCTGTTCCTTCAGGTAGTTGGCCACCGCCAGGGCCCGGCGCCGGGACAGGTCGCGGTTGGTCAGGCGGTTGCCGGTGTTGTCGGAGTGTCCTTCCAGACGAATGCTGTTGATGGTCGGATCGGCCTTGAGCAGCAGCAGCACCTTATCCAGCTGCTTGCGGGTCTCGTCGCTCAGGTCGATGCCGCTGCTGGCGAAGCTCAGCTGCAGGTATTTCACCTGGTCGAAGTTCACCGGCAGCAGCTGCGTGGTGCACTGCTGGAACTCGCGGAAGGCCTGGCCGAAGCGCGCCGGCAGCAGGCGCACCTCCATGTATTCGTTGGTCTGCCGGGTGCGATGGCGCACCAGCGGCGAGCGTCCTTCCATCAGCCCGGTCAGCAGACGCGCGGCCTGCTGGTTGTCGCTCTTGAGCAGCACTTCGCCGTTGTCCACCTTGACCTGGCCCAGCGGCATGTCGCGATGCTCCGGGCGCCAGGGCGCGGCGCCGACCACCAGGGTCGCCGCGCCGTTGCCCAGCCAGCGCTCGCGACTGATCAGCTGGAAGGTCGGCAGTTCGCCGGCACGGCGCACGAACTGGCCCACCCCGCCGAAGGACTTGATCGGCTGGATCAGGCGACATTCGAACTGATCGCCCTCGGCGTGCCACTCCGCGTGTTCCAGACGCGGCTGAAACGTCAGGGCGGCGGCGGGCAGGCTGACGAACAGGCTGAGCAGAGCGACATACTGCAGGCGCACGATGGGAGGGCTCCAGGGATTTACGGCGTTCCAATGGCATATCGGAGCGGTGGGCGAAAACTTGAGGGCGGCGGCGTGCGCTGTTTCACGAAATGCCGCCGGACCCGACGAGCAGCGGGCGAGCGCATTTTCCGGTAGGATTCGCGCACGTTTCATCGCCCGGATCCCCTCCATGACCGACCGCATCACCCTGCTGCGTCCCGACGACTGGCATATCCACCTGCGCGACGGCGCCGCCCTGGCGCAGACCGTCACCGACGCCGCGCGCACCTTCGGCCGCGCCATCGTCATGCCCAACCTGGTGCCGCCGGTACGCAACGCCCAGGAAGCCGACGCCTACCGCCAGCGCATCCTGGCCGCCCGCCCGGCCGGCAGCCGCTTCGAGCCCCTGATGGTGCTGTACCTCACCGACAACACCACGGTCGAGGACGTGCGTCAGGCCAGGGCCAGCGGTTTCGTGCACGCCGCCAAGCTCTACCCGGCCGGCGCCACCACCAACTCCGCCTCGGGCGTGACCAGCATCGACAACATCTTCCCGGTCCTGGAAACCATGGCCGAGGTCGGCCTGCCGCTGCTGGTGCACGGCGAGGTGACCCACAGCGAGATCGACGTGTTCGATCGCGAGAAGGCCTTCATCGACACCCACATGAGCCGTATCGTGGAGCGCTTTCCGACCCTGAAGGTGGTCTTCGAGCACATCACCACCGCCGATGCCGCGCAGTTCGTGCGCGAGGCACCGGCCACCGTGGGCGCCACCATCACCGCGCACCACCTGCTGTACAACCGCAACCACATGCTGGTGGGCGGCATTCGCCCGCACTTCTACTGCCTGCCGATCCTCAAGCGCAACACCCACCAGGAAGCCCTGCTGGATGCCGCCACCAGCGGCAATCCGAAGTTCTTCCTGGGCACCGACTCGGCGCCCCACGCCCGTCACACCAAGGAAGCCGCCTGCGGCTGCGCCGGCTGCTACACCGCCTACGCCGCCATCGAGCTGTACGCCGAGGCGTTCGAATCGCGCAACGCACTGGACAGGCTGGAGGGCTTCGCCAGCCAGTTCGGTCCCGATTTCTACGGCCTGCCGCGCAACACCGACCGCATCACCCTGGTGCGCGAGGACTGGCAGGCGCCCGCCGAACTGCCGTTCGGCGAACACCGCCTGATGCCTCTGCGCGCCGGCGAAACCCTGCGCTGGCGGGTACTGGAGGAACGCGCGTGAGCGAAGAGCTGTACGAAGACGACGAACTGGAAACCCGCTCCAGCAGCCCCAAGCATCCCATGGCGCGCCGCTTCCGCGGCTACCTGCCGGTGGTGGTGGACGTGGAAACGGGCGGCTTCAACTGCCAGACCGACGCGCTGCTGGAAATCGCCGCGACCATCATCGGCATGGACGAGCAGGGCCTGCTCTATCCGGAGCACACCTACTTCCATCGTGTCGAGCCGTTCGAGGGCGCCAACATCGAGCAGGCGGCCCTGGAGTTCACCGGCATCAAGCTGGACCACCCGCTGCGCATGGCGGTCACCGAGGACGTGGCGCTCACGGAGATCTTCCGCGGCGTGCGCAAGTCGCTGAAGGCCTATGACTGCAAGCGTGCCGTGCTGGTCGGCCACAACAGCAGCTTCGACCTGGGCTTCCTGAACGCCGCGGTACTGCGCACCGGCATCAAGCGCAACCCCTTCCACCCGTTCTCCAGCTTCGACACCGCCACCCTGGCGGGCCTGGCCTACGGCCAGACGGTGCTGGCCAAGGCCTGCCAGGCCGCCGGCATTGCCTTCGATGCCCGCGAGGCCCACTCGGCCCGCTACGACACGGAGAAGACCGCCGAGCTGTTCTGCGGCATCGTCAACCGCTGGAAGGAAATGGGCGGCTGGGACACCTTCGGCGAGGACTGACATCCCTGTCCCACGGGGTGGCCGGGATTGCCCCGGTCACCTTGCGCTTCTTTCCCCTGTTCCGCATCGCGGATGAAACCGCTGGCCGCCTGCCCTCACGAGGCAAGCGATACCCTTTCGTCATGCTCGCCGCTGCGCTCACCCATAAGCTTTGACAATCGTTCTCATTAACATTACTATCCGCGCAACTTCATCCAGCACCGGGTTTTGTCTGCCATGTACGTCTGTCTTTGCCGAGGTGTCACTGACAACCACATCCGCGACGCGATCTACGAGGGCTGCTGCAGCTACCGTGACGTGCGCGAGACCCTTGGCGTGGGCACCCAGTGCGGCAAGTGCGCCTGCGTGGCCAAGCAGGTGGTGCGCGAGACCCTGAGTGAAGTGCAGGCCGGCCAGGCAGCCATGCTCGGCGGCGTGGCGCTGTTCACTCCAGCCTGATCCCGCTCTCCTTCCCCGCCGTCACGCGTCCGCGACGACGGCCCCCGCATTCAGACGCAACTGCAGCCGGTGCCCGGCCGAAACGAAGAACGGTCGGGCATTCTGCAATCCCAGCTGCCGCAAACGCTGCGCCATCGGATGGCCGGACTGCGGATCGATGGTCACCCGCATGCCGCCGCCGAGCATGCAGGTCGCGCCGCCCCGGGTGTTGACCAGGGTGCGCAGCAGCTTGCCGTCCCGCACCGAATAGAGCGACAGGTCCAGCAGTGGCCCCGGCACGCCGAGCCCGCCCTTGCCTTCCAGCGTGACGATCGGGTGATCCCCCTCGGGATCGCGCACGCTGCCGCGGAATTCCCGACCGCGCAGCGCGAAGTCGATCGGCGTGACGAACTTCGGCAATCCCCAGGCTTCCCGCCCCGCCGCGCAGGCCACCTCGGTGGTCACCGGCAGGTCGAGGATGTGGAAGCCCATGGGATTGCGATCCAGCGACCCCAGCATCCTGAGCAGCGGCAGCCGCGGCAGGCGGCAGCCTCTGGGCGCCGTCAGCACCGCCAGGCCCACCTCGTTGTAGGCGCCGATGGCGGTGTGGCGGTATTCGTAGAAGGCCAGGCCGACCAGCGCCTTGCCGCCCCAGGCCGGCACCACCTGCAGGCGCTCGTCGGTCACCAGGGCGCGGGCTTTGTCCAGGTCCACCAGGAACACCGCCATGCACAGCGAGTTGTCGTAGTAGAAGATCGGCAGGTCGACATTCCCCGCGCTGGTCGCAAAGGGCGTGACGGGGTACTGGAAGAACACATCGTGGGGATCGGGCATCCGGCTCATGGTCAGACTCCTGGGCGAGTGGACGGGGTGAACAGCTGCGGCTGCCAGTCTTCCATGACAGCCAGGCGATTGATCTGGTTGGTGCCTTCGAAGATGCGCGTCAGGCGCACGTCGCGCAGCGTGCGCTCGACGCGGTTGCGGTAGAGGCCGCCATGCTCGGCGAGCAGATCCATGGCCATCTCGCAGACCTTCTGCGCACGGTCGGTCGCCTGGAACTTGCACGCCGCCGCGTTCAGCTGGCGGGGCTTCCAGGCGCCCCTGGCCTCGTGCCAGATCATGCCGCGCAGCGCACGGGTCTCCGCCAGCATGGTGGCGAGCTGCAGCTGCACCTCCTGGTAGTGAATGAGCGCCCGGCCGCCGAGCTGATAGCTGCGGGCGAACTCTACCGCCGCCTCGGTGGCCGCGCGGGCCAGGCCCACGCCCATGGCGGCCACGGGAATCCGCGAGATGTTCAGGGTCGCCCGGTTGAGCGCCCAGCCCTGGCGCAGGCCGCCAACCACCGCTTCGTCGGACACGAAGACATCGTCGAACTCCAGCTCGGCCGCCCCCGAGGCGCGCATGCCCATCTTCAGTTCCGTGCGCGCCACGCGAAACCCCGGGGCCGCACTGCTGACGCAGAAACAGGTCCAGGACTCCATGCCCTCGCCTTCCAGGGCGGCGAACACGGTCAGGGTGCGGGCGATGTCACCCCCGCTGATGAAACATTTGCGGCCCTTGAGCCGCCAGCCGCCGGTGACCCGCCGGGCCACCACGCCGGGGCGATACTGGTGGGCGCCGTGCCCCTCCTCCACATCCGAGCCGGCGCCCGGCTCGGTGATGGCGAAGGCGATGAGGTGCGGGTCGCCCGCCTGGCATTGCCGGTAGGCAGGCAGCAGGTAGCGGCGGATGGTGCCTGGGCTGCCGGACAGCAGCAGCGGCATGGCGCCCAGGTGGTGGGCCGAGAGCAGCAGCATCAGGCCGCCGCAGGCGCGGCTGAATTCCTCCACCACCAGGGCGGCGTGCCACAGCGGCGGATACAGCCCCGCCAGCCACGGCATGCTGCCCAGCGGCCGGGGCAGGAAATAGCTCAGCCAGCCGGCCCGGCCGGCGGCTTCCAGCAGCTGCCGGGCCTGCGGATGCAGCTCGCCCGCCGGCAGATGTGCGGCCAGGTCTAGGGTGTCGGACACCGGATCGAGGTGCTGCTCGGCGAAGGCACGCGCCCGCTGGCGGATGCCGCGCAGCGGCCAGGGCAGTATGCGGGTGTCATGGGTCCACAGGTCATCCTGCGGGTAGGCGGACAGGAAGCGGCCCAGCGTCGACAGCCGATCGAATTGCCAGCGTGGCGAGAGCTGCGCGTCCAGCGGCAGGTGGCCGTCCAGGTGGGGGATGCGGCTCGGTGCGTTCATGCTTCGACTCCCTGAATGAACAGCGGCAGGTCGAACACGCCGCCCGAGGCGAGCCGGAGCATGTTCTGGTCGCGCAGGAACTTCTCCGGCCCGGTGTCGCGCATGTAGCCGATGCCGCCGTGGATCTGGATGACCTGATGGCAGGCATGCACCAGCTGTTCGCTGGCGGACAGGCGCAGCGTGGCCACCTCGGCCAGCGCCAGCTCCGCCACGGCCCGCTGGCGCAGCCCGTTTAGCTTGAGTTCCACCTGACGGACAGCGGAGCGAATCTCGCCGAGCATGGCCTGCACCGCCGGGTGTTCGCCAATCCGCTTGCCACCCTGGCTGCGAATGGCGGCGTATTCACGGGCCAGCTCGCCGCCGCGTTCGAGCAGGCCCAGGCCGATGGCCGTCAGGCCCAGCCATTCCTGCCGCAGCGCATTGGCGTACAGGGCGCGGGCCTGTTCGTCGGGCAGATCCGTGTCGGCGCCGGGGCCAGCGTCCGTGCGGCGGACGGTGTGCACTTGCAGCTCATCCAGGCCGTGGGCCACCTGCGGGGTGACGCTCAGGTGCTCGAGGGTGATCAGTTGCCACTGGATGGCGTTGGACGTCCACACCGGCCAGAGCAGCTGCCGCGCCCCCGGCGCCGCACAGAGCACCGTGTCGTGGGCGTGGCGATCCAACCAATCGGCCAGCAGCCGGCGATCATCGTCCTCCAGCATACTGGCACGCAGCCAGCGGGCCAGGCTGCACCGGGCAAGGCCGTAGTGGCCGGTCAACGTCAGGGCGATGTCGCCGTCCGCCGCGGACAGACCGGTCTGGCGCAGCAGCCAGCGGGTGAGGGCCCGGCGATGCACCGCCAGGGCCAACCCGGCATTGTTGCGCCCGAGGATGCGCAGCAGCTCGAGGCTGAGCGCCGTGCTGGAAGGATCGACAGCGTCCGCCCACAGGCCGACGGGCTCCTCGTCGCTGGCGGGGATCAGGCCCAGGTTGTCCAGATCGGCCAGCAGCCCGGCCAGGGTGGTGGCGTCCATGGGACGCTCATGGGGCATGGCGGCCGTTGCAACATGCTGACGGGCATAGCGGGCCACCTGATCGCAAAAGCCGTATTGTTCTTCTTGTGTGAAAACCATTGCGCCACCTGCATCGGATGAGGGGTGGCCTTGGATTATGGGCAGCCGGACGCCGCGCACGAATGCTGGCGCCGGCTCAAGATTTTAGTTTTTCGGCCAACGGAACGAGGACGATGCCATGACCACCGTCTACCTGCGCGATCCCGGCAGCATCCGCCTGCTGGTCGAGTTCGGGCGGCGCCACGGCCTGACGGAGGCGCAGCTGCTGGCGCGTTCCGGCCTGAAAGCGGCACAACTGGACGATCCGCTCGTCGAGGTGGAGCCCGAGCAGGAGCTGCGGGTCATCGGCAACCTGGTCGGCCTGCTCGGCGACCAGCCGCTGCTGGGCATCCGGGTGGGCTGGGAGTATGGCATCACCACCTACGGAGTCTGGGGGTTCGCGCTGCTGTGCGGCCAGACCATCGGCGAGGCCATGGCGCTGGCCCTCAGGTACCTGCCGCTGACCTACGCCTTCTGCCCGATCAGCGCCCGCCCCCTGCGCGGGCAGATGGCCGTGCTGTTCGAGGAGCCGGTGGCACCCGCGGCCATCCGGCCCTTCCTCATCCAGCGCGACATGGCGGCCGCCGCCCGGCTGATGCGCAGCCTGCTGGGCGAGGAACGTCCCCTGGGCCGTTTCCTCTATCGGGGCTCCCGGCCCGAGGCCGCCGACGACGGGCTGCCGGCGGACTGGAACATCGCCATCGATTACGACAGCCCGCACAACGCGCTGCTGTTCGACCCGGCCCACCTGAACATTCCCCTGCCGCTGGGCAATCCGCTCTCCGCCGCCACCTGCGAGCAGCTGTGCAGCGCCCTGCTGCACAAGCGGCGCAGTCGCCAGGGACTCTCGGCCCTGGTGCGGATGCACCTGCGCGCCTGCCTGGAACTGGACCAGGCGGCACTGGCGGAGCGCCTGTGCATGAGCGAGCGCACCCTGCGTCGGCGCCTGCGGGCCGAAGACACCTGCTTCAGCGACATCCTGGCCCAGGTGCGCATGGAACTGGCCGCCGACCTGCTGGGCGCCGGTGGCCACTCCATGGCCCGTATCGCCGAAACCCTCGGCTACAGCGACCAGTCCGCCTTCTCCCAGGCCTACAAGCGCTGGCACGGCATCCCGCCCAGCGCCGCGCGCGGCTGAGCGCGGATTCGACCGGGATTGGTTGCGATTATGTTTCCATTTTCGGATCAAGGGCTTAGGTTTGACACCCGCGAGCACCGGAGCCAGACTCGCGAAAACGGATTCCTCTCAGGCGGAGCATCATGAAAGGCGATACCCAGGTCATCCAGCACCTCAACAAGATCCTCGGCAACGAACTGGTGGCCATCAACCAGTACTTCCTGCATGCGCGCATGTACGAGGACTGGGGCCTGAACAGGCTCGGCAAGCATGAATACGAAGAATCCATCGACGAGATGAAGCATGCCGACAAGCTGATCAAGCGCATCCTGTTCCTGGAGGGCCTGCCCAACCTGCAGGACCTGGGCAAGCTGCTGATCGGCGAGAACCCCAAGGAAATGCTCGAATGCGACCTGCGCCTGGAGCAGATGGGCCTGCAGGACCTGCGCGCCGCCATCGCCTATTGCGAACAGGTGGGCGACTACGGCAGCCGCGAGCTGCTGGAAGACATCCTCGAATCCGAGGAGGAACACGTCGACTGGCTGGAAACCCAGCTGGGCCTGATCAAGACGGTCGGCCTGGAGAACTACCTGCAGTCGCAGATGGACGAATGACTCGCCCATGACGAAAGAGCCCCGGCAATGCCGGGGCTCTTCGTTTTCGGGAGCGGATCAGGCGTCCTTGCGGGCCGCCGAGGCTTCCTTGATCAGGGTCTGCAGCTCACCCTTCTCGAACATCTCGGTGATGATGTCGCTGCCGCCGACCAGCTCGCCGTTGACCCACAGCTGCGGGAAGGTCGGCCAGTTGGCGTACTTGGGCAGCTCGGCGCGGATTTCCGGATTCTGCAGGATGTCCACGTAGGCGAACTTTTCGCCGCAACCCATCACCGCCTGGGCGGCGCGCGCGGAGAAGCCGCACTGCGGGGCGTTGGGCGAGCCCTTCATGTACAGCAGGATGGGGTTGTTGGCGATCTGCTCTTTGATGGTTTCGATGATATCCATGAGGGGCACCTCGGCTACACGGGATCTGCCGACCCCCGGGCCGGCAATTTGCGCGGCATTGTAACGGAAAGCCGAGTCCGACGCTCAGGCATATTTTTTCGCGACGTCTCGGGGTACGGCTATGCTCCTTGCCCGGCGAACCGGGCAATTTGCGCGGCTGCGATATTTCCCGATAACATCCGATCCTTTCCACTTCGTCGCCCCGGCGACCTCTCCCAGGTCCCCTTTTCTGACGTTGGCGCTTCTTCGCCACAGGCCTGGCAACGTGATCAAGGTAACGACAATGAGCGTACGGCACTTTCTCTCGCTGATGGACTGCACCCCCGCGGAGCTCAACGGGCTGCTGCGACGAGCCATCGAGCTGAAGGACCTGCGCAATCGCGGCATCCTCTACGAGCCCCTGAAGAACCGCGTGCTGGGCATGATCTTCGAGAAGGCCTCCACCCGCACCCGGGTGTCCTTCGAGGCCGGCATGATCCAGCTCGGCGGCCAGAGCCTGTTCCTTTCCCCGCGCGACACCCAGCTGGGTCGCGGCGAGCCGATCAGCGACACCGCCATCGTCATGTCGAGCATGCTCGACGCCATCATGATCCGCACCTACGCCCACGGCACCCTGACCGGTTTCGCCGCGCACTCCCGGGTGCCGGTGATCAACGGCCTGTCCGATGAGCTGCACCCCTGCCAGCTGCTGGCCGACATGCAGACCTATCTGGAGCAGCGCGGTTCCATCGCCGGCAAGACGGTGGCCTGGATCGGCGACGGCAACAACATGTGCAACTCCTATATCGAGGCGGCCATCCAGTTCGACTTCCAGCTGCGCGTGGCCTGCCCGGAAGGCTACGAGCCCAGCGCCGACCTGCTGGCCCAGGCCGGCGATCGCGTGACCCTGCTGCGCGATCCGCGCGAGGCGATGGCCGGCGCCCACCTGGTGAGCACCGACGTCTGGGCCTCCATGGGCCAGGAAGACGAGGCCCAGGCCCGCATGCAGAGCTTCAAGGGCTACCAGGTCAGCCGCGAGCTGCTCGACCTGGCCGACCCGAGCGTGATCTTCCTGCACTGCCTGCCGGCGCACCGCGGCGAGGAGATCAGCCACGACCTGCTGGACGACCCGCGCTCGCTGGCCTGGGAGCAGGCCGAGAACCGTCTGCACGCCCAGAAGGCGCTGCTCGAATTCCTCGTTGCGCCCGGTTACACCAAGAACGCATGACTTCGAAACTGCTGCTTCAGCTGCACAACCTGGCCTGTGGGTATCAGGGCCAGAAGATCGTCCAGGACCTCAACCTGCACCTGAACGCCGGCGACATCGGTTGCCTGCTCGGCCCGTCCGGCTGCGGCAAGACCACCACGCTGCGCGCCATCGCCGGCTTCGAGCCGATCACCCAGGGGGAAATCCGCCTGGCCGGGGAGGTGATCTCCCGGGCCGGCTTCACCCTGGCCCCTGAGGCGCGGCGCATCGGCATGGTCTTTCAGGACTATGCGCTGTTCCCGCACCTGACCGTGGCGGAGAATGTCGCCTTCGGCATCCGCAAGCACCCGGAGCGCGAGCGCATCACCCGGGAACTGCTGGACCTGGTCAAGCTCGGCCACCTGGGCAGGCGCTACCCGCACGAGCTGTCCGGCGGCCAGCAGCAGCGCGTCGCCCTGGCCCGCGCCCTGGCGCCCGAACCGCGCCTGCTGCTGCTCGACGAGCCCTTCTCCAACCTGGACGTGGAACTGCGCCGCAGCCTGAGCCTGGAGGTGCGCGACATCCTCAAGGCGCGCGGCACCAGCGCCATCCTGGTCACCCATGATCAGGAAGAGGCGTTCGCGGTCAGCGACCAGGTGGGCGTGTTCCGCGATGGCCGCCTGGAGCAGTGGGACACTCCCTACAACCTCTACCACGAGCCGCTGTCGCCCTTCGTGGCCAGCTTCGTCGGCCAGGGCTATTTCATTCGCGGTCAGCTGATCAACCCGGAGACGGTGCAGACCGAGCTGGGCGAGATCCACGGCAACCGCGCCTACAGCTGGCCCCTCGGCAGCGCGGTGGACGTGCTGCTGCGTCCGGACGACCTGGTCTACGCCCCCGACAGTGCGCTGCAGGCCCAGATCGTCGGCAAGACCTTCCTCGGCGCCTCGACCCTGTACCGCCTGCAACTGCCGACCGGCACCCAGCTGGAGGCCATCTTCCCCAGCCATACCGACCATCATCCCGGGGAAATCGTCGGCATCGAGGTCAGTGCGGATCACCTGGTGCTGTTCCCCGCCCAGGGCAGCGTCGCGGCCAACGCCGCGCTGCCGACCAACGGCGGCGTGCGACGC
>DATGNS010000267.1:0-2876 GCA_035306625.1 Pseudomonas sp. | reverse complement strand
CGGTGGCTGTAGAGCACGCCCTTGGGGTTGCCGGTGGTGCCGGAGGTGTAGCAGAGAATCGCCCCGGCATTTTCATCAAATTGCGGCCACTCCTGCAGCGACTCTTCCCGGGCCAGCAGTTGCTCATAGCCGTGCAACTCGATGCCGGGCATCTCCGGCAGGTCGCCGTCGGCGAGCATGATGAAGTGGCGGATGTTGCCCAGCTGCGGCAACAGACGCAGCACCAGCTCGGCGAAGTTGCGCTCGAACAGCAGCACGCTGCTGCCGGCATGGTTGATGGTGTAGGCGATCTGTTCATCCGATAGCCGCGGGTTGCCGGTGTGCAGCACCGCACCGGTGCCCGGCACAGCGAAGAACAGCTCGTAATGACGATGGGTGTTCCACGCCAGGGTCGAGACAAAATCCCCCGGCCCGATACCCAGTCGCCGGATCATGTTCGCCGCGCGGCCGGTACGCTCGGCCAGGCCGGCATAGTTGTAGCGCCACAGCGGCTCATCCACCAGTCGGGAGACGATCTCCCGGTCGCCATGGGCGGTAGCGGCATGTTGCAGGATGCTGCTGATCATCAGGGGGAATTGCTGCATGCTGCCAGCTTGAAAATTCTGCATTGTTCTGTTCCTTGTTTTTGTTATCGGACTGCTTGGCAGCAGCATTCACCGCTGCCTTGATTAACTGTTACCGGACCGGGGGATCACTGCCCTCCCAGGTTACGGGCAATCACCAGCCGCTGGATATCGCTGGTACCCTCGTAGATCTGACACACCCGCACATCGCGATAGATGCGCTCCAATGGGAAGTCCTTCAGATAGCCATAGCCGCCCAGGGTCTGGATTGCCGCCGAGCACACCTTTTCCGCCATTTCCGAGGCGAACAGCTTGGCCATCGACGCCTCGACCAGCGCCGGCTGGCCGGCGTCACGCAGGGCGGCGGCGTGGTGCACCATCTGCCGGGCCACGGCGATCTGCGTGGCCATGTCGGCCAGGCGGAAGGCCACCGCCTGGTGCTCGGTCAGGGTCTTGCCGAAGGCCTGGCGTTCGTTGGCATAATCGCGCGCCGCCTCGAACGCCGCCCGCGCCATGCCCACCGCCTGGGCGGCGATACCGATGCGGCCCCCTTCCAGGTTGGCCAGGGCGATACGATACCCCTCGCCCTCCTCACCCAGACGGTTGGCCAGCGGCAGGCGCAGGCCATCGAAGGCGATCTGGCAAGTATCCGAGGCGTGCTGGCCGAGCTTGTCCTCGACCCGTACCACCTGATAGCCGGGGCTGTCGGTGGGGACGATAAAGGCACTGATGCCCCGCTTGCCGGCATCCGGGTCAGTCACCGCGAACACGATCACGGTGCCGGCATGACTGCCGGAGGTGATGAATTGCTTGGCGCCATCCAGCACATAACCGTCGCCGTCGCGGCGCGCGCGGGTGCGCAGCGAACCGGCGTCGGAGCCGGCATGCGGCTCGGTCAGGGCGAAGGCGCCGATCTGCTCGCCGCTGGCCAGCGGTGGCAGGAAACGCTGCTTCTGCTCATCACTGCCAAAGCGCAGGATGGGCGCACAGCCCACCGAGTTGTGCACACTCATGATGGTCGAGCAGGCACCATCGCCGGCAGCGATCTCCTCCAACGCCAGGGCATAGGTCAGGTAGCCGGTATCGCAACCGCCCCACTGCTCCGGCACCAGCATGCCGAGAAAGCCCAGCCGGCCCATTTCCGCCAGCGCCTCGGCGGGAAAGCGGTGCTCGCGGTCCCAGTCGGCGGCAAACGGCAACAGCCGCTCCCGGGCGAACTGGCGTGCTACCCCGGCGATCTCGCGTTGTTCATCGGTCAACAGCATTTGCGCCTCCTCAGTCGATCAGTTCGATGGCCATGGCCGTGGCTTCGCCACCGCCGATGCAGATGGCCGCCATCCCGCGGCGCAGGCCACGCGCCCGCAGTGCCGCCAGCAGGGTGACCAGGATGCGCGCGCCCGAGGCGCCGATCGGATGGCCCAGAGCGCAGGCACCGCCATGCACGTTGACCTTTGCCGGGTCCAGCCCCAGCTCCCGCACCGCGATCATGCTGACCACGGCAAAGGCCTCGTTGATCTCGAACAGATCGACCTCATCCAGCGACCAGCCAGTGCGTTCCTGCAGTTTGCGGATGGCGCCGATAGGGGCAACCGGAAACAGGCCTGGCTCGTCGGCAAAGGCCGCATGACCACGAATCGCTGCCAGCGGCTTGAGCCCCCGGCGCAGCGCCTCGGACTGGCGCATCAGCAACAATGCTGCGGCACCATCGGAAATAGAACTGGAATTGGCCGCGGTCACTGTGCCACCGTCACGGAAGGCCGGCTTCAGGCTGGGGATACGGCTCGGATCGACCTTCAGCGGCGTCTCATCCACCTGCATCTGTACCACCCGCCGCCCGACCTGGGCGCTGATCGGTGTCAGTTCCTCCGCGAACAGCCCCTGCTCGATGGCCGCCTGCGCCCGCTGCACCGATTGCAGCGCCCAGGCATCCTGCTCTTCACGGGTAAAACCATGCTGCTGGGCGCAATCCTCGGCGAAGGTGCCCATCAAACGACCCTTGTCATAGGCATCCTCAAGCCCATCAAGGAACATGTGATCAAGCAGACGCCCATGCCCCATGCGCAACCCCTGACGGGCACCATCGAGCAGATAGGGTGCGTTGGACATGCTCTCCATGCCACCGGCCACCACCACATCGACACTGCCGGCCAGCAGTCGGTCATGGGCGATGATCGCCGCCTGCATGCCCGAACCGCACATCTTGTTCAGGGTGGTGCACACCGTGGACTTGGCCAGCCCGACCGCCAACGCCGCCTGGCGCGCCGGTGCCTGACCGAGGCCGGCGGGCAGCACACAACCCATCAGCACTTCCTG
>DATGNS010000266.1:0-2856 GCA_035306625.1 Pseudomonas sp. | reverse complement strand
CGCTTCATGCGGTTCACGCTGGCGACAAAGGCGCTGAGGCCGATGATGCCCGGGCGCTCCGCGCTGGGCGCCCGGCCGCGCCAGACCCGGGCGGCGTGGTGGGTGTGCAGCGTCAGCGAGATGGCGCTGCGCAGCGAGCCGAGGTTGAGCTGCAGGGAGTCATTGGCCATGAGCGGGTCACGAAGTGGGGAACGTGCCGCCAGACTGGGCAGGATGTGGAAGGCGTGCAGTCGGGAAACTGCAGCATGGCGCCCCGCTTTGTGCGCTCACCCGCAGGGCTATACCACTGGTATAGCTGCGGCATGCCGCCGCCCGGTCACTTGCGCCGCAGCAGGTCCCGTATCTGCGCAATGTGCTGGCGGACCGCTTCGGGCTCGGCCGGTTTTGCGGCAGGCCTTGGCTCTTCGACTGGCGGCGGCGGGCTGGGCGGCTCACGTTGCGCCGAGCCCGCCCAGGCCCGGAACTCACCCCGCGCCGCCTTCTGGATGATGCCGAACAGGTAGCCGGCGGGGTTGCGGATACTGCTGCGCCGGCAGCGGGCGTCCCACTCGTCGAGCACCGCCTGGCGATCGCTGGCGTCGAGGCGCTGCAAGGCGGCCAACGCGCCGTGCCGCTGCTCCGCCTGTAACCTGCCGAAGCGCTCGGGAAGGCGCAGTGGCTGGGCTTCGGGGCTGCCCGTCGCCGTAGTACGTACTTCTTTTTTGGCTTGTACTGTACGGTCCCGATTCGGATTCGGTAGCAAGACGGGTGGTGGGGCTTGCACCCCTGCTTCGGATGCCGAAGGCAGGTCGTTCGGATTCCGAAGCCCGTGAGTGCGCCCCGCTTCGGATTCGGAAGCGCTCTTCATGCGCTGGACCAGCACCTGCAGGCGGCTCGGCAGGGACTGCTCGGAGATCCGGGGATCCTCATCGATCTCCTGCAGGGTGTGCCATCCCACCCGCTGGACGACCTTGCTGGCATGCCCCAGCGCCTGGCTGAGCAGACCGAGGTATTCGGCATCCAGCTGCATGGCTTCCCACGGCGACAGCGGCTCGTCGTGCAATACGTAGAGATTGCCCTGAAGGCGACCGCTGCGGGCGTCGCGACGGCGGCGCACCAGACTCAGCCAGCGCGTCAGGCGCAACACCGTCAGGGCGCGAGCGATGGTTTCGCAGGAAGCCCGGGCGCCGCATGGTGTGGACGCCAGGAAGGGGCGCAACTGCTCGTAGCTGGGGAAGACAGTTACACCCTCGCCTGTAATGTGCAGGCGCAACACCTGCCAGGCGTTGCGCTCCAGGGGCGTCAGTCGGGGATCCAGCAACAAGCCGCGCGGTGTGCTCTCGTGACGGTTGCCGCTGAACAGAAAACCATCCGGACCGGACTTGCCGGACCCGCCCGGCTCGCCGCGCTCCATCGGTGGAGTGGCCACTAGCCGGACACCAGGCCCTGTTCGATCCACTGCTGCACGGTGGCCCACACCACCGACAGCGGCAGCGCCATGGCTTGCGCCACGTCCAGGGTCATCAGCAGCAGCCCGTGGGTGTCATCGAGAGGCTGCTGGCGGCGTTGTAGCTCCGGCTGCCAGCGATGCCAGAGCTCGATTTCCTGCGCCTCGCTCAGCACGGGATGGCGCCCCTTGCGCTTGGGCAGGCCGAGCACCGCGCGGCGCAACGCCACCTCCTGGTGGGTCAGGCCATAGAACTGGCTGACCAGTTCGGTGCTGGCCCCGGCGCGGAGCATGCGATCAATGATCGCCACCTCCTGCTCGACCTGCCGGACCTGTTGCAACAGCCGCCGCAAGACCTCGCGGTTAACCGTGACCGTGCACCAGGGGACCCGGGCATTGACCAGCATGCTGACCAGCTCGGGATGCTTGAGCGCATCCAGGTCACGCTCGGCGAAGCCCATGGCTAGGCAGCGCCGCAGCTGGCCGTTGCGCAGATCCTGCAGGGCCTGATTGATCACCGCCTGGTTCAGGGGATGGGATGTGGACATGCCAGCCGCCTCTCAGCAAAGGTGAACCGCAGCAGTGCCTTCTTGCGGCACCTCGAGCTCCCGCAACCGGCGCGCCAGGCGTAGCACCCGAAACAGCTTGATCAGCCCCGCATCGCTGAGCCGCGCCACCCGGGTTTCCCCGGCGCCGAGCAGCAGCGCGGCGAGGTGGTCTGCGGGTAGCCCCGGCAACGCAACGGTGGAATCCGCCGAACCACTCAAGGCCGACAGCAGGCCGAACAGCGGCCGGGCTTCCGCCTGAATCGCCACGTCTCGACAGCGGTAGCCAATACCCTCAGCGCTCGCCTCGATGCCGGCATCCAGATCGGCTTCCGCGGCGATCTCTTGGGCCAGTTGCGCGATGTGCACGCGCAACGCGCCCGGCTCATCCAGCGCGGGCGCGATGAACCAGATATTTGGGATGGGATCCAGCCCGTCCGCCGGAGCGGGGATCGGCTGCTCGCCTGTGCTGGCAAAATCGGCCAGCGGTTCGCCCAGGTGTTCGGCGGTCAATTGCTGGATGGCGCGCAAACGCTCGGTGCCGGCTCCGGACGAGACACTGTGGATCTCCCGGATCTCGGCGCCCGCCGACTCGCCGGGCTGCGTCTGGGCAGGCGGATCGAAACACTCGCTATCGGCTGTCTGGCGGGCCGGCGCAACCGGCCAGGGCGATGCATCGGCCGGTGGTGACAGCTGCGGCGGTGCCACCGGACTCGTCGGTTCCTGGAGCAGCGCCTGCTGCCAGTTCTCACCCTCTTCCAGCTCCAGCGCCAGGGTGTCGTAGTCGGACTCCAGCAGCCCGGCCAACTGACCGAGCAGCTCGTCCTGGACACGTTGCACGGAAAGCCCGTCCACCACGCCATCGAACTGCGACAGCACGTCCTG
>DATGNS010000265.1:0-4152 GCA_035306625.1 Pseudomonas sp. | reverse complement strand
GCCAGGTCGGCGTACTCCTGCGGACTGCCCAGCCGCTGCGGGAAGGGCACGGTGCCGGCCAGCGACTGGCGCACGTTCTCCGGCAGCCCGGCCATCATCGGGGTTTCGAACAGGCCCGGCAGAATGGTGTTGATGCGGATGCCATCGGCCATGAAGTCCCGGGCGATCGGCAGGGTCATGCCTACCACACCGGCCTTGGAGGCGGCATAGGCGGCCTGGCCGACCTGGCCGTCCTGGGCGGCGACACTGGCGGTATTGATGATCGCCCCGCGCTCACCGTCTTCCAGCGGATCCAGCGTCAGCATGCCGGCCGCCGAGTAGGCCAGGCAGCGAAAGCTGCCGACCAGGTTGATCTGGATGACCTGATCGAACACCTCGCTGGGGAACATCCGGATCTCGCCGGTCTTGCGGTCACGCCCGGCAGTCTTGATGCCCCTGGAGATGCCGGCGCAGTTCACCAGGATGCGCTCCTGGCCGTGGGCGCCCCGGGCGCGGTCGAAGCCTGCCGCCACCGACTCGTCGGACTGCACATCCACCGGGCAGAATACCCCGCCCACGTCGGCAGCGACGGCCTCGCCGCGCTCGGCATTCATGTCGAAGATGGCGACCCGCACACCCTCTGCGGCCAGCTGGCGGACCACGGCCTCACCCAGTCCGGAAGCCCCACCGGTCACCACCGCTGCGATATCTGCACCCAAGTTCATTGCTACCTCCTGTGGCCGGTGGAGTTTTCCGGCCGATTGTTTTTGTCATCTTGCCGGTCATTGTCTGGATTTCCGTGGGGGAGGCCTTGTCCTTAGGTGTCAGGGGGGTAACTTTTCATGCCATAAATGTCCTCCCCTGACACAAATGGCAATTTGACAAGCCAAGTCCGCTTGTGTCTTATTCTCTGGCTCAAGGCCCGACGACAAATATAAAAAGCGTTCACTCCGGACGCTGGGCCTGTAGTCCTGTGAGGAGGTTTAGCATGAAGTCCGGACACTCTGGCTGGGTTCTCGCCATCGCACGTACTCTGGATGCCTATGGCCTGTCCCACGAGGACATTTTCCGCCAGGTCGGCATGGACCCGGGCATCCTCCGGGATGCCAACAGCCGTTACTGGCAGGAAATGATCAGCCGCCTGTGGCGCACCGCCGTCAAGGAAACCGGCGACCCCAACTTCGGTCTCAAGGTCGCCCGGCAGATCCGTCCGTCGTCCTTCCATGTGGTGGGCCACGCCATGAGCTGCAGCGCCACTCTGGGCGAGGCCATTCACCGCTTTGCCCGCTATGCCAAGCTGATTTCCAGCTCGGCGATCATCGGCCTGGTGGAAAGCGACGATCGACTGAAACTCACCTTCGCCTTCGATACCGGCGACATGCCGGTGCTGCCGGAAACCATGGATACCGTGATCGCCGGCCTGGTGTGCTTCAACAACTGGATAGTCGGCGAAGACGTACCGCCGCTGGAAGTGCGTCTGCGACGTCCGCGCCCCGCCGACCCGGACGAGTATCTGCACCTGCTGCAGTGCCCGGTGCTGTTCGAGCAGGAGGAGGACTGCATCAGCTACAGCCAGGCCGACATGCACCGCCCTATCCTGTCCGCCGACGAACACCTGGCATCGACCCTCGACAGCATGGCCGTCACCCAGATGGCGCAGCTGTCCGAGCGATTTGCCCGCAAGGTCCGCGAATGCCTGCTGCAGCAGCTGGAGCAGGAAAGCGAGGTGTCGCGCAAGGCCACCGCCGAGCTGATGCACATGACCGAGCGCACCCTGCTGCGGCGGCTCAAGGAAGAGGGCACCACCTTCCAGGAAGTGCTGGACAATCTGCGCGAAGAGCTGGCCTACCAGTATCTGCAGCGCCCGGACTGCACGGTCCAGAGCGTGTCCTTCATGCTCGGCTTCTCCGACGCCAGCACCTTCTCCCGGGCCTTCAAGCGCTGGACCGGACGCCGTCCCAGCCTGGCCCAGCACAGCGGTACCGCTGAAAACGCCTGACGGTGGTGGGCACGGACGCCGCCCCGCACCTGCTCCCGATTTACCCGATGAATTGTCACATTACGCCCGAGGCTGACCCGCCCGGCCATCGTTGCGCTGTGCCGGGTCGATTAGGGTGGAATCATCTTTGTGCACTACAACAACAAACAGGAGAGTCATCCCATGAATCTTGAATGGTCCCAGTACTGGATTGGTCTGTTTGCCGGCAACACCGATGAGCTGATGACGCTCTATTCCGACCAGTTCGAGTTCGAGGATGTGAACCTCGAGGTGCACATCAAGAATGACTTGGCCGCCCTGCGCCGCTTCTTCAGCGGCTTCAACAACGAGGACAAGGCCAAGTCGCAGGACATCTTCAAGGTGTTCGACTACGTCGGCGACAATCGCCTGGGCTCGTTCCAGTGGACCTGGGAAACCGTGCACGCCGGTGAGTTTCTCGGCGTCAACGCCGCCGGCAAGACCACCAAGACCCGCGGCGTGACCGTGATGGGCTGGGACGAGAACGGCAAGATCATTCTGGAGCGCAGCATCTGGGATGCGGTGCCGGTGTTGCGCCAGCTTGGCGCCATTGCCTGATCCTGCCGGCCGAGGACCCAGCGCATGACTGATATCTACACGGAGCTGTTCTCCCTGTCCGGCAAGACCGCCCTGGTCACCGGCGGGGCCAAGGGCATCGGCGCCATGATCACCCGGGTGCTGATCCGCGCCGGCTGCCGGGTGTTCGTCACCGGGCGCAGCGGCGCCGCAGCCGAGGCGCTGCGGGCCGAACTGGGCGAGGCGGCGCCGCTGACCTTTCTCCAGCATGACCTGTCGCGCCAGGAGGATATCCAGGCGCTGGCCGATGAACTGGCGGAGGCCTGCCCGCAGCTGCACATCCTGGTCAACAACGCCGGCACCTTCAACGCCGCGACCATGGGTGAAACCACCGCGGACAGCTGGGACGACCTGATGGGGCTGAACCTGCGCGCCCCCTTCATGCTGATCCAGGCCCTGCTGCCCCTGTTGGAAGCCGCCGGCAACGACGCCGATCCGGCGCGGATCATCAACCTGGGCTCGATCGGCGGACTGATGCCGCAGAGCAACGGCGGCGCCTATGCCTATGGCTGCAGCAAGGCGGCCATCCACCAGCTGACGCGCATGCTGGCGTCGGACCTGCGGGGCCGCCATATCAACGTCAACGCCATCGCCCCGGGGTACTTCCCCAGCGACATGACCTCAGGCTTCTTCGAGGCGGTACCCAACCTGCGGGAACAGATGCTCGGGCAGATTCCCGCCGGGCGCTTCGGTAGCGAGGAAGATATCGGCGGCATGGTGGTATTCCTCGCCTCCCGCGCCGGGGCCTACCTCACCGGCTCGGTAACCGCGCTGGATGGCGGCCTGCTGACGGCCCCCTGACGGAGAGCGCAGATGACGGCAGTTACCACGGTCGCCCTGCTGCGCCGCAAGGACGGCATGGACGCCGATCTATTCAGCAAGTACTGGCGGGATGTGCACGGCATGCTCGCCGCCCGCATCCCCGGCTTTCGCTCCTATGTGCAATATCATCTGGCGCCGGGCCAGCCCGACGCCAGCCTGCATGGCATCGCGGTGGTCGACTTCGACAGCGAAGAGCAGCGCGGCGGGCTGGCCAGCAGCGAGGTGGCCGGGCTGATCCGCGAGGATGAGATCAACCTGTTCCAGAGTTCGCTGCTGTACAACCTCCCCGCCGGCGCCGATACGCTGTGGCAGCGGCCCGGTGCGGCGCAGTCGCCTTTGGAGCATGGGTTTGTGCTGCTGCGTGGCTCACCGCAGCTGGGCGCCGAGGCCAGTGCCGAGCTGCTGGAGCAGGCGCTGCGGCGGCAGCCGGGTATCCAGCGTCTGCGCCGCTTCGCATTGGATCAAGGAGATGCCGGGCACTGGAAAACGCCGGGAGTGGACAATCAGTTGTCGGACGACAACCGGTTCGACCTGATGCTGCAGATCAGTGCGGCGGGCAGATTGCCGGTCGACGTCATTGAGCGGGCCGTGCAGGCGTTGCCCAGCGTGTCAGTGCGGGTGCGGCTGTACCCGGTGCAGGCGGCTTATGCCATGGTGACCGACGGTCGGCCGACTCACCTGGGGCTGCGCGGGCTGGATGTGCTGCAGACCATCGAGGCGGCGGGAGCGGACAATCAGTTGGAGGCCGGGTTGCTGCG
>DATGNS010000264.1:0-2951 GCA_035306625.1 Pseudomonas sp. | reverse complement strand
CTGCTGGCCTATCCCTGGCCGGGCAACGTGCGCGAGCTGGAACACGTGATCAGCCGGGCGGCGCTGCGTCTGGTCAGCCGGGGCGGTGAGCGCGAGTCGATCCTCACCCTGGAGCCGGAGCTGCTGGATCTGGATGGCATGTCCACGACGATCGTCCATCCGGTACCCGGTGAGGGTCGTCCCGCTCAGGAAGCGTCGGGCCGGATCCTGCCGTTGCGCGTCAGCGTGGACGCCTGCCAGCGCCAGGCGATCCGGCAGGCACTGGCGGCCGCGGACGGCAACTGGGCCCAGGCTGCCCGTCTGCTGGAGCTGGATGCCAGCAACCTGCACAAGCTGGCCCGGCGCCTGGGGTTGAAGTAGGCGGAGACCGGCCGGCGATCTGATCCTGCGGCAGGCAGCGCCGAATCCGCGTCCATTCATCCGCCTGATAACGCCCACGACCCTTTCGCGCGCCGATTAGACTCGCTCCCGGCACAACAACAGGAAGGGACTCTCACCATGCACAACCGCATGATGATCACCGGCGCCGGTTCGGGGCTGGGTCGGGAAATCGCCCTGCGCTGGGCGCGCGAGGGCTGGCAGCTGGCGCTCGGCGACATCAACCCCGCGGGCCTGGAGGAAACCCTGGCCCTGGTGCGAGAGGCGGGCGGCGACGGCTTCATCCAGCGCTGCGACGTGCGCGACTACAGTCAGCTGACCGCCTTCGCCCAGGCCTGCGAACGCCAGCTGGGCGGCATCGACGTGGTGGTCAACAATGCCGGCGTGGCGTCGGGCGGTTTCTTTGCCGAGCTGTCCCTGGAGGACTGGGACTGGCAGCTATCGGTCAACCTGATGGGTGTGGTGAAGGGCTGCAAGGCCTTCCTGCCGCTGCTGGAGCGCAGCAGGGGGCGCATCATCAATATCGCCTCGCTGGCCGCGCTGATGCAGGCACCGGCAATGAGCAACTACAACGTGGCCAAGGCCGGCGTGGTGGCCCTTTCGGAAAGCCTGCTGGTGGAACTCAAGCCGCTGGGCATCGGCGTACATGTGGTGTGCCCGTCCTTCTTCCAGACCAACCTGCTCAACTCCTTCCGCGGCCCGGACCCGGCCATGAAGGCCCAGGTGGGCAAGCTGCTGGAAAGCTCGCCGATCAGCGCGGCGGACATCGCCGACCATATCCACCAGGAAGTGGCCAGGGGCACCTTCCTCATCCTGCCCCACGAGCAGGGACGCATGGCCTGGGTCATCAAGCGTCAGGATCCGGAGGTCATCTACCAGCAGATGGTGGCCATGACCGAAAAGATCCGCGCCAAGCGCGGCGGTTGACCCTTGCCGAACGCCGGGTGCCGCTATAGGGTGCCTGGCTGTTCGTCCCCGGATTCGCCTGTCATGCGTGTTCCTGCCCGCCCCCTGCTTTTCCTCGCGCTGCTCGTGGCCGCCTTCAACCTGCGTCCCGGCATCACCTCCGTGGCGCCGCTCATCGAGCGCATGGCCGAGGAACTGGCCCTGAGCCGCGCCGGCATCAGTCTCACCACCGTCCTGCCGGTGCTGTTCATGGGGCTGCTGGCGCCGCTGGCGCCGCGCCTGGCGCTGCGTTTCGGCCTGGAGCGGGTCCTGCTGGGCTGCCTGGTGCTGCTGGTCCTGGCGCTGCTGCTGCGCGTGGCGGGCGCCTCCAGCCTGGTGCTGATCGGCAGCGCCGGGCTGGTGGGCATCGGCGTGGCGGTGGCCGGTCCGCTGATGTCCGGCTTCATCAAGCGCTACTTCCTGCAGAGTTTCGGCGCGGCGCTGGGCTGGTTCTCGCTGAGCATGTCGGTGGGCGGCGCTTCCGGGGTGGTGTTCACCCAGCCGCTGACCGACCTGTTCGCCGGGCGGTGGACGCTGGCCCTGGCCTTCTGGGCGCTGCCGGCCCTGATCGCGGTGCTGGTCTGGTGGCGCCTGCCCAATCAGCGGGAAGAGCAGGGCAGCGTGCCCGCCGGCGGCCTGCCCTGGGGCGTGTCGCGGGCCTGGCTGATCACCGGCTTCTTCGCCCTGCAGTCCGGGCTGTTCTACACCCTGAGCACCTGGCTGGTGGCGCGCTATGGTGAGGCGGGGCTGACCGCGATGCGCAGCAACGGTCTGCTCAGTCTGTTCATGCTGGCGGGCATGCCCTGCGCCTTTGCGGTGCCCTGGCTGGCGCACCGCTACGTGAGCCGCCCGCTGCTGCTGGGCCTCTGTTCCACGCTGGCGCTGCTGTCGCTGGGCATGATCGCCCTGGCGCCGACCCTGTGGCCGGAGCTGTGGGCGGTGACCCTGGGCGTGGCGCTGTCCAGCTCGTTCGCCCTGGCGCTGATCCTGCCCATGTACGAGGTGCAGACGCCAATCGAGGTCAGTCGCTGGACGGCGATGATGCTTTCCGTCGGCTACTGCCTGGCCTGTCTGATGCCACTGCTGGTGGGGCTGCTGCGCGACCTTTCCGGCAGCTACCGGGCCCCGTTCCTGGTGCTGACCCTGATGGCCGCCGCCATGCTGCTGCTCACCCTGGCGCTGCGCAAGCGAGGCTGATGCGTCGTCCGCGGGCCTGTGCTAGGTTCTGCGTCATTCCGCATCAGGACGAACGTCGTGCAAGCCGAATCCATCGTCTATGGCTGCATCCGTGGCTGGCCGGCCACCGATGCGCTGGGAGCCGAACTGCGCCAGGCCCACAATCGCCGCATGCTGGCCGAGCTGCCCGGCGAGCAGTGGGGGCTCATCGGGCGCGAGATGTTCTCCTGCAGCGAGCTGCCGGGCGCCGGGCTGTACCGCAGCCAGGTGATCCACTTCGGCGCCAGCTACCCGGGCGTGGAGTACGAGTGGAAGCTGTGGGTGGAGCAGTTCGAGGAACTGCTCCGGCGCCTGTACTGGAGCAGCGCGGTGGTGCACCTGGAAACCGAGCTGAGCGGCACGCACACCTTTCACTGGGAATCGGAAACCGGCCTGCACAGCCCCCGGCAGGG
>DATGNS010000263.1:0-2090 GCA_035306625.1 Pseudomonas sp. | reverse complement strand
ACCTCGTCGGCGATCTCGCGGAACTTGGCCCAGTCGATGATCTGGGAGTAGGCGGAGAAGCCGGCGATGATCATCTGCGGCTTGTGCTCACGGGCCAGCTTCGCGACCTCGGCATAGTCGATGCGGCCGCTCTCGTCGATCCCGTACTGCACGGCGTTGTAGTGCTTGCCGGAGAAGTTGGGCCTGGCGCCATGGGTCAGGTGGCCGCCGGCATCGAGGCTCATGCCCAGCACGGTGTCGCCCGGCTTGACCAGGGCCTGGAAGACGGCACCGTTGGCCTGGGAGCCGGAGTGGGGCTGGACGTTGGCGTAGGTGGCGCCGAACAGCTCCTTGGCGTAGTCGATGGCCAGCTGCTCGACGATGTCCACATATTCACAGCCGCCGTAGTAGCGCTTGCCGGGATAGCCTTCCGCGTACTTGTTGGTGAGCTGGCTGCCCTGGGCTTCCATCACCCTTGGGCTTGCGTAGTTCTCGGAGGCGATCAGCTCGATGTGGGCCTCCTGGCGCGCGACTTCCTTCTGCATCGCGTCGAACAGGGCATCATCGAAACCGGCAATCGTCATGTCGCGGCTGAACATGGGCGGGGGACCTCGCTTCAAGGGGGAAAACTGAATGCTGCATGATACCCCACCCCATGACCGCTTTCACTTGAAAGGCGATCATCCTTAACTGCACGTTTTTCATGCCGCTCCGGGGGACCTGCCCGGAGCGTCGCCTCAGCGCGTCTCCACCCGCATATCGAGACGATCCGGCAGCGCCAGGGGGTCGTCGGCCAGGCTCTCCAGCCGGCTCTCGCCAGGCAGCGTGACCGAGACCTCGAGCTCCTCGGCGCTGCCCTCCATCAGCGCCACCAGCCCGGTCAGCACCGCCTGCACCTGAGGGCCGAACATCATCCCGAAGCCCTGGGCCTGGATGCGGGCCTGCTCCAGGTACTGGGACTCGCCGACCCCCTGCATGGCGGCCCCCAGGGTCACCAGCCGCGGGAAGAGCCCGTCGTCGCTCAGGGTGAGGCGCAGCTCGCCGCCCAGCAAGGTGGCCGCCTGCAGCAGGGTCTCATCGGCCAGCAGCTCCGCCAGGGTCAGCCCCTCCGGCAGACGCAGCGGCAGCTGGGCCTCATGGGCCAGGCCCAGGGCATCCTGCACCGCGATCCGCCCCTCGCTGCCGAGGCGCCCCAGGCCGTCGCGCTCTTCCCAGTCGGCGTCGAAGCCGGCATCCAGGCGCAGCCGGCCGCTGCCGTCGGTGAGCACGTTGCTGATCATGCGCAGCTGGGTCCGCTCGTCGGCCGGGGCCTGGTCGATCATCAGCGCCAGATCGAGCTCGAGGGCCTCGAGCCAGAGTCCGCCGCTGCCCCCCTCCAGGTCACGGTCCAGGCGCAGGCTCTCCAGGGTGGCGGCCGGCGCCTCGTCCAGGCTCAGGCTCAGCCCGGAGAGGGTCAGGCGGCTCAGCCACTGCTCGAGCAGCGCCTCATCGTCGCCGGGCGGGACGGCACTCCCGGGCTCACGCACGACCAGGCGCTGGATGTCCAGCACGGCGGGCTCATCGAGGAAGGCCTCCAGGCGGATGCCCTCCAGGGTCACCTCGTCGGGCGCATCATAGTCGCCGCTGACCAGGTAGCGCTCGACGCTCAGCCGTTCCCCCCCGTGGCTCTCGAAGCGCAGCTCCTCGGCGGTGAGCCGGCTGCGCAGCAGCGCCGAGGAGAGGTCGCCGATCTCGAGGGTGCCTTCGCCGGCGAAGAGGGCCAAGAGGTCGGCCTCCAGTCGCTCCGGATCGGCCAGAGCGGGGGGCGCCGCGGCGAGGGTCAGGGCAAGGGTCAGCGGCAGGGCCAGCCGAGCCGCGGCGGGGGAGAAGCGAGACATGGGATCACCTCCTGTGTGATCGAAGCGTTCGGGGAAAACCGTGACAACAGGCACAGCATAGCGGCTATTGGCCCGGGAGGCTGGCCTCAGCCCGCCGAGGCGAGGCGCGCCTCGAGCCGCTCGTTGACCGCCTCCAGCACCGCCAGGCGGGCGCGGCGCTTGTCGTCGCAGGCGATCAGGGCCCACTCGGCACCGGGCAGGTGCGTCCGGGCGAACATCTCGTCGATGGCGCGC